>NZ_JAIUKE010000348.1 GCF_020176795.1 Streptomyces sp. 8L
CCCTCAGCACCGGACCCCGCTCACTGATCCGACCTGATCCGAACGAAAGACCCTAGACCACCCGTCCACCGAAGAAATCCGGGCAACGCAGCGGGCCCGTCCACCGGCCCCAGTCCTTCCGGGCCGGGGCGGACGCCTCCGATCCTCCCGTGCCCAGTAAGGGACCACCCACCCCACCAAGGAGTCATGGATGCCCGATCCCGGGCCTTCCCCTCTGCCGCCGAGCACCGCGTCGCCGAGCCCGCCCCCGAGTCCCGCGCCGCCGGGCCCTGCGCCGTCGGGCCGTGAGTCGTCGGGTTCGGTGCCGAGTCCCGCGCCGCCGAGCCGACTGCCGTTGAGTCTGCCCGCCACCGGGTCCCTCGCACGGGCCGGCCTCCTGCCCCGTACCGCCGCTCCCGGCACCCCGGCGGACGCGGGCCTGCCCGCCGAGCCCGTACGGAAGGGAAGTGAGGGAGGTGCTGCCGAGCGCGTACGAGAGGGAAGCGCTGGAGCGGCGGCTCCGGTGACGCGACCGGACTCCGCCCTGGAAAGGGTTCTCCGCGGACCCAGCGGCCTGGGCACTTCGGGCCTGCGCCTGCGCCGGTCGGAGAACACGCCGGAGAAGGCACTGGAGAACACGCCAGAGTACGCACCGGAGCAGGAGCCGCCCGTCGGCACACCCGTTCCCGGTCTCTACCACCATCCCGTGGCGGAGCCGGACCCGGTGCGGGTGGCGGAGGTCAGCCGCAGGATCAAGGCGTGGGCGGTGGACGAGGTCCAGGCGTTCCCGCCGGAGTGGGAGGACCAGTTCGACGGCTTCTCCGTCGGCCGCTACATGGTCGCCTGCCATCCGGACGCCCCGACCGTCGACCACCTGATGATCGCCACGCGGCTGATGGTCGCCGAGAACGCGGTGGACGACTGCTACTGCGAGGATCACGGCGGCTCGCCCGTCGGGCTCGGCAGCCGGCTGCTGCTGGCGCACACGGCTCTCGACCCGCTGCACACGACGAAGGAGTACGAGCCGGAGTGGGTGGCGTCGCTCGGGTCGGACGCGCCGCGCCGCGCGTACCGCTCCGCCATGGAGTACTTCACCCGGCAGTCCACCCCCTCGCAGGGTGACCGCTTCCGGCACGACATGGCCCGCCTGCACCTGGGCTATCTCGCCGAGGCGGCGTGGGCCCAGACCGACGAAGTCCCGGAGGTGTGGGAGTACCTGGCGATGCGCCAGTTCAACAACTTCCGCCCCTGCCCCACCATCACCGACACCGTCGGCGGCTACGAACTCCCCGCCGACCTGCACGCCCAGGCCGCCGTGCAGCGGGTCATCGCGCTCGCCGGCAACGCCACCACCATCGTCAACGACCTGTACTCGTACACCAAGGAACTCGACAGTCCCGGCCGCCATCTGAATCTGCCGGTGGTGATCGCCGAACGCGAGGGCGCCTCGGACCGGGACGCCTATCTGAAGGCGGTCGAGGTCCACAACGAACTCATGCACACCTTCGAGACCGAGGCCGCGGCCCTGGCGGCCGCCTGCCCCGTCCCGAGCCTGCTGCGCTTCCTGCGGGGAGTCGCCGCCTGGGTCGACGGCAACCACTACTGGCACCGGACCAACACCTACCGCTACAGCCTGCCCGACTTCTGGTAAGGAGCGCACTTCACTGTGACCAGCACCGAGCTCACCACCGGTACCTCCGGCACCTCCGTGTTCGTTCCCGGACAGGCGTCGCCCTACCAGGGTGACATCGCCCGATACTGGGACCAGGAGGCCCGGCCCGTGAACCTGCGCCTCGGCGACGTCGACGGGCTCTACCACCACCACTACGGTGTCGGCGACATCGACCATGCCGCCCTCGGGGACGCGCAGGACAGCGCGTACGAGAAGAAGCTGATCGCCGAGCTCCACCGGCTGGAGTCCGCGCAGACCGAAGTCCTCCTGGACCATCTCGGCCCGGTGGGACGGGACGACACGGTCGTGGACGCCGGCTGCGGCCGGGGCGGTTCGATGGTCATGGCCCACCAGCGGTTCGGGTGCAGCGCCGAGGGCGTCACCCTGTCGGCCAAGCAGGCCGACTTCGCCAACCGGCGCGCCCGCGAACTCGGCATCGACGACCACGTCCGCGCCCGCGTCTGCAACATGCTCGACACGCCCTTCGAGAAGGGGCTGGCCGCGGCGTCGTGGAACAACGAGTCGAGCATGTACGTCGACCTCGACGACCTCTTCGCCGAGCACGCCCGCCTCCTGCGGGCCGGCGGACGCTATGTGACCATCACCGGCTGCTGGAACCCTCGTTACGGCCAGCCCTCGAAGTGGGTCTCCCAAATCAACGCGCACTTCGAGTGCAACATCCACTCCCGCCGTGAGTACCTGAAGGCCATGGCGGACAACCGCCTCGTCCCGGCGACCATCACCGACCTGACGGCCGCGACCCTGCCCTACTGGGAGCTTCGGGCCACGTCCTCGCTGGTCACCGGAATCGAGGAGGCGTTCATCAACTCGTACAAGGACGGCTCCTTCCAGTACCTCCTGATCGCGGCGGACCGCGTCTGAGCCGAGCCGACGCGGCACCGTGCGGGGTCCGGGCCCCCCATTTGACAGCGCCCCGCGGGGGGGGCCCCCCCCCCCCCCGCGCGGGGGGCGGCCCCAGTCGGGGCGGGCCCCCCCCGCCCCGGCGCCCCCCCCCCCCCCCCCCCCTTCGTGCGGCCGTCTTCCTGCGACGGCTGTCCTCCCCTGAGCCGGGCCCGGGTCCCGCGGGGCGGGACCTGCCGGACCTGCCGGATCTACCGGCCCTACTTGGTGATGTCCTCGATCTCCTCCTCCGGCTCGCGGCCCGGAGTCTTGAGGTCGAACTTCACGATCACGAAGCGGAACACGACGTAGTAGATGACGCCGAAGACCAGACCGATCGGGATGATCAGCCAGGGTTTCGTGGCGAGGTTCCAGTTGAGGATGTAGTCGATCACGCCCGCCGAGAACGTGAATCCGTCGTGCACGCCCAGGCCCCACGTGACGAACATCGAGATCGCCGTCAGCACCGCGTGCAGCGCGTACAGCAGCGGCGCGATGAACATGAACGAGAACTCGATCGGCTCGGTGACACCGGTCACGAACGACGTCGCGGCCAGCGAGAGCATCATGCCGAGGACGACCTTGCGGCGCTCGGGACGCGCGGTGTGCGCCATCGCCAGAGCGGCGGCCGGCAGGCCGAACATCATGATCGGGAAGAAGCCGGAGGTGAACTGTCCGGCGCTGTGGTCGCCCGCGAGGAAGCGGTTGATGTCGCCGTGCGAGACGACGCCCGCGTGGTTGGTGAAGTCGCCGAGCTGGAACCAGGCCACCGTGTTGACGAACTGGTGCATGCCGATCGGGATCAGGCCGCGGTTGACGAGGCCGAAGATGCCGGAGCCGAGGGCGCCGAGGCCGGTGATCCAGTTGCCGAAGCTGGTGATCGCGTCACCGATGGGCTGCCAGCCGAGTACGGCGACGACGCCGAGGGCCGTGCCGACGAACGCCATGATGATCGGGACGAGGCGGCGCCCGTTGAAGAAGCCGAGCCAGTCCACCAGCTTGGTGCGGTGGAACCGCTGCCAGATCACCGCGGTCAGCAGACCGAGGATGATGCCGCCGAGCACGCCCGGGTTCTGGAAGGACGCGTTGGTGACGACGCCGCCCTTCTGCCACTCACCGGCCAGCAGGCCGTTGGATATGTAGGTGGCGCCACCCATGCCCGCCTTGATCGGGAACTGGTGGATCACGGCGTAGTACGTGAAGAAGCCGACGATCGCGGCCAGCGCCGTCGAGCCGTCCGACTTCTTGGCGAAGCCGATGGCGACACCGATGCAGAACAGCAGGGGCAGGCCGAGCGACGCGTCGAGCAGCATGCCGCCCGCGCCCGCGAAGACCTTGGCGACGCTGTCCCAGCCGAGGCCCTGGTCGCCGAAGACGTCCGGCTGGCCGAGGCGGTTCAGGATGCCGGCGGCGGGCAGGACGGCGATCGGCAACTGGAGGCTGCGGCCCACCTTCTGGAGCCCCTGGAACAGTCCGGCGCCCCGCTTCTTCGCGGGAGCCGCCGGGGCGGTGGCCGTACTCATGAACTTCCTCCATACACAAGGAACGCGCTGTGCACCCGCCCCGTGAAAGAAACAGGTCTAAACCATTGGCTGGTTTAGACCTGTTGTAACACGGGGCGGGTGTGACGTGGAACCCTCGAATATGGGCTGAATAAAGATCTAGTCCGAAGCGTAACCAGCGCGGCCCCACGGCAGGTCAACCGGGGTGAGCGTGCCCGAGGGAGCACCGGAACCCGGGGTTACCGCGCGGTCACTTCCCGGTACCGCTCACGCCCCGGCACTGGCCGATTTCCGGCGCCGGTCACGCGCTTGGTGGCCCCGTCGTCCCCGTCGTCCCCGTCGTCCTGTCCCGTCCTGACGCCCGCCCGGCCTGGCGTTCCCGAGGCCCGCTCGGGTCACGTCCTGGTGTCCCCGACGATGGTCTGCTCCTCGCCGGCATCCGGATCGTCCGGGTCGTCCGGCTCCCGGCCCGGTGTGGGCAGGTTCAGCTTCGTGATCAGGACGCGGAAGACCACGTAGTAGACGGCCCCGAAGACGAGCCCGATCGGGATCAGCAGCCACGGCTTGGTCGCCAGGCCCCAGTTGATGACGTAGTCGATCAACCCCGCGGAGAAGCTGAAGCCGTCCTTCGCGCCCAGCTGCCAGCTCACGAACATCGACACACCGGTCAGCACCGCGTGGATTCCGTACAGCAGCGGTGCGACGAAGAGGAACGAGTACTCGATCGGCTCCGTGACGCCCGTCACGAACGACGTCAGCGCCACCGAGAGCATCAGGCCGCCGACCGCCTTCCTGCGGTGCGGCTTGGCGCAGTGGTAGATCGCCAGCGCGGCGGCCGGCAGCGCGAACATCATGATCGGGAAGAAGCCCGTGGTGAACTGTCCCGCACTCGGATCGCCCGCCAGGAAGCGGTTCACGTCGCCGTGCACGACCGTGCCGTCCGGTTTGGTGTAGTTCCCGAACTGGAACCAGACGAACGTGTTCAGGAACTGGTGCAGCCCGAACACCAGCAGCCCGCGGTTCGCGAGGCCGAAGATGCCGGCGCCCCAGGCACCCGCGTCCACCAGCCACTTCGAGAAGCTGGTGAGCCCGTCGCCGATCGGCTGCCACGCCCAGACCGAGAGCGAGGCGACCAGCAGCCCGACGAACGCCATGATGATCGGCACCAGCCGGCGCCCGTTGAAGAAGCCGAGCCAGTCCACCAGCTTCACCCGGTGGAAACGGCGCCACAGCCAGGCGGTGAGCAGGCCCATCACGATGCCGCCGAAGACACCCGGATTCTGGTAGGCCGCCTGCGTCACAGCCGTGCCGTCCGGCGTCACGCACACGCCGGACCAGATCCCGGCCCCGGTGAACTTCGAGGCGCCGTCGCAGTCGAGCGGGAAGGCGTGCAGCACCGCGTAGTAGGCGAGGAAGCCCGTCACGGCGGCGAGCGCGGTCGAGCCGTCGGCCTTCTTGGCCATGCCGATCGCCACGCCGATGCAGAACAGCAGCGGCAGTCCGAGCGAGGAGTCGAGCAGCGCGCCGCCCGCCGCGGCGAAGACCTTGGCGACGCTGTCCCAGCCGAGGCCCTGGTCGCCGAAGACGTCCGGCTGGCCGAGGCGGTTCAGGATGCCGGCGGCGGGCAGGACGGCGATCGGCAGCTGGAGGCTGCGGCCCATCTTCTGGAGGCCCTGGAACAAGACGTTCCACCAGGATTTGCGGGCCGGACCGGAGGGGCCCCCGGCCGCCACCGCCCCGTCGCCGCTCATGGGTGCCCTCCCCGCCATAATGGTGTAGACCAGCTGCGGAACGCTTGCGGTCCGCCGATGGTCGTCATCTTTCGGCACCCGGACGGAACGCGCCCGCGAAGATGGGCCAACCGTGCGTTACCGTGACGAACCAGTCAGTACGCCGGTGCTTCAGTACGCCAATATGTCTGTACGTCAAAGGCGCCAGGGACACACAGGGAGAAACCATGGCCAGCAAGGCTGAGAAGATCGTCGCCGGGCTCGGCGGACTCGACAACATCGTCGAGGTCGAAGGCTGCATCACGCGGCTGCGCACCGAGGTCAAGGACGCCTCCCTCGTGAACGACGCCGCCCTCAAGGCCGCAGGCGCCCACGGGGTCGTCAAGATGGGCACGGCCGTCCAGGTCGTCATCGGCACGGACGCGGACCCGATCGCGTCCGACATCGAGGACATGATGGACTGACAGCCCCCAAGCCCTGCCGGCGACGGTCGCCGAGTCCGCCCGACGACACGAAGTCAGGCCGTCCGGCGACACGAAAATCCGGACCGTCCGACGACACGAAGTCAAACCGTCCGACGACACGAAAATCCGGGCCGTCCGAGAGAACGGGACCGTCCGCGGCCCGGACCGTCCGAGAACCGGCCGGCGGGAGCGCCCCCAAGGGCCCGATAGGGTCGACGTCATGTCTCGTATCGACGGCCGAACCCACGAACAGCTCCGCCCCGTCACCATCGAACGCGGGTGGAGCAAGCACGCCGAGGGCTCCGTCCTCATCTCCTTCGGCGACACCAAGGTCTTCTGCACCGCGAGCGTCACCGAAGGCGTGCCGCGCTGGCGCAAGGGCAGCGGCGAAGGCTGGGTCACCGCCGAATACTCGATGCTGCCCCGCTCCACCAACACTCGCGGCGACCGCGAGTCCGTACGCGGCAGGATCGGCGGACGCACCCACGAGATCAGCCGCCTCGTCGGACGCTCCCTGCGTGCCGTCATCGACTACAAGGCGCTCGGCGAGAACACGATCGTGCTCGACTGCGACGTTCTCCAGGCCGACGGCGGCACCCGCACCGCCGCCATCACCGGCGCCTATGTCGCCCTCGCCGACGCCGTCACCTGGGCCCAGTCCAAGAAGATCGTCAAGGCCGGGCGCAAGCCGCTGACCGGCACCGTCTCCGCCGTCAGCGTCGGCATCGTGGACGGCGGTCCGCTCCTCGACCTCTGCTACGAGGAAGACGTCCGCGCCGAGACCGACATGAACGTCGTCTGCACCGGCGACGGCCGCTTCGTCGAGATCCAGGGCACCGCCGAGGCCGAGCCGTTCGACCGCGCGGAACTGAACACCCTCCTCGACCTCGCCACCGGCGGCTGCGCCGACCTCGCGCGCCTCCAGACCGAGGCGCTCGAAAAGCAGCTCTGAGGTAAAGCGGGAACCAAGGAAACACCCCGGACGTCCATCAGGGTACGGACGCACGGTGAAAGCCGTGCGTCCGTCCTGGCGTTGAGGCCGCCCGTTGAGGCCGCCTGCCCGGCCCACCGGCGGGCGGAGCGCCCCGGAGCGGCGCGCTCCGCCCGCCCGGATAGGTTGGACGGCATGACCCGCCTGATCCTCGCCACCCGCAACGCCGGAAAGATCACCGAACTCCGCGCCATCCTCGCCGACGCCGGCCTCACCCACGAACTCGTCGGAGCCGACGCCTACCCCGAGATCCCCGACGTCAAGGAGACCGGCGTCACCTTCGCGGAGAACGCCCTGCTGAAGGCCCACGCCCTCGCGCAGGCCACCGGCCACCCGGCCGTCGCCGACGACTCGGGCCTCTGCGTCGACGTCCTCGGCGGCGCACCCGGCATCTTCTCGGCCCGCTGGGCCGGCCGCCACGGCGACGACCAGGCCAACCTCGACCTGCTCCTCGCCCAGCTCGGCGACATCGACGCACCCCATCGCGCCGCCCACTTCGCCTGCGCCGCGGCCCTGGCCCTGCCCGACGGCACAGAACGCGTCGTCGAAGGCCAACTCCGCGGCACCCTGCGCACCGCTCCCGCGGGCACCCACGGCTTCGGCTACGACCCGATCCTCCAGCCCGACGACTCCACGCTCACCTGCGCGGAGCTCCCCCCGGCGAAGAAGAACGAGATCAGCCACCGCGGCAAGGCCTTCCGCGCCCTCATCCCGGCGATCCGGGAACTGGTGAGCTGAACACACGCGGGCGTGGTCCGGCAAGTAGGGCCCTTGACCTTCGAAAGGAAGGTCAAGGGCCCTACTTTTCTTGTGCGCCTGCTCGGATTCGAACCGAGAACCTCTAGTTCCTAGGACTAGTCTCTCTACCAGTTGGAGTACAGGCGCTTCAGACTCCTGCAGTTTAGCGGCATCGAGACGTCTTCCCATGGGGGGATTCGCAGAAGAACCCGAGTCGTTCCAGCATCTCGCCGAGAGCCTTGCGGGACCGGGTGTCGTCGGCCACGTCCAGCAGGCGTGCCACCTCCCGCACACTGCGGCCGGTCCCCGCCGCCTCCGTCAGCTGGGCGTCGGTCAGGGGCAGCGCCCTGGCCTCGCCCGTGTCGTCGGTGAAGTGACGCGTATCGATTGCCAGAGCCTCGATGCGGCGCTCGATGTGTGCCAGCGCGCCGACGCTCATCCGTACGCACAGCTTCCGGACCGCTTCGCGCAGACTCGCCGACTCGGCCACCGCGTCCGAGATCGCCGCGTCCGGGTACGTGTGCCATGCGCTGCGCTGCTTGAAATGCGATGTGTCCAGCCCCAGCTCGTCGACGCGGCGCTGGAGCGTTCGCCGCCGCCCTGTACTGGCGCGCACTCCCAGTCGCCTCATGAGGTCGGCCCAGCCGTGTGCCGCGGCGACCGCGGCGGCCAGTTCCTCGTGCCCGTGCTCCGGGCGCTCGACCTGTCGTGGCTGCGGTACGGCGCGAGCCGGAGGCTTCCCGGTGGTGGCTCGGCACTCTTCCGCCGCGGGGACGGCATCGGACGGGCGAGGAGCCGGGAGTCTGCTGAATGTGGGGGTCTGGCTGTGGCAGGAGGGGCAGAGGAAACGGAGGTTCTCGGCCCGGTTGTCGTGCCGATCGCCATTGACGTGGTCGATCTCCAGGGTGAGCCCCTCACCTCGCCACGTGTCACCGACGCCGCAGAGCGCGCAGACGGCGGGTACGCCCATCTCTGCGAGGGCCCTGCGCAGCAGAGCGGTTTTTCGCCGTGGGCCACCGGGCTCCTCGCGGCGGAGGACGACTTCCGTGGAAAGCCTGGCGGGGGAGGCGCCGCTGTGGGTACCGCGGCCGGTGAAGTGGGACGAGTCGAGTCCGTACGCGGCGATGCGCCGCCGGAGCCTGGCCCGGTCCGCCTCGCTGTCGGGAAGGCCGAGCGCTTCCAGCAGGTGCCCCATGTCGCGCGCCTCCGCCACCGCACGGGCCAGCGTCGCGCGCGGGACGGGGCCTCTCGACTGTTCGCCCCCGCGCCGGCGACCGCGAAAGGTGTCCGTCGTGGCATGGCAGTTCGGGCACAGGAGACGCAGGTTGTCGGCTCTGTTGTCCCACCAGTCGCCGTTGACGTGATCCACCTGTAGACGTAACGGCATGCCGTTCCATTCGGCAGGCACGCCGCACAGCGCACACACCTCCGCGACGCCCGTGGAAAGGAGCCAGCGTCGCAGCCGTTCACCCGGCGTCCGCCCGTCGGCGGGGGAGCCCAGCACCAGCCCGGTCTCGGCGGTCCGGGTGCCGCGTCTCCGCCGTGTCTGGGCGAAGTGCCCTGTGTCGAGGCCCAGCGCCTTGATGCGGCGGCTGATATGCGCGTGGTTGCCGCCGACCGGGCTGATCCCGAGCCGCCGTACGACCTCTGCCACGCTGGACGACTCCGACACCAGACGGCGCAGGGTCTCCTCGTCATGACGGACCCGGCTGTCCGGGAAGTGGGACGTGTCGATGTGCTCCGCCGCCATCCGCCCGCGCAGGTGACGCCTGGTGTCACGAGTCGGCACGCCGCCGCAACGGCTCACCGCCTCGTCCCAGGTCGTCGAGGTGCGAGCGACTTCGATCAGCAGTTCACGCGTATACCTGCGGGGCGCCACACCCTGCTCCGTTCTCGGGCACTCGTTCGGTGCCTCGTACGGAACAACGGATGGGGCGCCCCGCGGTTACGGTGAGTGACGCGTGGTGCGGGTGGGTCAGAAGCGCGGCTCCTGGGCCTGTTCGTGGGCCAGTTCTGCGGCTTCCTCCGGGGTGGCCACGGAGGGCGGGGAGCCCTCCAGGGGCTGCTGGGCCGTCTCCTTCATGAAGAGGACGGCGATGACGCCGATGATCGCCGCGGCCGTGGCGTAGTAGGCCGGCATCAGGTTCGTGCCGCCGAAGTCGATCAGGGCGGTGATGACGAGGGGGGTGGTACCGCCGAACAGGGACGTCGAGACGTTGTAGCCGATCGACAGGCCGCCGTAGCGGACCTGGGTCGGGAACAGCGCCGGGAGCGCCGCGGACATCGTGCCGAGCAGGCAGACCAGCGACAGGCCCAGCATGGCGAGGCCGATGATGATCAGGACGACGTTGCCCTCCCTGATCAGCAGGAACGCCGGAATGGAGAGCACCAGGAAGCCCAGCATGCCCGTGAGCAGCAGGGGCTTTCGGCCGAACCGGTCGTTGAGGCGTCCCACCTGGTTGATCACCAGCATCATCGCCACCATCACGCCCAGCAGGATCAGCAGGCCGTGGGTGGTGCCGTAGCCGAGTTCGTCGGAGAGGTACGTCGGCATGTACGAGAGCAGCATGTAGTCGGTGATGTTGTACGCGGCGACCAGCGCGATGCACAGGACCAGCGGCCGCCAGTAGCTGCGGAAGATCTTCGCGAGGTCGCCCTTGGCCGTGGTCTCGACGGGGTCGGCCGCCTCGGACGCCCGCACCCGGACGTTCTCGCCGGTGAGCTTCTGGAAGGCGGGTGTCTCGTCCAGCTTCAGCCGCAGGTAGAGGCCGATGAGGCCGAGCGGCGCCGCCACCAGGTACGGCAGGCGCCAGCCCCAGCTCTGCAGGCCGCTGTCGCCGAGCGTGGCGGTCAGGAGCGTGACGAGGCCGGCCGCGCCCACGTATCCGGCGAGGGTGCCGAATTCGAGGAAGCTGCCGAAGAAGCCCCTGCGCTTGTCGGGGGCGTACTCGGCTATGAAGGTCGAGGCGCCGCCGTACTCGCCGCCGGTGGAGAAGCCCTGCACCAGGCGCAGCAGGATGAGCAGCGCGGGCGCCCACAGGCCGATGGACTGGTACGAGGGCAGTACGCCGATGAAGAACGTGCCGAACGCCATCATCAGCATGGTCAGGGCCAGGACCCGCTTGCGGCCGATCTTGTCGCCGAGCGGGCCGAGCACGATGCTGCCGAGCGGCCGGACCAGGAACGAGATGGCGAAGGTGGCGAAGGTCAGCAGCAGCTGCGCCGACCCGTGGCCGCCGGGAAAGAACACCTTGCCGATCGTTCCGGCCATGTAGCTGTAGATACCGAAGTCGTACCACTCCATGGCGTTACCGAGAGCGGCCGCTTTCACAGCGCGTTTGACGGCCGCGTCGTCGGTGACCGTGATGTCCGATCTGCGGAGGCGGGGGTTCCGGCGCTGCTTGATGGTGCGGAACAAGGTGGGGTGGCGCCGGACCGCTGCCGGGTCGGCCATCTCGTCGTAGTCCTGGCCGGCCATGCGGGTTCCTTTCTGCGTACAACAAAGTCCAGTGGAACCTTCTGCGCGTTTTAAGCGTCCGCAAACCCGGGTCGCACACAAGTGCGACCCCGGTCACATGGCGCCGGCAGTCCTGCTCAGATTCCCAGGTCCTTGATGATCTTCGCGACGTGCCCGGTGGCGCGCACGTTGTAGAAGGCCCGTTCGACCGTTCCCTCCTCGTCCACGATGATCGTCGAGCGGATGACCCCGGTAACCGTCTTTCCGTACATCATCTTCTGTCCGAACGCTCCGTACGACTCCAGGACGCTTTTCGAGGGATCGCTCAGAAGCGTTACCTTCAGGTTCTCCCTCTCCCGGAACTTCGCAAGTTTCTCCGGCTTGTCCGGGGAGATCCCGATGACGTCGTACCCCGCTCCGGCCAGCAGGTCGAGGTTGTCGGTGAAGTCGCACGCCTGCTTCGTGCAACCGGGCGTGAGGGCCGCCGGGTAGAAGTAGACGACGACCTTGCGGCCCTTGTGGTCGGCGAGCGAGACGGTGTTTCCGTCCGCGTCGGGAAGGCTGAAGGCGGGTGCGGTGTCTCCGGCCGTGAGGCGCTCACTCATGGGTTTCTCCGTCATGTGCGGTCGTGTGCAGAAAGTGTGTTGAATTCGGTCCGTACGGGCGGGGCCCGTACACCCCGTCGGGCGCGCACGCACTCCCGGGTGTACGCCGCCGAGCGTAATGGGGGGTGCCGCCGGGTGCGGGACGGGTGGAACTGACAGACTGTCGCCGTAGTCGATGTACGTGATCCGGATATATGACGAGGGACGACGGAGGCGGCGCGGTGTCGGATGCCGATGCGAGGACCCCTGCGCAGATCGAGGCGGACATCGTCCGCCGACGGGGGCAGCTTGCCGAGACGCTCGACGAGATCGGGGTGCGGGTGCACCCCAAGACGATCGTGGGCGACGCCAAGGCCCGGGTGGCCTCCACGGTGGACCACACGGCGGGGCGCGCGTTCGTCGCCGTGAACCGCACGGTGTCCGACGTGAAGGCGCAGTTCGTCGCGGACGACGGCTCGCCGCGCCTGGAGCGGATGGTGCCGGCGGCGCTGCTGCTGGTGGGCGTGGCCGGGCTGTTGACGGTGTCGCTGCGGCGGGGGCCCGGGGGGGGGGGGGGGGGGGGGGGGGGGGGGGGCGGGGGGGGCGGCCGGGGGGGGGGCCCCCCGGGCCCCGGGGGGGGGGGCGGGGGGGGGGCGGGGGGGGGGGGGGCCCGGCGGGGGCGGCCGGGGGGGGGGGGGGGGCCCCCGGGGGGGCCCCCCCGGGGGGCGCCCCGGGGGGGCCGGGCCCGGTAGGTTCTTCCGCGTGAGCGAGAACACCCACGAGAAGCTGCCCATCCGGATGCTCCACGACCGCGTACTGGTCAGGACGGACATCCCGGAGGGGGAGCGGCGTTCGTCCGGCGGCATCGTGATTCCGGCGACCGCGGCCGTCGGCCGCAGGCTGGCCTGGGCGGGCGTGGTGGCCGTGGGGCAGAACGTACGGACGGTGGAGCCCGGTGACCGGGTGCTGTACGACCCCGAGGATCGGGCGGAGGTCGAGGTGCGTGGCGTCGCGTACGTGCTGATGCGGGAGCGCGACCTGCACGCGGTGGCCGCGGACCGGTTCGAGGGCGCACAGGACGCGACGGGGCTGTACCTGTAGCGCGACACGCGGCACGCGACACGCGACGAAGGGGCGGGCCCGGCGCGGTTCGGGAGGCGCCCGGCGGTTCAGGAGAGGCCCGGTGGCCGAGGTCACCGGGCCTTCGTGCTGTCCCGGGCCCGCCCGACGGCTCCCGGGTCCGCGGTTTTGCTACGGTCGGACGGACCGCCCGACGAGACGCGCCGTACCGGGTGGCACGCGAGAACGGGGCGCGCGGGGCCGTGAGACGGCGGACGCCCGCGCCGCCGTCCGGGACGCGAGGGCTCGAAACGGAAAGACGACGCACCTTGTCCGATTCCGCCGTCCTCGGCGGACGTGTCGTGCCCGGAGGTGCCGTCGTGGCGTGGGTTCTGCTTTTCGTGGCCGGACTGCTGGAAGTGGTCTGGTCGATCTCTCTGAAGTTCAGTGACGGGTTCACCCGGCTGTGGCCGAGCGTGATCACGGTCGTGGGCGTCACGGCGAGCATGGTGCTGCTGGCGCAGGCGGCGAAGTCGCTGCCGATCGGGACCGCGTACGGCGTATGGGTCGGGATCGGCGCGGTCGGGGCCGCGGTGGTGGGGATGGTGGCGCTGCACGAGCCGATGACGGCGGCGCGCGTCTTCTTCGTGTGCCTGCTGGTGGTCGCGGTGGTGGGCCTTGAGGCGACGTCAGGGGGCAAGTAGGGGCG
>NZ_JAIUKE010000349.1 GCF_020176795.1 Streptomyces sp. 8L
CCTCGGGGGCCTCCGCCCCGTACCTCGGGGCCGCGGGGGCGGGCTGGTAGGGGGGCCGGGTGACCGCCAGGCCCGCCGCCGCCCGGGCGGGGGGGGGGGGGGGGCCGCCCCCGCCCTTCCGCTGCTTCTTCGCCATCCGGCCGTGCCGTCCGCTCCTCGGGCCGCACCGGGGCACGGGCGCGCCGTCCGGCACGACGCCCGCGGCCGGTGCGGCGTCGTCAGTTCAGGTTCGTCGGGGTCGTCGTCAGGTCCGTCGCGGGCAGCGAGGGCAGCTTGCGGATCACCGCGGTCTCCGCGCGCAGCAGCTTCAGCTCCTGCCGCAGCCGCGACGCCGTGTCCGCCGCCTCCAGCAACTGCTGCTTCGCCGGTACGTCCAGCATCGCGGCCGCCGCGACCAGGTACGACACCACGGGGGGCTCGCCCGGCAGCTCCTCGTCGTCCGGCAGGGTGCGCTCACTCGCGCCCGCGAGCCGCTGCTGGTACGTGCGGAAGGCCCGCAGCACGCCCTCCGCGAGCGCGTCCGCGCCCTCGCCGGACTCCTCGGGCACCTCTTCCACCTGTGCCGTCAGATAGGGCCCCGAAGCGTCGACGGACAGGAGCCTGACGCGGGTCGTGCCGGTCGCCACGACCTCGAAGCTGCCGTCGGGCCGCTCCCGGATCGTGGCGGCGTCGGCGACGCAGCCCATGCCGTGGAAGGAGTCGAGGGGCGTGTCCCCGAAGCCGGCCGTCGGGCCGCGCTCCGGCACGGACGTCGGGTCGGGCATGCCGGGCGAGGTCACCGCGACCTCGTGCCCGTCGCGGATCGCGACGACGACGAATCGCCGCGTCTCGGGGTCGTCGGCCTTGAGCAGCTCCCGCATCATCGCGCGGTAGCGCTCCTCGAACACGTTCAGCGGCAGCACGAGGCCGGGGAACAGGACCGCGTTGAGCGGGAACAGGGGGAGGCTTGCCGTGGTCACGACCGGCAAGCCTAGTGGGCGAAGGGCCCCGGTCGGCCAGGTCTGTGGCACAAAGGCGTCGCGGAAGCCACCTGGAGCCGTACTCCGTCGCGTGTTTCCAGGAATTCGCGCAGCGGATCGTCGCTGAACCGTGTCCACGGAAACGACGTCGCGTACGGCCCGATCATGCGGAACTGCTCCAGCGCGTCCGCCCACCTGCCCCGCCGCACCAGCACGTACGCCAGCAGGTTGCGGGCCTCGGCGGGCCACGGGTCGCCCGGCCGGTAGCGCTCCGACAGGCCGATCGCCAGATCCGCCGCCCGGTCCATCCGGTCGGCCTGCACCGGCGACGGCGCGCAGTCCAGCAGCTGCTGGAACGCGGCGCGCGCGGGCAACGTCCTGATCAGTGACGCAGGCAGCGCGTCGTGCGCCGCCTCCTCCGCGAAGTCGAGGCACTCGCGGTGCGATCCGTACCACTGCGCCGACAGGTACAGCAGGGCCGACGCGTGGCAGCCGTAGTGGTGCGCGCTGCGCCGTACCGCCTGCGACCACAGCGCCTCGAAGTGGCTGTGCGAGGCGTGCGTGCCGCGCGCGTGGTCCAGGGCGATGCGCCACGGCACGGGGTCGCGCGGGTCGCCGTCGGCCGCCGCGTCGATCAGCGGACCCGCGTCCCGCAGCCGCTCGGCGCGCGCGGGCGACTCCCAGGCCCTGCGCACGGCGAGTTCGGCCTTCACCACCAGCGCGTCGGGGTCGCTGGGGGCGGCGCGCAGCCAGCGGGTCAGCCAGCCGTCACGTCGGTGCGCGAACGCCGCGAGTTTCATCACATAGCGGTCACGGCTCTCCCACTCGCCCCCCTCACGGGTGGTCGCGAGCAGTTTGGCGGCGTCCTCGTACTCGCCGAGAGCGGCCGAGAGCAGCGCGGGCGCGAGTTGACCGTCCGGAGCGTCGAGGAGGACCGCGTCGTCCGGCGGCAGCCCGGCCGCGAGCCCCGGAGTGTGCCTGACCATACGCGCGGTACTGATCAGAGCGCGAAGCAAAGACATGGTGTGGACCATTCAAAACCGCAGGTCGCGGAGGCGCCAGGGGGCAGCTGTGAAGCTTTCGTACGGGGCGGGAGGGTTGTGCTTTCCGGCGTCAAGAGGCGGTAAAGAAAGCGTGACTGGACGTGACCGTCAGTGATCAATCGGGCGGAGGGGTCCCCGGATGAGCGCGTTCCGCGCCGTCCTGCGGCCTCGGCGGGCCGGGGACCGTGCGCCACTGCCGCCCCTTCACCGTGCGCACGTCCCATATCACCCACTGATACGGGCGTCGGGCCCGCCGTGCCGGTCTGCGAGAATTGGACCCGTGATCTCACGAATCGACCTGCGCGGCGACACCCTCCCCGAAGGTGCCGCTCTGCGTTCCCTGCTGCCCCGTGCCGAGTTCGACGTGGAAGCCGCCCTGGAGAAGGTGCGGCCCATCTGCGAGGACGTACGCCATCGCGGTGCCGAGGCGGTCCTTTCGTGGGGCGAGAAGTTCGGCGACGGGCGGCCGGCGAGCCTGCGCGTGGAGCCCGAGGCGCTGCACCGGGCGCTCGGCGCACTCGACCCCGCCGTACGGGCCGCGCTCGAGGAGTCCATCCGCAGGGCCAGGACCGTCCACCGCGACCAGCGGCGCACCGACACCACCACCCAGGTCGTGCCGGGCGGCACCGTCACCGAGCGGTGGGTGCCCGTCTCGCGCGTCGGCCTCTACGTGCCGGGCGGCCTCTCGGTCTACCCGTCGTCCGTCGTGATGAACGTCGTGCCCGCCCAGGAGGCCGGGGTCGAGGGCATCGCCGTCGCCTCGCCCGCCCAGGCCGAGTTCGGCGGCCTGCCGCACCCGACCATCCTCGCCGCCTGCGCCCTGCTCGGCGTGGACGAGGTCTACGCGGCCGGCGGCGCCCAGGCGATCGCGATGTTCGCGTACGGCATCCCGGGCCCCGGCGGCTGCCGCCCCGTCGACCTGGTCACGGGCCCCGGCAACATCTACGTCGCCGCCGCCAAGCGCCTCCTGAAGGGCGTCGTCGGCATCGACGCGGAGGCGGGCCCCACCGAGATCGCCGTCCTCGCCGACGCCACCGCGGACCCGGTGCACGTCGCCGCCGACCTGATCAGCCAGGCCGAGCACGACCCGATGGCGGCGGCCGTCCTCGTCACCGACTCCGTGGACCTCGCGGACGCCGTCGAGGCCGAGCTCGCCCCGCAGGTCGAGGCGAGCAAGCACGCCGAGGCGCGGATCAGGCCCGCCCTCGCGGGGCGCCAGTCCGCGATCGTCCTCGTCGGCTCGCTCGACGACGGGCTGCGCGTGGCCGACGCCTACGCCGCCGAGCACCTGGAGATCCAGACCGCCGACGCGGCGGCCGTCGCCGCCCGGGTCCGCAACGCCGGCGCGATCTTCGTCGGCCCCTACGCCCCGGTCTCCCTCGGCGACTACGCGGCAGGCTCCAACCACGTCCTGCCGACCGGCGGCTGCGCCTGCCACTCCTCGGGCCTGTCCGTGCAGTCGTTCCTGCGCGGCATCCACGTCGTGGACTACACGCGCGACGCGCTCGCCGACGTCACCCACCACGTCGTGACGCTCGCGGAGGCGGAGGACCTGCCCGCGCACGGCGCGGCGCTGAAGGCCAGGTTCGGGTGGAAGGTGCCCCAGAAGTGACCCGTACGACCCCCGGCGAGGCCCCCCGCGAGACCACTCCCGGCGGCGCCCGTGCCGTCGGCCTGGACGACCTGCCCCTGCGCGACGAGCTGCGCGGCCAGTCGCCCTACGGCGCGCCGCACCCCGACGTGCCCGTGCAGCTCAACGTCAACGAGAACCCGTACCCGCTGCCCGACGCGCTCGTCGAGCGCATCGCCGAGCGGGTCCGCGAGGCCGCCCGCGGCCTCAACCGCTACCCGGACCGGGACGCCGTAGAGCTGCGCACCGAGCTCGCCGCGTACCTCACGCGCACCGGCGGCCTCCCCCTGACCGCCGCGCACCTCTGGGCCGCCAACGGCTCCAACGAGATCCTCCAGCAGCTCCTCCAGGCCTTCGGCGGACCCGGCCGCACCGCGATCGGCTTCGAGCCGTCGTATTCGATGCACAGCCTCATCGCGCGCGGCACCAGCACCGGCTGGATCTCCGGGCCGCGCCACGAGGACTTCACCATCGACGTGGACGCGGCCGCCGCCGCCATCACCGAGCACCGCCCGCACGTCGTGTTCGTCACCACGCCCAACAACCCGACCGGCACCGCCGTGGCCGCCGACACCGTCCTCGCGCTGTACGAGGCGGCGCAGCGCGCCCGCCCCTCGCTGTTCGTCGTGGACGAGGCGTACGCGGAGTTCAGCCACCACCCCTCGCTGCTCCCGCTGCTTCAAGGACGGCCGAACCTCGTCGTGTCGCGGACCATGTCGAAGGCGTTCGGCGCGGCCGGCCTGCGGCTCGGCTACCTCGCCGCCGATCCCGCGGTGGTCGACGCGGTGCAGCTCGTACGGCTTCCGTACCACCTGTCCGCCGTCACCCAGGCCACCGCGCTCGCCGCCCTGGAGCACACCGATACTCTGCTCGGGTACGTCGAGCAGCTGAAGACCGAGCGGGATCGCCTGGTCGAGGAATTGAGGGCACTCGGTTTCGAGGTCACGGACTCCGACGCGAATTTCGTGCAGTTCGGCCTCTTCGAGGACGCGCAGGCCGCCTGGCAGCACATCCTCGACCGCGGAGTGATCGTCCGGAACAACGGCGTGCCGGGCAGGCTCCGGGTGACCGCGGGTACCCCCGCCGAGAACGACGCGTTCCTCGACGCGGTACGCGATCTCAAGAAGGAGCAGAGCGCATGAGTCGCATCGGCCGAGTCGAACGCAGTACGAAAGAGACGTCCGTCGTCGTGGAGATCGACCTCGACGGCACGGGACAGGTCGAGGTCGCGACCGGCGTGGGCTTCTTCGACCACATGCTCGACCAGCTCGGCAGGCACGGCCTGTTCGACCTCACGGTCAAGACCGAGGGCGACCTGCACATCGACTCGCACCACACCATCGAGGACACCGCGCTCGCGCTCGGCGCCGCGTTCCGGCAGGCCCTCGGCGACAAGGTCGGCATCTACCGCTTCGGCAACTGCACGGTGCCGCTGGACGAGTCGCTCGCGCAGGTCACGGTGGACCTGTCGGGCCGCCCGTACCTCGTGCACACCGAGCCCGAGACCATGGCGCCGATGATCGGCTCGTACGACACGACGATGACCCGCCACGTGCTGGAGTCCTTCGTCGCCCAGGCGCGCGTCGCGCTGCACGTCCACGTACCGTACGGGCGCAACGCGCACCACATCGTGGAGTGCCAGTTCAAGGCGCTGGCAAGGGCGCTGCGGTACGCCTCGGAGCGCGACCCGCGCGCCGTGGGCATCCTGCCCTCCACGAAGGGCGCCCTCTGAGATGACCGGGCTCAACACCATCCTCATCCTGGTGGGGCTGTTCCTCGCCGGCGGCGTGTACTCCTTCGCCAAGCAGAAGCTGCCGCTCGGCGTCATCGTCCTGGTCGGCATATCCTCCGCGTTCTGCCTGGCCGCGGGGATACTGCGCATCCAGGGACTATGGACCTAGCAGGTGTGACAGACATGGCAGACACGACGGCCGTGACAACCGTGACGACCGCGGCCCACACGACCGCCGTGGCCCGCGGGGCCCGCGGGGCCGCTGTGACCGCCCGCCCGAGGGAACGGACGACATGAGCAAGAACGTCGTGATCTTCGACTACGGCTTCGGCAACGTGCGCTCCGCCGAGCGCGCCGTCGCGCGGGTCGGCGCGGACGTCGAGATCACCCGCGACTACGACCGCGCGATGAACGCCGACGGGCTCCTGGTGCCCGGCGTCGGCGCGTTCTCCGCCTGCATGGCGGGGCTCACCGCCGCACGCGGCGACTGGATCGTGGACCGCAGGCTCTCCGGCGGCCGGCCCGTACTCGGCATCTGCGTCGGCATGCAGATCCTCTTCGAGCGCGGCATCGAGCACGGTGTGGAGGCCGCGGGCCTCGACGAGTGGCCCGGCTCCGTCGAACCGCTCAAGGCCGACGTCGTCCCGCACATGGGCTGGAACACCGTCGAGGCGCCCGGCGACAGCGAGCTGTTCGCGGGGCTCGACGACGACGCCCGCTTCTACTTCGTCCACTCGTACGCCGTGCACCACTGGGGACTTGAGGTCACCAACCCCCGGATCAGGCCGCCCAGGGTCACCTGGGCCGCCCACGGCGAGCGGTTCGTCGCCGCCGTGGAGAACGGCGCCCTGTGGGCCACCCAGTTCCACCCCGAGAAGTCCGGCGACGCCGGAGCGCAGCTGCTCACCAACTGGATCGGAACCCTTTGATGCAGTCCACTTCCACGCTCGAACTCCTCCCCGCCGTCGACGTGCGCGACGGCCGGGCCGTGCGCCTCGTGCACGGCGAGTCGGGCACCGAGACCTCCTACGGCTCCCCCCTCCAGGCGGCGCTCGCCTGGCAGTCCGCGGGCGCCGAGTGGCTGCACCTGGTCGACCTCGACGCCGCCTTCGGTACGGGGGACAACCGCGCGCTGCTCGCCGAGGTCACCGGGACGATGGACATCAAGGTCGAGCTGTCCGGCGGCATCCGCGACGACGACACGCTCGCCGCCGCCCTCGCCACGGGCTGCACGCGCGTCAACCTCGGCACCGCGGCGCTGGAGAACCCCGAGTGGGTCGCCCGTGTCATCGCGCGCCACGGCGAGAAGATCGCCGTGGGCCTCGACGTACGCGGCACCACGCTGCGCGGACGCGGCTGGACCCGCGACGGCGGCGACCTCTACGAGGCACTGGAGCGCCTCGACTCGGAGGGCTGCGCGCGCTACGTCGTCACCGACATCGCGAAGGACGGCACGCTGGCGGGCCCCAACCTGGACCTGCTGAAGAACGTGTGCGCGGCGACGGACCGGCCCGTGGTCGCCTCCGGCGGCGTCTCCTCGCTGGACGACCTGCGGGCGATCGGTTCCCTCGTCCCCGAAGGCGTCGAGGGCGCCATCATCGGGAAGGCGCTGTACGCGAAGGCATTCACCCTCCAGGAGGCGCTCGCGGTGGTGACCCCATGACCGAGATCAAGGACACGGCAGGCGGCATCAGGAGGCTGTCGACGGACGGCCCCTGGGAGGAGCCCTACGGCTACTCCCGCGCCGTCCGGCTGCCCAACGGGCTCGTACTCGTCTCCGGGTGCACGTCCGTGGTGGGCGGCAGGATCGCCGACGGGAGCCCGTACGAGCAGACGAAGACGGCCTTCTCCGTCGCGATCAGCGCCCTGCGGGAGCTGGACCTCGACACGGCGGACGTCGTGCGCACCCGCATGTACATCACGCACTCCCGGGACGCGGACGACGTGGGCCGCGCCCACCACGAGCTGTTCCACGCGGTACGGCCCGCCGCGTCGATGATCGTGGTGGCCGGGTTCGTGGACCCGAGCCTGGTCGTCGAGGTCGAGGTCGAGGCCTTCCGGGCCCCCGGCGCCGGCGCGCCGGACGCGGGAGCGGCACGGTGACGGTCGCGGTCCGTGTCATCCCCTGCCTGGACGTGGACGGCGGCCGGGTCGTCAAGGGCGTCAACTTCCAGAACCTGCGCGACGCGGGCGACCCCGTCGAGATGGCCACGCTCTACGACGCCGAGGGCGCCGACGAGCTGACGTTCCTCGACATCACCGCGTCGTCGGGCGACCGCGAGACCACGTACGACGTCGTACGGCGCACGGCGGAACAGGTCTTCATCCCGCTGACCGTCGGCGGCGGCGTCCGCACCGCGGACGACGTGGACCGGCTGCTGCGCGCGGGCGCCGACAAGGTCGGCGTGAACACGGCGGCCATCGCCCGCCCGGAACTGATCCGGGAGATCGCCGAGCGGTTCGGGCGCCAGGTCCTGGTCCTGTCCGTCGACGCGCGCCGGACGCCGACCGGTTCGTTCGAGGTCACCACGCACGGCGGCCGCCGCGGCACGGGCATCGACGCCGTCGAGTGGGCCGAGCGCGCCGCGGACCTCGGAGCGGGGGAGATCCTCCTCAACTCCATGGACGCGGACGGCACGAAGGACGGCTACGACACGGAGATGATCCAGGCGGTCCGCGCCCGCGTCCGCGTCCCGGTCGTCGCCTCGGGCGGCGCGGGCCGCGTCGAGGACTTCGCCCCCGCCGTGGCCTCGGGCGCGGACGCCGTCCTCGCGGCCTCCGTCTTCCACTTCGGCGACCTGCGCATCGGCGAGGTCAAAACAGCCCTCCGCGAGGCGGGCCACGCGGTGCGCTGAGCAGACGCGCCGCCTCGCGAATCCGCCCGCATCGGCCCACCTGCCGTGCGGGCGTTTTCACGACCTCATGGGAAAAGAAAATTGCGCAAATAATATTGTGCAACTTTATTTTCCTGTCTAGCCTCGCGGCATGACGCAGAACGACACGACGCGGAACGAGACGCGCAGGATCACCGACCTCGGCACCCTCAAGGCGTTCGGCCACCCCTTGCGCATGAGGCTCTACCGCGCCCTGTCCCTCGCCCGCACCGCCACCGCCTCCCAGCTCGCCGACCACGTCGACGAGGCGGTCTCGCTGGTCAGCTACCACCTGCGCAAGCTCGCGGAGCACGGTCTGATCGAGGAGGCGGAGCGGCACGGCGGCGACGGCAGGGAGCGCTGGTGGCAGCCCGTCGCGGGCGGACTCACCTTCCGACAGGAGGACTTCCAGGACGCGCCGGAGAAGGGGGGGGGCCGCCCCGCGCGGGGGGGGGGGGGGGGGGGGGGTGGGGGGGGGGGGGGGGGCCCGCCCCCCCCCCCACCCCCCCCCCCCCCCGGCCGCGCGGCCGGGGGGGGGGGGCCCCCGCCGCCTTCAGCACGGAGTCCCTCGCCCCGCTCACCGCGGACGAACTGGCCCGGCTCTCCGAGGAGATGCACGCCCTGGTGCGCCGTCACCGGGCCGACGCCATCGCCGCCCAGGAGGCGGGAGACACGGAGGGCCGCGAGGACGTCGCCCTCCACCTGTACGCCTTCCCCTTCCGTACGCGATGAGCAGACCCCGGCGGGACGTGCGGACCGCCCTCCCCGGTGCCCGGCCGGCCGCGGGGGCCGCCCCCGGCCGCCCGGCGCACCGCGATCCGAACGTCCTGCGCTGGCTGGGCGCCTATACGGCCTCCACCGTCGGCGACAGCGTGTACTTCCTGGCCCTCTCCTGGGCCGCGACGCGGGGCGGCAGCACCACGCAGGCAGGCATCGTGCTCGCGGCCGGCGCCCTGCCGCGCGCGGCCCTGATGCTCGGCGGGGGAGTGCTCGCCGACCGGCTGGGGCCCCGCCGCCTCGTCCTCGGCAGTGACGCGGCACGCTGCCTCGTCATCCTCGCCGCTGCCGCCTTCCTGCTGCTGGCCGCGCCCGCCCTCTGGCTGCTGCTGACCCTGGCGCTCGTCTTCGGCGCCGTGGACGCCCTGTTCCTGCCCGCGGTCGGCGCGCTGCCCCCGAGGATCACCGGGCGGGACCAGCTCGCCCGCGTACAGGGCATGCGCGGCCTGTCCGTACGGTTCGCCAACGTGGCCGGAGCGCCGCTCGGCGGGCTGCTCGTCGCGCTCGGCGGCTCGGGCACGGCATTCGCCGCCGCGGGCGTCCTGTTCGGCGCCTCGTACGTCACCCTGCTCGCCGTCCGCATCGCGCCCGCCCCGTCCGGCGGGCCGGCCGGCGCCCGCCCGTCCCAGGGACCCGGCAGCCCGCTGCGTGACCTCGCGGACGGGCTGCGCCACATCCGCGGCCACCGGGTCCTCGCCCCGCTGGTCCTGGTCGTCGCGCTCAGCGAACTGGGCTTCTCCGGGCCTCTGAACCTGGGCCTGACCCTGCTCGTGCGGGAGCGCGGCTGGGGGGCCGAGGCGATGGGCTGGCTCGTGTCCGCCTTCGGGCTCGGCGCGGGAGCCGTGTCCCTGCTTCTCGTGTGGCGTGGCCGGATACCCCGCGCCGGGCTCGTCATGGGCCTCGGGATCGTGGCCGGGGCGACCGCCGTGGCGGTGCTCGGCGCCGCGCCCACTGTGCCGACCGCGGTCCTCGCCGCGCTTGCCGTCGGGCTGCTCGCCGGGCTCGGCGGCGCCCTGTGCGGAGCGCTCGCCCAGACCTACGCGGACCCCGGCGACCTCGGGCGCGTGACCTCGGTGACGACCTTCTTCACCCTGGGCGTCGCGCCCCTGAACTACCCCGTGACCGGTGCCGTCGTCGCCGCCTGGGGCACGGCCCCGGTCTACCTCGCGGGTGCGGCGCTGTGCGCGGCGGGCGGGCTGATCGCGCTCGGCGTGCCCGCGCTGCGGCGCGCCACGCTGGGCGGCGGCTGAACCGTCCACCGCCCCATCGCCGCGGGCCGGGGGCGCGGGCGGCTCGTACCCGCGCCCCTCGGCCGGCTCAGATGCCGAGCTTCGCGTCCAGCAGCTTCGCCACCGCGTCCTTGTCGCCGTCCAGCGACACGTCCGCCTGGGCCTGCCGGCCCGAGAGGAACAGTGTCAGCTCGCCGGGCTCGCCCGTCACCGTGACCACGGGGGTGCCCTTGTGCGCCACCGCCGTGCGGCCGTCGGGCCGGCGCAGGACCAGGCCCACCGGGGACTTCCGGCCCATCAGCCGGGCGCCCTTCTCCAGCCGCGACCAGAGGGAGTCCGCGAAGACCGGGTCCACCTCGCGCGGCGTCCAGTCGGGCTGGGCGCGGCGGACGTCCTCCGCGTGGATGTAGAACTCCGTGGTGTTCGCCGCCTCGTCGACCTGCTTCAGGCCGAACGGCGACATCTTCCCGGGGCCCGTACGGACCATCTGGATCAGTTCCTCGTACGGCTTGCCGAGGTACTCGGACTGCACCCGGTCGAGGCGCGCGCGCAGCGCCGGGACGAACATGCCGCCCGCCGCGTCGGGGCGCCGGTCCCTCACCACCACGTGGGCGGCGAGGTCGCGGGCGAGCCACCCCTCGCACAGCGTGGGGGCGTCGGGGCCCGCGGCCTCCAACAGATCGGCGAGCAGAAGTCGTTCACGCTTGGCATGGGTCGACATGCCCGCTAGCGTACGGCCGCCCCCTCCCGTCCGCCCAGTGGGCTGCCCGTCGCCCACCCGCCCGAACGCGGCATCATGGGCCCATGACCACCTCGCTCGACCCCGCCGTCGCCTCCCGCCTCAAGCGCGACGCCGCCGGCCTCTTCCCCGCCATCGCCCAGCAGTACGACACGGGCGAGGTCCTCATGCTCGGCTGGATGGACGACGAGGCGCTGCACCGCACCCTGACCACCGGGCGCTGCACCTACTGGTCCCGCAGCCGCGGCGAGTACTGGGTCAAGGGCGACACCTCGGGCCACGCCCAGCACGTGAGGTCCGTCGCCCTCGACTGCGACGGCGACACCGTCCTCGTCAAGGTCGATCAGGTGGGGGCCGCCTGCCACACCGGGGACCGGACCTGTTTCGACGCGGGGACACTGCCCCTCACGGCCGAGTAGGGTCTCCGGCCATGGATCTTGAGACGTTCCGCAAGCTGGCGGTGGACCGCCGCGTCATCCCCGTGAGCCGGCGGCTGCTCGCGGACGGCGACACCCCGGTCGGCCTGTACCGCAAGCTCGCGGCCGAGCGCCCCGGCACCTACCTGCTGGAATCCGCGGAGCAGGGCTCCTGGTCCCGCTACTCCTTCATCGGCGTACGGTCCGCCGCCGCGCTGACCGAGCGCGGCGGCGCCGCGCACTGGCTCGGCACCCCGCCCGTCGGCGTCCCCACGGACGGCGACCCGCTCGCCGCCCTGCGCGCCACCCTGGAGGCGCTCCACACGCCCCGCGACCTGACCGCGGGTCTCGGGCTGCCGCCCTTCACCGGCGGACTGGTCGGCCACCTCGGGTTCGACATCGTGCGCCGCCTGGAGAAGAAGATCGGCGACCACGCCCGCGACGACCTGCGGCTGCCCGAGCTGACGATGCTCCTCACCTCGGACCTCGCCGTGCTCGACCACCAGACGGGCACCGTCCTGCTGATCGCCAACGCGATCAACCACAACGACCTCGCGACCGGCGTCGACGAGGCGTACGAGGACGCCGTCGCCCGTCTCGACGCCATGGCCGCCGACCTCGCCAGGCCGCTCGACTCGGTGCCCACCGAACTGCCGCCCTCCGAACTGCCCGAGTACACCGCCCTGTGGGGCGGCGACCGGTTCCGCGAGGCCGTCGAGGACATCAAGGAGCGCATCAGGGCGGGGGAGGCGTTCCAGGTCGTGCCGTCGCAGCGGTTCGAGACCCCCTGCACCGCGAGCGCCCTCGACGTCTACCGCGTGCTGCGGACCACCAACCCGAGCCCGTACATGTACCTGTTCCGCTTCCCCGGCGACGACGGCGAGGTGGCCTTCGACGTCGTCGGGTCGAGCCCCGAGGCCCTGGTCAAGGTCGAGGACGGCCGCGCCCTGGTGCACCCCATCGCCGGGACCCGGCCGCGTGGCGCCACCCCGCGCGAGGACCAGGACCTCGGCGACGAACTCCTCGCCGACCCCAAGGAGCGCGCCGAACACCTGATGCTGGTCGACCTCGGCCGCAACGACCTCGGCCGGGTCTGCGAGCCCGGCAGCGTCGAGGTCGTCGACTTCATGGCCGTCGAGCGGTACTCGCACGTGATGCACATCGTCTCCACGGTCACCGGCCGCGTCGCGCAGGGACGTACCGCCTTCGACGTCCTCACCGCCTGCTTCCCCGCGGGCACCCTCTCCGGCGCCCCGAAGCCCCGGGCCCTCCAGATCATCGACGAACTGGAGCCGACGCGGCGTGGCGTGTACGGCGGCTGTGTGGGCTACCTGGACTTCGCGGGCGACTCCGACACCGCCATCGCGATCCGTACCGCCGTGCTGCGCGACGGCACCGCGTACGTGCAGGCCGGCGCGGGCATCGTCGCGGACTCCGACCCGGTCGCCGAGGACACCGAGTGCCGCAACAAGGCCGCGGCCGTGCTGCGCGCCGTGCACACCGCGAACCGGCTGGCGCACATGAAGGAGCGACAGCCGACCACCGACTGAACCGGGCCGGAGGCCGTAGGGGATAGTGGAGGGCGTGACAGCGCTACCCGCCCCCCGTGGGGCCACCGACCAACGACGCGCGGCAGGCGCCCCGAGCGGGCGCCGCAGCCTCGCAGCCGCCCTGCTCCTCGGTGCCGCCGGCGCCGCGGTGGCGCTCGTCGCCTCGGGCCAGACCTGGGCCAGGGGCGCCGCCACCGTCGGCGGCGGCGCCGTCACCATCGCGGCCGACGGCCGCGACGTGACCGGTGTGCCCGCCGCGCTCGCCGTGGTCGGCCTCGCCGCGCTGGTCGCCGTCTTCGCGGTGCGCCGCGCCGGACGCTTCGTCGTCGCGCTGCTGCTCGCGCTGAGCGGCGCGGGCGCCGCGGTCTCCGCCGTCCTCGGCGACACCGGCTCGGACGCCCTCGACGAGAAGGCCGCGCAGACCACGGGCGACGCCTCGGCGACCGTGCACGCGCTCAGCCACACCGTATGGCCGTACGTGACGGCGGTGGCCGGGGTGCTCATCCTGCTGGCCGGACTGCTCGCGCTCGGATACGGCAGGCGGTGGCCCGCCATGTCCGGCCGGTACGAGCGGGGCACAGGCGCCGCGGGCGTCAAGGCGGCGGCGCGCCGTCAGCCGGTCGTGGACCCGGACCGCCCCGAGGACCTCTGGAAGGCCCTCGACCGGGGCGAGGACCCCACCGGCGGGCCCTGAGCGCCCGCCCCCGGCGCCCCGTGAC
>NZ_JAIUKE010000350.1 GCF_020176795.1 Streptomyces sp. 8L
CGCCCCGGCCCCCGCGCGCGGCCCCTCCGGCGTCGCACGCGTCCCGAAGTTCGGTCTCACGGCGGCCGCCGCCATGGTCGGCCACAGCCTGATGGACGGTGTGGCCCTCGGCGCCGCCTTCCAGGTCAGCGGCGCGATAGGCACCGCGGTCGCGCTCGCCGTGATCGCCCACGACTTCGCCGACGGCTTCAACACGTACACGATCACCAGCCTGTACGGGAACGACCGCCGCAAGGCGCTCGCCATGCTGGTCGCGGACGCCGCCGCGCCGATCGTCGGCGCCGCGTCCACGCTCTTCTTCACGCTTCCCGAGCAGCTGCTCGGGAGCTATCTCGGGTTCTTCGGCGGCGCGCTGCTCTACCTCGCCGCCGCCGAGATCCTGCCCGAGGCCCACCACGAGCACCCGGCCCGCTCGACCCTGCTGTGCACGGTCGCGGGCGTCGCGTTCATCTGGCTGGTGGTGGGCGTGGCGGGCTGAGCGGGCGCGCGCGCCGCGCACGCCCGCGCCCCGGGGCCCGGCCGCCCTCACGCCCTCTCCGCCGCGGCCGCCGCCCGTTCCACGAAGCGCGCCGCGAACTCCGGCGTGGCCGCCCAGTGCGTGTGCAGATAGCTGGCGTGCACCCCGCGCCGTACGAACCCCTCCATGCGCCGCTCGGGCCGCACGATGCCCCACGCCGGGTACGTGCCGGAACTCGGCTGGAGGGCCGTGCGGTGGAACTCGTGGCCGCGCGCCCGCGTCCCCGCCTCCGCGATCGAACTGTCGCCGATCGCGACCGCCTCCCGGTAGCCGAGCGTCAGCCGGTCCGTCATGCGGGCGTCCGCGTCCAGCACTCCGCACATCTGCCGTCCGTCGAGCGACCGCGCCAGATAGAGCAGCCCGGCGCACTCCGCCGCGACCGGCGCACCCGAATGCGCCAGCGTGGCCACCGCGCGCCGCAGCTCCTCGTTGGCCGACAGCTCCGGCGCGTACACCTCGGGGAAGCCGCCGCCCACCACCAGGGCGGCCGTGCGGGGCGGCAGCCCGTCGTCCCGCAGCGGGTCGAAGGAGACGACGTCCGCGCCGGCCGCCGCGAGCAGCTCGGTCTGTTCCGCGTACGAGAACGTGAACGCCGAGCCGCCCGCGACCGCGACGACCGGCCGCCGTTCGTCGCGGCCGGGCCCGCCGCCGAGCGCCGCCACCGGGTCCCAGGCCGGGGCGTCGAGCGGCGGCGCGGAGCGCGCGAGCGCCAGCAGCGCCTCCAGGTCGCACCCGGCGCGTACGTGCTCCGCGAGCGCGCGCGTCGCCGCGAGCGCGTCCGCGTGCCGCTCCGCCACCGGTACGAGACCGAGGGGGCGCGACGGCGTGGCCACCCCGTCCGACCGCCGCAGCACCCCCATGACCTGGACGCCGCACTCCTCCAGCGCGTCGCGCAGCAGCTGCTCGTGCCGCTCGGAGCCGACCTTGTTGAGGATGACCCCGCCGACCCGCACGTCCGGGTCGTAGCCGACGAAGCCGTGCACCAGCGCGGCCACGGACCGCGACTGCGAGGACGCGTCCACGACGAGCACGACCGGCGCGCGCAGCAGCTTCGCCACCTGCGCAGTCGACGCCAGCTCGCCCTGGCCCGCCGCCCCGTCGTACAGCCCCATCACGCCCTCGACGACCGCGAGGTCGCACCCTTCGGCGCCGTGCGCGAACAGCGGCCCGACGAGCTCGGGCCCGCACATGTACGCGTCCAGGTTGCGGCCGGGCCGCCGCACGGGTCCCGAGCCGGAGACGGCGAGCGCGTGGTACCCGGCGTCGATGTAGTCGGGGCCGACCTTGTGCGGCGACACGGTGAGGCCGCGCTCGGAGAAGGCGGCCATCAGGCCGGTGGCGACCGTCGTCTTGCCGCTGCCCGACGAGGGAGCGGCGACGACCAGCCGGGGGACGGCGGTCACCGCGCCCCCACCGCCGCCGCGCGCCGCGCCCGGACGACAGGCGCGCCGCCGCTCCGGACGACGGCAGCGCTCTGGACGACAGACGCGCCGTCGCGGCCGGTTGCCTCTGTGGCGCGGGACGTCACCATTCGATGCCTCGCTGGCCCTTCTGACCCGCGTCCATCGGGTGCTTCACCTTCGTCATCTCCGTCACGAGGTCGGCGAAGTCCATCAGCTCCTGCGGCGCGTTGCGGCCCGTGATCACCACGTGCTGGGTGCCGGGGCGGTCCCGCAGGACCTCGATCACCTCGGCGGTGTCCACCCACCCCCAGTGCAGCGGGTAGGCGAACTCGTCGAGCACGTAGAGCCGGTGCGTCTCGGCGGCCAGGTCGCGCTTGACCTGCTCCCAGCCCTCGCGCGCCGCCTCCTCGTTGGACAGCTGGCTGTCGCGCTGGACCCACGACCAGCCCGCGCCCATCTTGTGCCAGGCGACGGTGCCGCCCTCACCGCTCGCGCCGAGCGTGGTGAGCGCCTTCTCCTCGCCGACCTTCCACTTCGCGGACTTCACGAACTGGAACACCCCGATCGGCCACCCCTGCGTCCAGGCGCGCAGGGCGAGACCGAACGCCGCGGTCGACTTGCCCTTCCCCGGGCCCGTGTGGACGAAGACCAGCGCCCGGTTGCGGCGCTGGCGCGTGGTGAGACCGTCGTCGGGGACGGTCTCCGGCTTTCCCTGGGGCATCAGGCGACCCTTCGCAGCTCGTTGGTGGTGGTGTGCCGTGCGGTGCGCGCGTGCTGTTCGTCCCGTACGTCCTTGACGAGGCCCGCGATCGAGTCGGCGCGCAGCTCCTCCAGCGTCACCGCGGTGCCGCCGAGCGAGGCCGCCAGCGACCCGGCGAGGCCGAGCCGTACGGGCCCCGACTCGCAGTCCACGACGACCGACGCGACGCCGCCGGCCGCGTGCAGGGCGGCGGCGCGCGCGGCGTGTGCGACGGCGTCGCCGCCGCCCGCCGCGGTGGCCCGGCCGTCCGTGACGACGACGAGGAGCGCGCGCCGTGCCGGGTCCCGCAGCTTCTCGACGCGCAGCACCTCGTGCGCCTTCAGCAGCCCGGCCGCCAGCGGGGTGCGGCCACCGGTCGGCAGCGACTGGAGGCGGGCCGCCGCAGCGTCGACGGACGACGTGGGCGGCAGCGCGAGCGCCGCGTCCCGGCCGCGGAAGGTGATCAGGCCGACCTTGTCGCGGCGCTGGTAGGCGTCGAGCAGCAGCGAGAGGACGGCACCCTTCACCGCGCCCATGCGCTGCCGTGCCGCCATCGATCCCGACGCGTCCACGACGAACAGCACGAGGTTGCCCTCCCGGCCCTCGCGGGTCGCCTGCCGCAGGTCGTCGCGGCGGACGATCAGCCCGCGCCCCGAGCGGCCCCTGGCCCGCTGGTGCGGGGGCGCCGCCCGCACGGTCGCGGCCAGGGCCAGCTTCGTCAGCGCGCCCTCGGGGCGGCGGGACCCGGTGGTCCTGCCGTGTTCCGTACGCGCCCTCGACCTGCGGCCCGCCGCCCCCTCGCCAAGGCCCGGCACGGTGAGGACCCGGGCGCGGAAGGGCTCGCCCGCGCCGGTGGCGGGCCGCTCGGCCGGGGCACCGCCCTGCCGGGGCACACCGTTCTCCCCGGACTCCCGCGACTCGGGCGGCCCCGCGTCCTCGCCGCCCGCGGGGTCCTGGCCCGCGCCCGGCTCCTCGGGTGCCGGCGCGCCGCCGGGTCCGCCGGGACCCGGACCGCCGGGAGGGCCGTCGCCGCCGTCGGGGTCCGTGCCGTCCGGGTCCGTGCCGTCCGGGTCGGGCTCGGGCGGGTCGTCGCTGAACTCGTCCAGCGTGCTGTCGAGTTTCTCCTCGTCCAGGCCCGGCGCGTCGAACGGGTTGCGGCGCCGCCGGTGCGGCAGCGCGAGCAGCGCGGCCTGCCGTACGTCGTCGGAGGTGACCTCGGCGCGCCCCGCCCACGCGGCGAGCGCGGTGGCCGTACGGGCCATGACGATGTCCGCGCGCATGCCGTCGACCTCGAACGCCGCGCAGGTGGCGGCTATCTGCCGCAGCACGCCGTCGCCGAGCACGACGTCGGGGAGCAGCGCGCGGGCCGCGACGATCCGCTCCCGCAGCCCGTGCTCGTCGTCCGCCCACCGCTCCGCGAACCCCTCGGGGTCGTCGTCGTACGCGAGCCTGCGGCGCACGACCTCGACCCGCAGGTCCGGCTCCCTGGAGGCGGCGACCTCGACGGTCAGCCCGAACCGGTCGAGGAGCTGCGGGCGCAGCTCGCCCTCCTCCGGGTTCATCGTGCCGACGAGGAGGAACCGCGCGGCGTGCCGCACCGAGACGCCCTCCCGCTCGACGTACGAGGCGCCCATCGCGGCGGCGTCGAGCAGCAGGTCCACCAGGTGGTCGTGGAGGAGGTTGACCTCGTCGACGTAGAGCACCCCCCGGTGCGCGTCCGCGAGCAGGCCGGGCTCGAAGGCCTTCACGCCCTCGGCGAGGGCCCGCTCGATGTCGAGCGCGCCGACGAGCCGGTCCTCGGAGGCGCCGACGGGCAGCTCCACCATGCGCGCGTGCCGGTGCACCGCGGGCTCGTTGCCGTGCGGGCCGTCGGGGCACTGCGGGTCGGGCGCGGCCGGGTCGCAGGAGAACCGGCACCCGGCGACGACGCTCAGCTCCGGCAGCAGCGCCGAGAGCGCCCGTACGGCGGTGGACTTCGCGGTCCCCTTCTCGCCGCGCACCAGCACCCCGCCGACGGCGGGGCTGACGGCGTTGAGCAGCAGGGCGAGCCGGAGGTCGTCCATGCCGACGACGGCGGTGAAGGGATAGGGGGTGGTCATGAATCTCCTTTACTACGTGAGCCGTTCAAGACGTGGACTTGTGGCCGGCCGTTCAGGCGCGCGGGCGCCGGCCCGGCGCGCGTCAGGGCGCCCCCGGCTCTACGAACGGCAGCCCCGGGGGCGCGCCCTTCTCGATCAGGCACAGCAGCGCCGCCGTGTCCGCGTGCTCCTCCACCAGGTCCGCGAGCCGCTCCAGCTGTGCCTCCCGCAGCGCGTCGAAGCCGGTGTCGGGGGCCACCACGAAGCGGCGACCCGCCTCGCGCGCCACCTCGGTCAGATACGCCCGGCGGAACACGTCGTTCTCCAGCAGCCCGTGCCAGTGCGTGCCGCGGACCGCGCCGACGACGCAGCCGTCGGGATCGCGCCCGGCGCCGTCCGCCGGGCTGTACGTGACGAAGGGCGAACCGCCGTCGACCGACGCCACGCCGTGGTGGATCTCGTACCCCTCGACCCGCTCGCCGAGCGCGGTCCCCGCCGGGCGCGCCAGCGTCTTGTCCGCCGCGAACCGCACCCGCACCGGCAGCAGGCCGAGCCCGGGGACGATCCCCGCCCGCGACTCCACGTCGTCCTCGATCCACTCGCCCAGCAGCTGGTAGCCCCCGCAGATGCCGAGCACCGGGCGGCCCGCAGCGGCCCGCCCGGCCAGCTCGCCGGCGAAGCCGCGCTCCCGCAGCCAGGCCAGCGCGCGGACCGTGCCGCGCGTCCCCGGCACGACCAGCAGGTCCGCGTCGGCGGCCTCGTCCGCGCGGTCCACGAACCGCACCCGCACGCCCGGTTCCGCGGCCAGCGCGTCGACGTCCGTGAAGTTCGACATCAGCGGAAGAGCGCACACCGCGACGCGCAGCACCTCGTCACCGACCGGCGGGCGCACGGCACCCGGCGCGCGGACGCCGAGCCCCCCGTCCTCCTCGTCGATGCCGAGGCCCTCACGCCACGGCAGCACCCCGTACGTCGGCCGCCCCGTCAGCCCCTCCAGCATGTCGAGGCCCGGTGCCAGCAGCGACACGTCGCCCCGGAACTTGTTCACCAGATAGCCCGCGACCAGGGCCTGGTCCTCGCGGCTCAGCAGCGCCGTCGTACCGAAGAACGACGCGAACACCCCGCCGCGGTCGATGTCCCCGACCACCACCACGGGAAGCCGCGCGGCCCGTGCGATCCCCATGTTCACGATGTCCGTACGGCGCAGATTGATCTCGGCGGGACTGCCCGCCCCCTCGCAGATCACCGCGTCGTACGTGGCGCGCAGCTCCGCAAGGCACTCCAGCACCGTGGAGAGCAGCGCCTCCTGGCGCCCCCCGTGGTACCCGCGTGCGCTCAGCTCACCCACCGGCCGCCCCATCAGCACCACTTGGCTGCGGGAATCGCCACCGGGCTTCAGCAGCACCGGGTTCATCAGAGCGGTCGGCTCGATCCCCGCGGCCCGCGCCTGCATCGCCTGCGCGCGGCCGATCTCCGCGCCGCCGCGCGTCACGAACGAGTTCAGTGACATGTTCTGGCCCTTGAACGGCGCCACCTTCATGCCCTGCCGCGCGAGCCACCGCAGGATGCCCGCCGTGACCACGCTCTTGCCCGCGTCCGACGTCGTACCGGCGACCAGCAGACCGCCGCCAGGCGCTCCGCCGCGCGAGCCCTTCGCCGCCGCGCCCGTCACCGCCGTACCCCTCCGCCGAGCCGTACCGTCCGCCGAGTCATGCTGCCCGCCCCGATCCCGTCGTGCACGCGCGGACGGAATCCCGCCGCGCTCCCCGTATGGCTCCCCATCCGCACCGCCCCGCCACACACGCCGCGAGCGCGAGCCAGGTCACCCGCCGCGACAGCCGCACGGCCCGCTCGATGTCCGCGACCTCCACCGGCCGTTGGCCCTCGCCGAGTACCGGGCGGTGCTCCACCCGCCCGCCGTACGCCAGCGTCCCGCCGAGGCGTACGCCGAGCGCGCCCGCGAACGACGCCTCCACCGGGCCCGCGTTGGGGCTCGGATGGCGGCGCGCGTCCCGGCGTACGACCCCGAGGGCACGGCGCGGCGGGGGGCCCGCGAGGACCGCGAGCGCCGCCGTGAGCCGGGCGCCCGGGGCGCCGGCGACATCGTCGAGCCGGGCCGACGCCCAGCCGAACCGCAGGTATCTGGGCGAACGGTGGCCCACCATCGCGTCCAGCGTGTTGACGGCGCGGAAGCCCACGAGGCCCGGCACCCCGGCCAGCGCGCCCCACACGAGGGCGCCGACGACCGCGTCGGAGGTGTTCTCGGCGACCGACTCGACCACGGCGCGCGCCAGTTGCGCCTCGTCCAGGGCCTCCGGGTCGCGTCCGCACAGATGCGGCAGCCGTTCCCGCGCGGCCTCCACGTCGCCGGCGGCGAGTGCCGACCCGATGAGGGACGCCTCCCGGGCGAGTGAGGTGCCGCCGACGACGGCCCAGGTCGCCGCCGCGGTCAGCGCGAGGGAGGCGCGGGCGCGGCCCCGTACCGTACGGGCCGCCAGCGCCGCGGCCCCGGCTGCGGCGCCGACGCAGACGGCGGTGTGGACGGCCCCGCGCCCGCGGTCGTCGCGCCACAGCAGCCGCTCCACGGCGCCCGCTGCGCGCCCGAAGGCGGCGACCGGATGGCCGCGCCGCGGATCGCCGAAGACGGCGTCCGCGAGCAGGCCGAGCCCGGCGGCGGCGCCGAATCCGAAGGCTTCCTTGACGGCTCTGCCGCGGGCAGGCATGGGGCAGCGGTGTCCTCACCCAGGGTCCGCGCCCCGGCTCGACGTGAAACACGGCGGCGAGAGTTCCTGGCTCCCGGCGCGCCGGGTGGGCGCTCGCCGGTGACAGTGGCGGGACCGCGCCGGATTCGCACCGGCTTCCTCTGCTGCTACCGCGGTAATGGCCTCGGCAGTCCACCACGCCCCACTACGCCCGTCAACTCGCCCTTGACCTGCGGTGGGGCAGTGTGCGAAGAGCCACATCGCCCCCGGCGCGAAGCGCGCACCGGGGGATGGCGGACGGTGCGGACGAACGGCCCGCGGGGGAGTGGGCTCAGCCGACGATCAGGAAGATCCCGTAGGCGACGGCCGCCGCGCACAGCGCGAAGCAGGCGTACGCGGCGGAGGTGACGACCGCGGAACCGTGCTTGGCCAGGCCCACGGTGCCCAGCGCGAACAGGCCGACGAGCCCGACGGTGACCAGCAGGCTGACACCGAAGACGGTGCCCACGGACGCCCAGTCGATGTTCATCGCGCGATGCCCTCGTTCCTGTAAATGCGGATGCGGATGTGGGTGTCGGTGTGAGTGGCGTGGGTGTGCGTGCGGGCGCGGGTGCGGAGTTGGGGCGGGGCGGAGGGTTCGGCCCCGGCGCCGGGCCGGGGAGTCCGGCCGCTCACGCCGCGGCCGACTGCGGGGGTGTGGGAGCGACCGGAGGCGCCGGGATGGTCGCGCCCAGGTCCGCGCCGGTGTCCGCGTCCTGCGCCCGCGCTCCCTGGTGCGCCGCCTGCCCGGCGGGAGCGGGCCGCGCCGTCGCGCCGCTCGTCGTGGCACTGCTCGCCGTCACGCTCTCGGCCGTGACCGGGCGGCGGCGGGCCGCCAGCCAGATCGCCACGGAGGCCGCCACCAGCACGGCCGCCACCAGCACGATGCCCCAGGTCCCCTGCCCCGTGAGGAACTCCGCCCCCGCCCCCACCGGCGCCGCCGCCGGCAGCGTCAGGCACCAGGCGACCGCCATGCGCGTCGCGGTCGACCAGCGCACCACCCCGCCCCTGCGGCCGAGGCCCGCGCCCATCACGGCGCCCGAGCAGACCTGCGTGGTGGAGAGCGAGAAGCCGAGGTGCGAGGAGGCGAGTATCGAGATCGCGGCACTGGTCTGCGCCGCGAAGCCCTGCTGCGGGCGCAGGTCGGTGAGGCCGGTGCCCAGGGTGCGGATGATGCGCCAGCCGCCGATGTACGTGCCCAGCGCGATGGCCAGTCCCGAGCAGACGATGACCCAGACCGGCGGATTGGAGCCGGGCGCGATGACTCCGCCGGTGACGAGCGCGAGGGTGATCACGCCCATCGTCTTCTGCGCGTCGTTGGTGCCGTGGGCGAGGGAGACGAGCGCGGCCGAGGCGATCTGCCCCACGCGGTAGCCCTTCGCGGTGGCCCCGTCGTCGGCGTGCCGGCCGATGCGGAAGGTCAGGCGGGCGGCGACCAGCGCCGCGATCCCGGCCACCACGGGGGCCGCGACGGCGGGCAGCAGGACCTTGGTGATCACGACGTCGCCGTTGACCGCGGAGGCGCCCGCGGACATCACGGCCGCGCCGATCAGACCGCCGAACAGGGCGTGCGACGAACTCGACGGGAGCCCGAGCAGCCAGGTGACCAGATTCCAGAGGATGGCACCGACCAGGGCGGCGAAGATGACCTGGGTTCTGATGCCGCTCTCGTTGACGATCCCGCCGGAGATCGTCTTGGCGACCTCGACGGAGAGGAACGCGCCGACGAGGTTCAGCGCGGCGGACATCGCCACCGCGATCTTGGGGTTGAGCGCACCGGTCGAGATGGTGGTGGCCATCGCGTTGGCGGTGTCGTGGAAGCCGTTCGTGAAATCGAACGCGAGGGCTGTCGCGATCACGACCGCGAGCAGCAGCGTCACATGCTCCATGTACCCAGGCAATCGTTCGACGGGGTGTGTGGCCGAGATGAACGTAGGGAGCGTGAATGAACGCAAGGTGAACTGAGTCGGTATTCGCGGTGTCTCTCCTGGCGCGTCGCCCGGCCGAAGCCGCCACCGGACCCCCGCGGTTCGGCCGGACTTCGAAGCCGCGGCCCCGGTGGAGCCGTGCGAACGCACCCTGACGGGGCGTAGGAGCCCGGCCGTACGGGGACACGCGCATCCCGCCGTCCGGGAGCGCGCTGGCACGATCCCCCCATGACTGAGATGACAGAGATGGCGGACCGGCACGGAGACGCGCTCGCGGGGGCGTGGCTCGACCTCGTCGCCACCGCACGCAGGACCGCCGCGGAAGGCCTCGTCGTCGGCACCTCGGGCAACGTGTCCGTCCGCGTGGACGACCTCGTGCTCGTCACCCCGAGCGGAGTGCCCTACGACCGGCTCGGCCCCGCGGACACCGTCGCCGTACGCCTCGACGGAACGCGGGTCCTCGGCGCCCTCACCCCCACCAGCGAGCTGCCCATGCACCTCGCCGTCTACCGCACCACCGGCGCGCGCGCCGTCGTCCACACGCACGCCGTGCACGCCACCGCCGTCTCCACGCTCGTGGACGAACTGCCCCTCGTGCACTACATGACCGCCGTGCTCGGCGGACCCGTCCGCGTCGCACCGTACGAGACGTACGGCACCGACGCCCTCGCCGAACGGATGCTCGAAGCCCTGCGGGACAGAACCGGCTGCCTCCTCCAGAACCACGGAGCGGTCACCTACGGCGCCTCGCTCGACCAGGCCTACGACCGCACGGCGCAGCTGGAGTGGATGTGCCGGCTGTGGCTCACCGCCGCGGCCGTGCCGGGGCTCACCCCCTCGCTGCTGTCCCGGGACGAGATCCGCCGGGTCGGCGAGAAGCTCGCCGGATACGGCCAGACCGCTCCGTCGGCCGACGGCGGCGCGCCCGGCCGCGGCGGCGCACAGGGCTGAACCCCCCACCGCCGCAGGCGCCCACTGGCGCGGGCGGCCCGGGCTGCGGACACTTGGGGAGTGCGCCCCGCTACAGCGACGGCTGCTGCCGTCACCACAGTGATCACCATCGGCGCGGCCGCCGCGGTGGCGGCCGGCCGCTACGCGAGCGACGCCGCACTCAAGGCCCCGCCCAGAAGACCCCTGCCCAGCGACCCCAAGGTCACCGTGCACGCCACGGCGGCCGGGCGGATCACCCTCACCCGCAGCCTCGCCTCGCTGCGCCCCGGCACCTACGGCCTGAAGGGGCCCGGCGTGCACGCCGCCGTCGGCCCGGTGGTCGAGGGCGCGGAGCGCAGCGCGGACACCGTCGTACGGCGGCTCCTGCGCGTCAGCGAGGGCAGGCTGACGCCGGGCACCCGCCTCTGGCTGACCCCCGAGGTGTACGCGGGCGACCCGGAGAAGGCCCTCGGGCTCGACTTCCACGAGGTGCTCGTCCCGGGCGAACTGGGCGAGTCGCCCGCCTGGTTCGTGCCCGGCGCCCGCGACACCTGGGTCATCTGCGTGCACGGTCTCGGCACGAGTCGCGCCCAGGCGATGAACGTCATGCCGTTCCTCACGGAGCGGCGCTTCCCCGTCCTCGCCGTGTCCTACCGGGGTGACGAGGGCGCCCCCCGGCCCCGCGAAGGGCTCGGCCACCTCGGCGACAGCGAGTGGCGCGACCTGGACGAGGCCATCGGCTTCGCCCTGCGCGGCGGCGCCCGGCGCGTGATCCTCTACGGCTGGTCCACCGGCGCGACCATGGCGCTGCGCTGCGCCGTCGACTCGGAGCGCAGGACGCGCGTCAGCGGACTGGTCCTCGACTCGCCCGTGCTGGACTGGCAGGCCACCCTCAGGGCCCTCGCCGCGGCCCGCACCCCGGCGCCCCTCGTGCCGCTCGCCGTGCGCGCCGCCCGGGGCAGGACCGGCCTCGACGAGGACCGGACCGCCGCCGCGGCCTTCCCCCACCGCCTCAAGATCCCGACTCTCGTCCTGCACGGCCCGGGCGACAGCCTCGCGCCCTGGGCCGTCTCCCGCGACATGGCGGGCCGCCGGCCCGACCTCATCAGCCTCCACACCGTCCCGGACGCGCCCCACGGAGCCATGTGGAACGCCGACCCCGAGGACTACGAGGAGGCCCTGCGCCGCTTCATCACGCCGCTGATGTGAAGGGAACCGGGCGACGTGGGGCGACGCGGGATCGCGCGGGACGACGACGAGGGGTGGCGTGAGGCGATGCCGGACGACTCCCGGCGACACGGGGTGGCGCGAGGCGACGCGCCGTGGCGTGGGGCGACGCCGTACCCGCGGAACCCGCAGAAGCGTGTTCGCGGAACCCGCGGAGCCGTCTGCGCGGAGCCCGGAGTCGCGTTCCCGGAACCGGGAGAAACGTGTGCGCGGAACCCGGAAAAACCTCGACGACCTGCGTCTACGCCGACCGCTCCGGCGAGCGCCACCGCCCCGGCCGGACAGCGGCACGCGACGGACAGAGCGTCGCGAGCCGCCCCGGTGGCGCCGCCCGCCGTGCGACGCGACACGTTCCGTTTGGGCTTTCGGGCGATCAGCGGGGAGACTGCCATCCGTGACGTCCCGAAAGCCTGATGAGCAATTGGCGCGCAACCCCAGACTCCGACTCGTCCCGTCGCAGCCGCTGGCCTCCGCACGACGGGCCGTGACCAGCGGACGCAATCGCCAGGCACCCCGGCCGCCCGCGGGCACACCGCCCCGCTCGGAGCTGGCCCGCCAGGCGAGGGCCGTCCTCTCCGACGCGGTGGGGATCGCCCGCTGGGCCGCCGCCGACCGGGACCCAGGACCCGGCTCCCTCGGCCCGAAGGCCCTGGAACGCGCCGTCGCCGCTCTGGATCTGACACCGGCCCAGGCGCGCACCGCGTGGGACCGCGCCAAGCTCTCCGGCCTCGTGGAACTCCACGACGGGGTCGTACGCCCCGGCTGGCGGCTGCACGCCTGGGACCGCGACGAGAGCGCCGTCCTGCGCGGCTGGGTCGCCCTCTTCGACGCGTGGTCGCTGATCCATCCCGCGCCCGACGACGTCGACCCCGGTGTCGTCGCGGAGGTCGTCGAATCCGTCCCCCAGGTGCTCTCCCTCCTCCAGCTCTCCGCCGGGCCCGTCACCGTGCCCGCGCTGCTCGACCTGCTGGCGCAGCGGGTGGCGGAACTCCACGAGGAACGCTGCGAGATCCCGTACGACCGCGCGACGCCCGCCGCCGAGTCGGCCGCTCCCGCGGCAACCCCGGACCCCGAGACGGCCGCCGCCACCGCCGTTCCCACCGCGGCCGCTCTCGTGCCGCTGCTGCGCTGGGCGCTTGAAGGGCTCGCGTCCGTGGGCGCGCTCACCCTCGGCGAGGGCCAGGCCACCCTCACCCCCCTCGGCAACTGGGCCGTCTGGGTCAAGCTGGAGCAGATCTGCGTCGCCGCGCAGAGCCCCGCCGGGAACATCGAGCAGTCCGCGCAGGACATGCTCCGAGGCTGCGCCCAGCTCACCCCGGGCCCCGCCCGCGCCGAGTACCGCGCCTGGCTCGCCGCCCGTACCGTCTCCAGCGCCGTCAGCGAACTCGTCACCGTCTCGCGGGGCGAGGACGCCCTGCTCCGCGGCCTCGCCTTCGAGGCGCTGCGCGTCGTCGGCGCCCCGGCGGAGCCCGCTGTCCGCGCCGTCGTCGACGAACCCCAGCTGCGGCCCTACGCCCTGATCTGGCTCGCCGAGTACGAGGGCGCGGACCCCGAGGACGCCCAGGGGATTCTCACCCGCGAGGAGTCCACCTGGCTCTGGGTCGACACGGCCGCCGCCGTGGCGGACCACGGCGACAGCGAGCTGCTCGTACGCCACCTCGATTCGGCCGTGCAGGGCAACGTGCCCACCCTCATCCAGGAGGTCCGCGCCATCGGCCACCCCAGAACCGTCCAGGTCCTGGTCGCCCTCGCCGCGGCCCACCCCGACCCCGCGCTCGCGAAGGCCGTGCGGCGGGCGGCCTTCCAGGTCCACACCGGCGGCGTCTGAGGGCGAGGGGCCGGGACCCGCAGGACCGGAACCCGCCCGGGCGAGCGGTCCTGTGGCCCCGCGGCGCGCGCCGGCCGCTCCCGCCGCGGGCCGTGGACACGTGCGGCGCGACCCCGCCCGCGCCGCCGCGCTCACCTCAGCTCTCTCACGGGCGCCGCCACGCTTGCTCCCTCACGGGCGCCGCCGCGCCCGCCCGGACTCCTTCCCGCGCCTCCCCGCTCACC
>NZ_JAIUKE010000351.1 GCF_020176795.1 Streptomyces sp. 8L
TTATCTAGGGTGAGTGATTCCCTTCAGGTACGTGAGGCAAGTAGGGTGGATCTCTACTTGCCTGCACGATATCTGGGGGGGTGTTAAGGCACGTTGGTTACAGCAGATGTGTTACGCCGTCACTACCGCGCTGAGCGTGCTGTGTCCGCGGACGGAAGTGTCCGGTGGGTGGTTGTCGACGAGTCCTTCGAACTGCACGCGCAGGCGTGCTCGTTCCTTGCAGGGCGGGAGTTCAACACCGGCAGGACGTACGCTCCTCGGGTCGCTCTGTACCTGTCGTGGTGCAAGGAGTTCGGCGTCGAGTGGACGGAGCCGTCGCTGGCCCAGTTGATGGCGTTTCAGCGGTGGTTGGTGGAGGAGCCGCTTGTGCCGAGTGGCCGCCCGCCGGGGGCCGGGCGGCGCTACCGGGAGAAGGGCACGGCGAACCAGATCACGGGCACGATGACCGACTTCCTGCGGTGGTGCTCGCTGGCCGGGCTCGGTGTCCCGGCCACGGTGGTGACGATGCTGGTGGAGCCCCGGTTCCTGCGTTTTGCCCCGGCGGGCTTCGATCCGGGCGAGGACGGCCAGAACCTCCAGATCGAGGGCCGGCGCCTGAAGTTCAGGGTGGCGGTGCCCGGCTACGAGTGGCTGACCGACGAGGAAGTCCACCAGCTCCTCGTCGTGACGACGCACGCCAGGGACCGGTTCCTGGTGGGTCTGCTTGCGGTGACGGGCATGCGGATCGGTGAGGCGCTGGGGCTGCGGCGCGAGGATATGCATTTCCTGCCCGACTCGCGGCTGCTGGGCTGCCAGGTCACGGGGCCGCACGTCCACGTGCGGCGCCGGGTCAACAGCAACAATGCCTTCGCCAAGTCGGTACAGCCGCGCTGGATTCCGGTGGACGAGGACACGGTCGGCCTGTACACCGAGTACCGCTACGAGCGGGAGGCGGTCGCGCAGGCGGAGGCCAGCGACATGGTGTTCGTCAACCTGTTCCGCGCGCCGCTGGGCCGGCCGATGCGCTACGACAACGCCTACGAGCTGTTCAAGCGGCTGGCGACGCGGGCGGGGTTTCGGGCCAGGCCGCACATGCTGCGGCACTCGGCGATCACCCGGTGGCGGCGCAAGGGGGTGCCGCGGGATGTGCGCCAGGACCTGGCCGGGCACCAGTCGCCGGCGTCCCAGGACCGCTACTCGCATGCCAGTGACCAGGAGAAGCGCGACGCCGTCGAGCTGGTGGCAGCCCGGCGCCGTCAGGGGAGGGTGGAACACGGTGGGTAACGTCGTGCCGCTGCACCGGCGGCCGGCCGGTGACGGGCGATCGGCCACATGGGCGCCGCTGGAGGCCGAACGGTGGTCGGCGTGGCTGCGCGAGCAGGTGGTGGACGGCTGGCGCGAGGGCGAATGGGATCCGCAGGCGCTGGTGTTCACCGGCGATGTCGAGCATCCGCGTACGGTGGTGTACCGGTGCGGCACTGCGGCGTGCGATGCGCTGGCGCGGGCCAAGAGCCTGTGCACGACCTGCGCGAAGGCCCAGCGGGTCAGCGGGCTGTCGATGAAGGAGTTCAAGGCGGTCTTCGTGCCGGTGCGGAATCGGACGATGACCGGTGTGCAAGCGCGGTGCCGTGTCGAGGGGTGTCCGCGCGATTCGCACGCGTGGGGCTTGTGCAGCTCGCACGCCTCGCTGCGGCAGAAGCACCTGGACCGTGACCCGCACTCGGCGCTGGAGGTCTGGGTCGCCGGGCAGAAGCCGTACCTGCCGGTGGCCAGTTGCCGGGTGCGCGGGTGCCACTTCGACGGTCGCGGCCCGCACGCCCTGTGTTTCCAGCACAACCGCCTCTTCAGGCGGCATGTGGCCTCCCGGGTGGCGGGGGCGGGGGTGCCGGCCGACTGGCTGGACCGGCAGGCCCCTTACCTGTCCGTCCATCAGTTCTCCCTCGCCCCGTTGCACCCGCTCGCCCGCCTGGAGGTGCTGTACGCGCTCCAGCAGCGGGATGCGCGCGGGCAGAAGATCGACCCGCATGCCACCCGGCAGATGATCGCCCGCCTGGCCGAGGCCGCCGACAGCGTGGCCGTGCTGCCCGCCGAGGATCTGCCCGGGCGCTCGGGAAGCAACATCGACGCGCTGCTGCGCGAGACCCACCGCGTGGTGGCCGCGGCCCTCGCCCGTTTCCGCGGCGCCGACCCGTCCGAGCAGCCGACGCTGGACCTCACCGAGCTCGGGGTACGCGGCAAGCGCGGAGGCCGTACCAGCCGTCCGGGCGATCTGGACCTGACCGAGGTGACCCAGCCGTGGCTGCGAAGAGTGCTGATCGCCTGGATCGACGAGACGAAGCCGAATACCGGCGAGGTCCGACGCGCTCACCGCGCCTGCGTCACCGCCGCGCGGGCGCTCGCGCTGCGGCCCGGCGGCGGGGCCGACGAGCAGGTGCTGGCGTTCGCCGACATCAACGCGGTAGTCGACGCGTTTCGGCACCTGCCGAGGCTGGACGGTGCCCCGATGAAGAACAAGGCCCGCAACGGCCTGATGGGCTTCTTCTTCAAGGTCCTGGACTACGGCAGGGTGGCCGGGCACCTGGGCGGGATGTCGGCCTACTTCGCCCGGCACCCCAGCCACGCGATCGCCCCGGACGAGGTGAGCGAGGAGGACGAGGCCGGGCGGGCCCTGCCCGAGGACGTCATCTACCAGCTGGACGACCAGATCCAGCTGATCGGCCAGGGCATCACCCACGGCCGCATGACACCCGGGGAGGTCCACGAGATGTGCCGGGCCGTCTACGAGCTGCTGCGGGACACCGGCCGCCGCCCCTACGAGATAGGCGAGTTGCGCATCGACTGCCTCAAGCGGGAGGGCAAGGAACGGACCCTGATCTGGGACAACCGCAAGGCCGGCCGCAACCGGCGGCACCTGCCGGTCACCGCGGAGACGGTCGCCACCATCGAGCGGTGGCTGGCCGTGCGGGAGACGCTGGACCTGCCCACCGGCAGTGAGGGGTACCTGTTCCCGCCGGCCGGTGAGAACGGCCAGCTGCGGCACCTGCTGCCCGAGCAGGTCGCCCACATCATCCGCGCTTGGGCCGACCATGAGGAAGTGGTCCTGCTGGCCGAGGAGTTCGGCAAGGACGGGGAGAGGGCCCCGTTCGACAAGTCCCTGGTCTTCCCCTACGCGTTCCGGCACTCGTTCTGCCAGCGGCACGCGGACGCGGGCATCGACCCGGACGTGCTGCGCGATCTGATGGACCACCGTTCGCAGGCCACCACGGCCGCCTATTACAAGATCACCGCGAAGCGGAAGCGGGAGGCGGTGAACGTGATGCGTCTGCACACCACCGACCGCAAGGGGCGCCTGACCCCGCTGTCGCAGACAGCCTATCTGCGGGGGTCGGTGCAGGTGCTGTTCGGGAACTGCACCGAGCCGTCGAACGTGAAGGCGGGCGGGCACGCGTGCCCGATCCGGTTCCAGTGCGTGGGCTGCCCGTCCTATCACCCGGACCCGTCCTACCTGCCGGCGATGGAGGACCACATCCGCCAGCTGCGGGCCCAGCGCGAGAAGGCGGTCATGATGGACGTCGACGAGTTCGTCGTGCGCAACATGGACGACGAGATTGCCGCGTACAAGAAGAGGGTGGATCAGATGCGGGACCAGGTCGAGGCCATGGACCCGGAGGAGCGTGAGCGGGTGGAGGAGGCGTCGGCGGTGCTGAGGAAGGTTCGCGCGGCCCAGGCCGGACGCGGGGCGGTCGCACTGCCGATGCCGGTGGTCCGACGGCCACAGATGGACGGGGCCGGGGCATGACCGCCACCGGACGCACGCCCGGCGACGTGCTGCGGGAGGCGAGGCGACGCGACAGCCAGACCAAACGCGGCAAGGTGCTGGCGGCCCTCGACGAGATGAAGGACAGCGGCACCGCGGTCACCTTCCTGGGGGTGGCCCGAGCGGCCGGGGTGTCCAACTGGCTGGTCTACGCGGACGGGGTGCGCGAGCACATCGAGGCCGCGATGAAGGGGCAGGCCAAGTCCGCCCGGCGCCGGCGCGAGGCCGGTACGGGGGCCTCGGCGGCGAGCCTGGCCACCGACCTGGAACTGCTGCGGGCGGAGAACAAGGCCCTGCGCGAGGAGAGGGACGGCCTCAAGCGGGCCGTGCGGCGGGGCCTGGGTGCCGCCCTGGACCAGGAAGGCGCGAAAAGCGCCGCACAGCGGATCGACCAGCTGCAGGCCGAGCTCCAGAAGGTCCAGGACGAGCTGGCCGCTGCCCGCACGGAGAACACCGCCTTGAAGCGGCAGCTGGCGGACGCGGCGGAAGAGGTGATCGCCGTCCGGGAGGCCGGGCGGCAGATGTTCAAGGACCTCAACCGCTCCACCTGAAGCGGTGCGGGGTGCCCCGCCGGTCCCGGGCACCCCGCACCGTCAGGCGCTCGCCGCCGGCGGGCGCGTGCTCAGCTGGACGACCTGGGCTTCCAGGTCGGCGATCCGCTCCGCCATGTGGGTCATGGTCCGCTGGTTCTTCATGACCTTGCTGCCGAGCCCTTCGACGCCGCTGACCATCCGCATCGCCCCGTCGGCGGTCTCGGCCATCTTCGAGAACGCCTCGGCGTCCACGCTGTTGGGGTTGGTCGCCTCGAACGCGCACGCGCGCTGCATCTCGGCCATGGAGGCCACGCTCTTGCGGCAGGCCAGCAGTGCGTCCCGGGCGCCGAACTCGTCGCCCTGGCCCGCACGGTGGAAGCGGGTGACCATCTTCCCGCGCCGAAGCGGGTCCTTGGACCGCATGAACTGCTCCAGCCGGTGGCCGTCGTGGGCCGCGGCCACGCGCGCCCTGCGGACCGCCGACCTGAGCCGGTTGCCGTCCGGCAGGCCGACACCTGCGGCGATGTCCGCGTAGGAGACCTCGTGGCCGGCCCGCGCGTACAGCCACATCAGGACATCGACGGCGTCCTGCTCGGCGCGGGTCGGCGGCTTGTCCTCGGCCCGGCTCACCCCAGCTTCTCGCTCTCTTCGAGGAACGCGCGCAACGCGGCGTCGTCCAGGACCTGGTACGGGCTGGCGGCCAAGTCCCGGATGAAGTCGACGGCGGCCTTCGTCGCCTCGCACAGCTCGGTGATGGTCTTGCCCCTCTCGCCGGTGAACTGGACAGGGTGCCGCTGCAGCAGCGACAGCACCCGCAGCGTCCCGAGCCTGACCTGGGCCAGCTCGTTGAAGACCTGCAGGGCGGCATCGGCCTCGCCCGGTTCGGCGGCGGCCCGCACCGCGGCCGCAGCGGCGGCGGGGTCCATCCCCTTCTCGTCGCTCTGGGAGGACCAGCTGTCGGCCCGCCCGTCGAGTTCCCGGGCGTGCTGTTCCGCGACATCCCGCGCGGCCTGGCCCTCCGCCTGGTCCTGGGTCTCCTCGTCACGGCGCCGGAGCTCGGCGATGCCCTCCAGGGCGGCGGTGCGGGTCACCTCGTCGGCGATGACCGCGGCCTTGACCGCGCTCGGGTGCTGGGCCACGTAGACGGGGGCGGACGGCCTGACCCCGGCCCGCTCGGCTTCGGCCTGGAGGGCGTCGCGGCGCTCGCCCTTGGGCATCCGCGCCTCGTACCCCCGGTAGTAGCCGTCCTCGCCGTAGAACGGCACCTCGGCCGCATCGGGCAGCTCCACGAACTCGCCCGCAAGGACACGCTCCAGCGCGGGCACCTTGCCCGCCTCCGCGGCCCTGATCCATGCCTCACGCAGGGCCAGCACCCGTTTGGTCGCGGTCTTCGAGCGACGCGCGAACTCCTTGGCACTGATCTGCCGGAAAGCGTTTCGGTCGAAACGCTTCGCCTGCTGTTCGAATGTCAGGCCGTTTCCCGCGTCAGGTTCGACGCGACGCACGACCAGCAGGGCCAAGGCCCAGCCGCCGCCGCGGTTGTGCCGGGCGAACTCGGCGATGTCGGCCTCCAGGCCCTCATCGGTGTCCTCGACGATGTGCGGCATCACACGGCCACCGCGACCTTCGCCGGGCGGCCGCCGCGAGCGGGCTTCGCCGCGCTGTCGAGCCGCATCGTGATCCAGGCGGTGGCCAGTTCCAGCTTCACCAGCGCCTCCCGGGCCGCGGGCAGCTGCTGTTCGACCAGTTGGGCGGACGGGTGACGGTTGACGAACCCGCTGGCCTGGTCGCCGAGGGCCACCAGAGCCCGGGCCAGCGGCATCCACTGCCCGGCCGGCTCGGCGCCGTCCAGTTCCTCGCGGTCACGCTCCCGCCGGCGCTGGGCATCGATCGTCCGGCGGACCGACGTGCGTAAGCTCGCGTCGTCGGCCAGCAGCGAGCACACGATCTTCTCCCGCTCGCCGCCGCTCAGGCCGCCCAGATAGGCCATGAGCTTGGTGGAGTCCCCGGAGCCAGGGTCCACCAGCTCCTTGAGGGCGGGTGCGGTGCCCAGGACCTGCTGGTAGTACGCGTGGGTGACGCGGTCGCGGCCGGCCTCGCGAGCCTCCTTCAGCAGAGCCCGGAGCTTGGTGAAGCCCTCGTCCGCCGGTAAGCCGCCGGGCCGCAGCCGGGCGCCCTCACGCAGAGTGCTGTAGCTGACGTGCACGGCGCCGTCGGCGATTAACTGCCGGATCGCCGGGGTGGCCATGCGGGCGGTGTGGCGGTAGTCCCGCCCCGTGGCGGGCGCGAGCCCGATCTGGCCGCAGAACTCCTCGAAGACGCTGTCGTTGTTCAGCCCGGCGACCGCCAGCAGCTTGTCGCCGAGCGCCAGCCTGTTCTCGCGGCCTTCGTCCATGAGGCGGCGGCCCTCGCGGACATCCTCATCGGTATAGGTCATGTCATGGTCCCATCAGAGATCAACTCGGACGGGCACGCATCGTAATCACATGAACGCAGCATGCGGATGTATTCGAACGCCGGGCCGGTTCCTTGAAATGACGCCCCATCAGCACTGATGAGCGGCGTTCGACGTGGACCCCTATCACAGGTTCACCCTTTCGGGTGAACCTGTGATAGGGGTCCGAGAGAGTGCCTTGGAGGGGCCGGGCAGCTGGTGACAGTGGTGCGGCAGGTCTCGCAGCGGGCCTGCATCCACACACGCTGTCCGTCGCCCCGCAGACGGATGCGGCCGGGGGCACCGCACTCGTCGCAGGCGTTCTCCGAGGCGGTCTCGGCGGCGTCGGTCAGGGCGGTGGTCCGGTCGGCGAACTCCCCGTCGAACTCGCCATCCGGGAAACGGTCGGCGACGGTGATCCGCAGGCCGCCGAACTTCACGGCGAACGACTCGATGCGGTAGCCGGGATCAAGGGCGAACAGGTCGCGGTGGAGCTGGTCGAGCAGGGGCGCCCAGCCGGGTCCGACGGTGCCGGCCCAGGCGGGGATCTGCTGGCCCTGGAGTGCGGGAACGCTTCGGGAGTCGCCCATGGACTCATCATGGCGGCGGGGTACGACAACTGGCCACGCTGCCCGCGAGGTTACTGGTGAGCGGACTGCGATGGGCATGACGGGTGCCTACGGCATAGGCGAGACAAACGGACGGCGGGTGTCAGTCGGCCGATGTGCGTACAGAGCGGGAGAGGATGAGGAGAGCGGGAAGGAGCATCAGGAGGCCGACCGCCAAGAGGATACTGGCGGGGGTGAGGAAAAGTCCGGCGAGGCCGCCTAGGGCGAAGCCGACAGGAACAGCTGTCAGGTTGAGGGCGCGGTAGGCGGCGGTCGCGATCGCCCGGTCCTTCTGGGCGATCGTCCGGGCGCGGAGGGTCTGGATGCGGACAAGTGCCACGCCGGAGCAGAACTCGTCGAGCATGAAGCCGGCGATGACGAGCGCCAGTCCCGTCATTCCGCCGAGGTAGGCGCCGATCCCCGTGACCGCGTACGCGGCGACCGCGCCGCAGCCAAAGATGGATGTGCCTAGGCCAGAGCGCAGGCGGGTGGGCAGGCGCTCGGCGAGGTAGGCGCCGAGGACGGCGAAGAGCACCGCGCATGTCCTGATGACGCCGTAGCTGGCCGCAGTGATGGGTGTTTGCTTGAGGAGTGCGATGAGCAGGAGGGCTTCGATGATGCATTGGCCGAGGTTGTAAGACACGGCCCAGATCGTGATGATCCGCAGGGGAGGCGTGTCCAGGTTGTATCGCAGGCCACGACGGAGCGTGGTGCGTGAGGCGGCCTGGGGCTCGCCTTCCTCGGGCTCGTCGGCCGGAACGCGGATGCGAGGAATGCGCAGCAGCAGGGCACAAGCGCAGGCGGCAAGGGCCGCGGCCACGCCGAAGGTGGGGGAGACACCGAGTGCGCCGAGTCCCAGGCCGGTGAGGAAGGGCGCGAGTCCGTCGGCCGAGGACTCGGCGATGCCCAGTCTGGCGTACACCTTGGGCAGCGCCTTGTCCGCGAAGACGGCCGGCACGAGGACTTGCGTGGATACGGATGTCAGGATCGATCCGCAGGCCAGGGCGATGTTCGCTAGGGCGAAGATCGCCAATCCCCACCCGGGGGAGACCACGAGAGCGAGTGCCGACAGGAGAAAGGCGACGACACGGAGTAGTTCCGAGCCGAGCATGACCGTCCGCTGGTCGTAGCGCTCGACGATGAGCGCGGCGGTGCGAGCCAGCAGTACCTGGGGGGCGAAGCGGCAGATGCCGAGGGCGGCGATGACCAGTGACGTCGCGCCGAGCGTGGCCACGGCCACGAACGGCACGGCGAACTCGACTGCGGCGATCGCGAAGTAGGAGATGAAGTTCGCGACGGGCAGTGTGGTTTCGAGCGATTTGTGCCGTTGCTGCGGTGTGGCGGCGCCCGCGTTCACGTCAGTGGTCATCGTGTCTCGGCCTCTACGAGCAGGCCGGTGCTCAGGCAGTCGAGGACCAGTTGAGAGCCTCTGTCGGCGAGCGCCCTGCCGTGCTCACACAGGTCGAGGAAGAGCTGCCGGTCCACGGGGCTGGACGTCTTTTCGTTGCTCAGCACGTATCGGGCCGTGGTGCCGGACCCGAACATTGCCATGACGACCGACTCCGGGCGCCGGACCGGCATCGGCCCGGCGGCAGGGGTGGCGAAGAGGCAGTCGTCGCTGAGGAGGTGGTCCACCACCGGGTGCTGGACGAACTCCAGTACGTCGACCGCTGAGTCGATGATCGGCTGGCCTGGCCCGTTGAGAGAGGTGTTGATCAGGATCGGCAGTTGGCCGTGTCCGGCGACGACGGTAAGCAGTGTGTAGATGGCGGAGTTGTCGTTCATGGTGACGGTTTGCACCCGTGCTGTGCCGTCCGCGTGCACCGCCTCGGCTAGGAGGTCGCGGTACTCGTCGCGGACGTGGAAGTTGAAGTTCATGAAGGGTGACTCGTCCGGCCCGAGGAAGTAAGTGGACAGGTCCTCTTCTCGCACTATGGGCGCGACGGGCCGCCAGTCCTGGCGTTTCTTAAGCCGGTTCAGTTTCGCCCGCGCGTCCGCACAGGCGACGGGGTGGCACAGCAGAGACCTGTTGCCAAGGGCCCGGGGGCCGAACTCGGCGCGTCCCGCGTAGCGGGCGACTATCGCTCCCTGAGCAAGGACCTCGCCGGCGCGGGTGGCGCTCGCGCCCGAGTCGCCTGGCGGTGTCAGGGGCGCGTATCCGTAGCCGACCGCATGACTGGTGGTGATGGCCTCCGCAGGGCGGCCGAGGAAGTCCCCCCGCACGCGCCGCGTGGTGACGGCGCCCAGTGCAGTGCGGGCCCAGCCGAGGAAGGCGGCGCCGACCGAGATCCCGGCATCGTGTGGGCACGACGGCACGTACAGGCTGCGGACGCCCGGGAGGCCGGCGATCGCGCTGTTCGCCGTCAGGTTGAGAAAGACCCCTCCGGCGCCGCACAGGTCCGGGTGGCCTGCGAGGTCCACGGCGCGCTGCGCGTGGTGGGTGAGGAGGCGGGTGAATGCGTCCTGCACGGCGGCGGCAACGTCCGTCGAGTCGAGCGGGTCGCTGCCGGACTCGAACAGCTGCCACCCATTCTTCAACCTGGGCGGCGAGTCGGCGGTGACGATGTCCCCTGCTACCAGCTTGGCCGGGCGGTCCACGGGGATGCCAGCCAGGGCCATCAGCTGGCCGTGGGCATGCTCCGTACGGAAAAGGTAGCGGGCCACGTTGTCGTAGAGGCTCGCCTCGCTCTGCACGAAGACGTCCGGCTGGTTGTGCGGCTGACTGTAGTCGCGGTCGAGGAGCGTGAACTCGCCGTTGTGGAAGGTGTAGACCGAGCGCATCTCGGTGAACACCGCGGTGTCGGACACGTCGGCGTAGTAGCTCGCGTAGAACTGGGCGAACGGCTGGTAGAAGTCGGCCCCGTCGCGGGAGGTCGTACCGGCACTGTCCGACACTAAAACTGTCGCCTCCGACAGCCCTGACGGGTAGAGGGTCGACGCGGCGTGCGCCAGGTGATGTGAGACGACCTGGTGGCGAGGGTCGAAGGGGTCAAACGCTGAGAAGCCAGGGGATATCAGCGGCCGTTGTAGGCCGACGCCGGAGGGGCCCGCTGCCTGGAAGGAACTGACGATGACGTCGACCTCATTGATCGTCGTCCCGGCCAGGCGCAGGGCTTCCTGGATCGGCAGCCGGTTGGAGAGGAACTCCTGACCGTCGTATTTGCGGCGGGTCACGCGTTCCTGCTGGATGGCGGAGACCAGTTGACCGTCCCGGACGACCGAGCACGAGGTCTCGTGTCCGCAGTGGATTCCGAGAGCGATGGTCACCTGCGGTAGTTCTCCAGGGGGGCGCCCTCGGGCATGAACCCGAAGGTGAGGATGCTGACGCGCTCGCCTTCCTGGATCGGGGTACGGCTGTGGGCCTGCGTACCCGCCAGGAAGATGACCACTTCGCCGGGTGACAACTGCACGCGCTGTTCGGTCCCGTCGGCGTAGTGCATGTAGAGGGCCGAAGGCTGCGTGAGCCCGTCAGGGATCTCGTGTTCGAGCATCATGAGCACATTGAGCGAGAAGATGTCGGTGTCGATGTGCGGGATGATGCCCTGGCCAGCGTCGCGGTAGAACAGGTAGCTCGCGATCCCGGTCGCCTCGGCCTTGGGAACCACGCTGGTCACGAGTTCCGCCAGCTCGTCGCTGACGGCGAGCCGGTCCGCCACTGGGCCACCGCACCCGAGGTAGTGCTCGTCGAAGGGCACGGCCGTCTGCCCGACACGGACCGCCTCGTCGGTGAGCGAGCGGAGCACTTCGTCCGTGAGGAAAGCGGGCCGTCCCCGGTACTGGATGCCGCGCGGGTCGACGACGTCGTACGGGCACAGGAGCTCCAGGGCCTCGGACACGGCCTGGCGCCCCTTCTCGGAGCCCGGATCCTTGTCCGGGACCAGCTGGCCGGCCGACAGGCCGAGGATGAGCTTCAGGTTGGCCTGCTCGGCCGGGGTGAGGGTCCGGTGCAGGTCAGCGAGCCGCTGCCCCATGGTGGGGGTTTCCGCCATCACACACTCCCAATCGTGCGGTAACCAAAAGACACCAGCCTGATCGCCTCACCGGTTACGGTGCGGGTGCGCTGGTGGGTGACGCTGTCGGCGAAGAAGACCAGTGATTCACCGGGCTCGAGGTGGACGTGGATGGCGTCCTGCTCCGGTGGGTACAGGATCAGCTCGGAGTGCCGAGTGTCCGGGCGGTGCTCCAGCATGGTGAGGACGTTCAGCGAGAACTCGTCCTTGTCCACGTGAGGGTCGATGCCGAGTCCGGGCTCGTCGTAGTAGAGGTAGTTCGCCTTGTAGGTGGGCAGGACGGGTCCGACCCTGGACGCCAGGAAGTCGTTGACCGACTGTGAGAGAGCGAGCTCTCGCGCGATCGGGGCGCCCGAAGCTACGTAATGGTCGTGGAAGCGCTCGGCACGCGGCCGGTAGCTGAGGGACTCGCGGTTGAGTACTGCGATGTCCTCGTCAGAGAAGAACGGTCCGCGACCGCAGAACACAACGCCGGTATCGAACTGGGGCCGTTCACTGCCGTGCAGCCTGGGCAAAGAGCGCTGTGCCGTCGTCAGCGCGGTCTCCCGCAGGGGTGCGGGAATGCTCTGGGCGTGGCCGCTGAGGAGTCCCCCAGCGGCCATGCTCAGCAGGAACTTGAGATTCTCCCGCTCTGCGGCGGTGAGTTCCGAGGACAGTTCAGACAGCCTGTCCACCAGTGTCAGACGCTCCATCGCGGGGTCCTCCGTTTGTTCCTATGGGGTTCTGGCTGTTACTCGGTGAAGCCGAGGGTCTTCGGCAGGTTGAGCAGCTCCATGCGGATCTCGGGGGTGGCAGCCGCCGAGATCGGCTTCGAGAAGATGTACTCGGCCTCGACGTTGATGTCCTGCAGCTCCTTCAAGTGCAGGCTCGACGAGGTCACGATGCTGCTGAGCACCGCTCGCTCGTCATCGGTCAGCGCCGCCGACAGGCCGGCCAGCTTCGCCGTCAGCGTCGGAAGCGCCGCCTCCAGAGCCGCCGCGTCGAGTTCCGCGTCGAGCTGGGAGTCGAGGGAGGTGGGCTGTTCCGTCTTGGGGGTCATACAAGCCTCCATGCGCGGTCGAGTACGCCTCGCCGCAAGTTGGTGCCTTTTTGGTGCATGACAGAAGACGAAGCTACGGCGATGGACGCAAATTCGAACAGTGTGTGATCGGCCACCAACGCTGGCTTGATTCGGCTCACTTCGCCGCGCGGATCCGCGCTACGTTGCGCCGATGCTCGCTTACCCGTCCCCCTGGCTCGCCGCGGTTCCTTTGACGACGCCGCGCCTCTCTCTGGAACCGCTCCGCGTGGAGCACGCACGTGAGGCAGTGTCCGTCTTCGACGATGTCCGGCTTCATACATGGACGGGTGGGACACCCAGCTCACTCGCGCAACTCGAAGCCCAGTACGAGCGCCAGTCGGCGGGCCAGTCGCCGGATGCTACGCAAGGGTGGCTGAACTGGATGCTGCGCAGGACCTCGGACGGGCAGCTGATCGGCACAGTCCAGGCCACGTTGCACCGGCCGGCCGCCGGGGACGCGCTTGAGGCGTCGCTCGCATGGGTGGTCGGTGTCGATTACCAGAACAAGGGCTATGGGCGCGAAGGAGCGCTTGCCATGGCGTCCTGGCTGCGTACCCAAGGGGTGGGCAGCCTGGCCGCATACATCCATCCAGGGCATGACGCGTCGATGGGCATCGCACGGGCGCTCGGGCTGAGGACATCCGATGTAGTGGAGGACGGCGAGGTCCGGTGGAGCGACACAGGAAAGTAGGGCGCCTGCGGTAAGAAGCCGCTCGTAGGATCGGGGATTGGAAACGGAGCGGAAGCACCGTGTCAGTCCCCGCCCCTGCTGCGGGCCAGCCGAAGCGGCCGTATGCGCCCGCACTGCCAACGTCTTCGCGCCCTCGGCCACCCACGGAACGCCGCCCAGCAGTACGCCCATGCTGCTGTAGTCGCCCTGTGGGCACTACGCCGGCCTCATCCCCCCGGCCTCATCGCCTAGGCCGAACTCCAAGTCGCGGCGCCTCCGGCCGCACCCACAAGGCCGTCAAGAACATGCGCCGCGACCTCTCCCCGCTTCCGCACGCGCGGTCTGAGCTGTGCTGCCGATTGCTACGAACATGGTCGCGTTTTCCTCGCAACCCACCGCTGACCCCAACAAAGGCTTACGCCAACATGCCTCACGTGTCTGAAAGTTTGTATTGCCTATGACCTGCTGTGATGCTTGACAGCACTAGATAAC
>NZ_JAIUKE010000352.1:0-1364 GCF_020176795.1 Streptomyces sp. 8L
CGCGGGCTCTCCGTGCCCCTCTCCGTCACCCGCGCCACCCGCACCTCGCCGCCCCGCAGCCGCGTCGTATACCGCTCCGCCCCCCCCCCCCCCCCCCCCCCCCCCGGGGGCCGCCCCCCCGGGGGCGGGGGGGCGCCGCCCCCCCCCGCCGGGGGGGCCGGGCCGCGCCGCCCGGAGTATCCGCAGAAGCCGCGTCCCGGCGACCGGATCGCGGTGCTCTCACCGTCCTCGGGCCTGCCGGAGATCCTGCCACTCCCCTTCGAGCTGGGGCTGCGTCGCCTCGCCGGGGATTTCGGCCTCGTTCCGGTGGAGTACCCGACGACGCGCCGGATGGGGGCCGGTGCGCGGGAGCGCGCCGCCGACCTCCACGCCGCGTTCGCCGACCCCACGGTGAAGGCCGTCATCGCGAGCATCGGCGGCGACGATCAGATCACCGTGCTGCCCTATCTGGACAGGGAGTTGATCGCGTCGCACCCGAAGCCGTTCTTCGGCTACAGCGACAACACCAATCTGCTGGCGTACCTGTGGAACACCGGCATCGTCGGCTACCACGGCGGCAGCGTGATGGTGGAGCTCGGCAGGCCCGGCCGGATGGACCCGCTGACGGCCGAGTCGCTGCGGGCCGCGCTGTTCACGCCGGGGCGCTACGAGCTCCGCCCGGCGGTCCGGTTCCGGGACAGGGACCGGGACTGGGCCGATCCCGCGACGTTCGAGGCGGAGCCGGAGACCCGCCCGGCGGGCGGCTGGTCGTGGTGGGGCCCCGAGCGGGTGGTGGAGGGCCCGAGCTGGGGCGGGTGCCTGGAGGTGCTGTCCTCGCTGCTGGCGTCGGACCGGGAGATCGGGGCGGACCTGTCGGTGTACGACGGGTGCGTCCTGCTGCTGGAGACGTCGGAGGAGATGCCGTCGGCCGCGGAGGTGTACGGGGTCCTGCGCGGCATGGGCGAGCGCGGGCTGCTCGGGCGGTTCCCCGCTCTGCTGATGGGGCGCCCGAAGACCTGGTCGCGGCAGCGGCGGACCACGCCTGCCGAGGGCGCGCGCTACGCGTCCGAGCAGCGGGCGGCGGTCGAGCGGGCGCTCGGCGAGTACGCGCCGGGGACCCTGGCCGTCTTCGACGTGGACCTCGGGCACACGGACCCGCAGCTGATCGTCCCGTACGGCGGGACGATACGGGTCGACGGCCCGGCACGCCGGGTGGTGGTGACGTACTGACGCGGCGACGCGGCGACGCGGTGACGTCGTGGCGTCGTGGCGTGGTGACGTCGTGGCGTACTGGCCGGGCGGTCCCGAACGGGAAAGAGGGGCGGCGGCGGGGGCGGGGGGGGGCGGGGGGGGGGCGGCGGGGGGCGGCGGGGGGGGGCGCCCCC
>NZ_JAIUKE010000352.1:1371-8824 GCF_020176795.1 Streptomyces sp. 8L
GTCGTCCTCGGCCACCGACCAGTCGAGGACGACGGACGACTCAGGGGCGCTCAGACATCGGCGCCGTTTCTGGTTTCGGTGGTCTTGGCGGTCTCGTTGGGCTCGGCGGTCCCGTTGGGCTCGGCGGTCCCGTTGGGCTCGGCGGTCCCGTTGGCCCTGGCGGTCTCGTTGGTCTCGGCGGTCCCGTTGGCCCTGGCGGTCTCGTTGGTCTCGGCGGTCCCGTTGGCCTCGGCGGTCCCGGGGCCCTCGTCCGCCACACCGGGGCGTGCGGGCGAGGCGGAACCGGCCGTGGCCGCCTGCTTGCGGGTGGCGATCAGGCTGGTGACCGTCGTGATCAGCAGCACTCCGCCGATCACCGACAGCGAGAGGCCGATGCCGATCTCCGGTACGTGCACGCCCAGTTCGTGGAGCGCGTGCAGGATGAGCTTCACCCCGATGAAGCCAAGGATCACCGACAGGCCGTAGCTGAGATGGACCAGCTTCTTCATCAGGCCGCCGATCAGGAAGTACAGCTGCCGCAGGCCCATGAGCGCGAACGCGTTGGCCGTGAACACGACGTACGGGTCCTGGGTGAGGCCGAAGATCGCGGGGATCGAGTCGAGCGCGAACATCACGTCCGTGGTGCCGATGGCCAGCATGACCACCATCAGCGGGGTGAGGACGCGCTTGCCGCCCCGCCGGATGAACAGCTTGGTGTCGTGGTACTTGTCCGCGACACCGAAGCGGCGCTCGATGGACTTGAGGAGACGGTTCTCCTCCCACTCCTCTTCCTCCTCGTGGCCCGCACGCGCCTCCTGGACCAGCTTCCAGGCGGTGTAGACGAGGAAGGCGCCGAACAGGAAGAACACCCACGAGAAGCTCGCGAGGACGGCCGCTCCCGCCGCGATGAACCCGGCCCGCAGCACCAGTGCGATCAGCACACCGAACAGCAGCACACGCTGCTGGAGGCGGAGCGGCACCGAGAACTTCGCCATGATCACGATGAAGACGAAGAGGTTGTCGACGCTGAGCGATTTCTCCGTGACGTATCCGGCGAAGAACTCGCCGCCCGCCTTCCCGCTGCCGAACGCCATCAGGCCGAGCCCGAACAGTCCGGCCAGGGCGATCCAGACGACCGTCCAGACACCGGCTTCCCTGACCGACACCTCATGGGGTTTGCGCCCGATGAGGAAGTCGATCGCGATCAGGGCCGTCAGACCAAGAATGGTCAGCAGCCACACGGTCAGCGAGATGTCCATCATGCCTCCGGCGTCGTACGACTGAGGGCAGCGCCGATCTGGCCGAACTGCCTGCCGGAGGTCTCTTCCACCTGCGCGGCCACTGCCGCGCGAGGCCGACGTCCCGGGGCCGATGGCGGCCCGTATTGACGGGTACGTCGCGATACGGGATTACTCCCCTCCGCTGCTCACAACGGTACAGGGAAACCCATGAACGAGTAAAGCAATAGGCAAAGAATATTCAACAGTGCAGGTCAGGGAAGTCTCTGGGCGGTGGCTGCGGCGGCCCGTCTCAGAGGTGCGGCAGAATCGCCGGCATCAGGTCCTGGAAGGTGCGGCCGTTGGCCGCGCTGCCGAGCGCCGTCATCCGCCAGCCGGACGCGGAGCGGTGCACCTTGGCCATGATCTGCGCCGTGTACTGCCCGCCGCCGTCCAGCGTGTAGCGGGCCAGTTCCTCGCCGTTGGTCTCGTCGACGAGACGGCAGAAGGCGTGCTGCACCTCCTGGAAGGTCTGGCCCGTGAACGAGTTGACCGTGAAGACGATCTGGTCGATGCGCGCAGGCACCTGCTCCAGGTCCACCAGGATCGACTCGTCGTCGCCGCCCTCGCCCGCACCGCCCACCAGGTTGTCCCCGGTGTGCCGCACGGAGCCGTCGTCGCTGACGAGGTGGCGGAAGAAGACCACGTCGACCGGCTGCTTGTCGGCGAAGAGGACGGCCGACGCGTCCAGGTCGATGTCGCGGGTGCGCATCCCGAACAGGCCACGGCGCTTCGCCGCCTGCCAGCCGAGACCCATGCGCACCGCCTTGAGCGCTCCCCCGCCGGTCTTCTCCAGGCTGATCCCCTGGCCCTTGCTCAGGCTGACGCCGCCGCCCGGCGAACCGCCCTTGGATGTGTCCACCACGCCCTGGCCTCCTTGTCCGTGGTCCCCAGTCCCCCGCCCCACGGTCCGTGTGCGGTTCTTGGCACCTTACGCAGGGACCGTGCCCCACTCGGAGACGCTCACGCCGACTGTGTCGGTCCTGCAACACAGCATCTACGCCGGCGGGGAGAGCGGGAGGGCGGGCGCCACCCGCCGTCCGTCAGGCCAGCCCCGCCTCCCTCATCTGCCGCAGCTCCTTCTTCAGTTCGCCGACCTCGTCCCGCAGGCGCGCGGCCACCTCGAACTGGAGATCCGCGGCGGCGGCCCGCATCCGGTCGGTCATCTCCTCGATCATCCCGGCCAGTTCCGTGGCGGGCCGGTCCGTGAGGACCTCGCCCTGCGTACCGCCCTTGGCCCCCTTGCCGCCCTTGGCGGACCCGCCCAGGGACGGGACGGGTGCCTTGGCCGGCTTGCCGTTCTTGTTGTTCTTGCCGCTCTTGGTCTGCCGGTAGCCCGTGCCGAGCAGGGACTCCGTGTCGATCTCCTCGCGCGCGATCGTCGCCACGATGTCGTTGATCTTCTTGCGCAGCGGCTGCGGGTCGAGCCCGCGCTCCGTGTTGTACGCGATCTGCTTCTCGCGGCGCCTGTTGGTCTCGTCGATGGCGCGCGCCATCGCGGGCGTGACCTTGTCCGCGTACATGTGCACCTGGCCCGACACGTTCCGCGCCGCGCGGCCGATCGTCTGGATCAGCGAGGTGCCCGAGCGGAGGAACCCCTCCTTGTCGGCGTCGAGGATCGCCACGAGCGACACCTCCGGGAGGTCGAGCCCCTCCCGCAGCAGGTTGATGCCGACGAGGACGTCGAAGTCGCCGGCGCGCAGCTCCCGCAGCAGCTCGACCCGGCGCAGGGTGTCGACGTCGCTGTGCAGATAGCGGACCTGGATGCCGAGTTCGAGGAAGTAGTCCGTGAGGTCCTCGGCCATCTTCTTGGTGAGGGTGGTGACGAGGACGCGCTCGTCCTTCTCCGTGCGCTGCCGGATCTCGTGCACCAGGTCGTCGATCTGGCCCTGGGTCGGCTTGACGACGACCTCCGGGTCGATCAGGCCGGTGGGCCGGATGATCTGCTCGACCACACCGTCGCCGCGGGAGAGCTCGTAGGGCCCGGGCGTCGCCGAGAGGTAGACGGTCTGGCCGACGCGCTTTTGGAACTCCTCCCACTTAAGCGGGCGGTTGTCGAGCGCGGACGGCAGCCGGAAGCCGTGGTCCACCAGCGTGCGCTTGCGGGACGCGTCGCCCTCGTACATCGCGCCGATCTGCGGGACGGTGTTGTGCGACTCGTCGATGACGAGGAGGAAGTCCTCGGGGAAGTAGTCGAGGAGAGTGTTGGGGGGCGAGCCGTAGTCGCGGCCGTCGAAGTGCATCGAGTAGTTCTCGATGCCGGAGCAGGACCCGATCTGGCGCATCATCTCGATGTCGTACGTGGTGCGCATGCGCAGCCGCTGCGACTCCAGGAGCTTGCCCTGCTTGTCCAGCTCGGCGAGGCGCGCCTCCAGCTCCCGCTCGATGTCGCCCACCGCGCGCTCCATGCGCTCGGGGCCCGCGACGTAGTGGCTCGCGGGGAAGATGTACAGGTGGTCGTCCTCGCTGATGACCTCGCCGGTCAGCGGGTGCAGGGTGGACAGCGCCTCGATCTCGTCGCCGAACATCTCGATGCGGACCGCGAGCTCCTCGTAGACCGGGAAGATCTCGATGGTGTCGCCCCGGACGCGGAAGGTGCCGCGCTGGAAGGCGACGTCGTTGCGCGTGTACTGGATCTCCACGAAGCGCCGCAGCAGGTCGTCCCTGTCGTACGTGGCGCCGACCTTCAGCGGCACCATGCGGTCGACGTACTCCTGCGGCGTGCCCAGGCCGTAGATGCACGAGACGGAGGCCACGACCACCACGTCCCGCCGGGTGAGCAGCGAGTTCGTCGCGGAGTGGCGCAGCCGCTCGACCTCCTCGTTGATGGAGGAGTCCTTCTCGATGTAGGTGTCCGACTGCGGCACGTACGCCTCGGGCTGGTAGTAGTCGTAGTACGAGACGAAGTACTCGACGGCGTTGTTCGGCAACAGCTCCCGGAACTCGTTCGCCAGCTGGGCGGCCAGCGTCTTGTTCGGCGCCATGACCAGCGTCGGACGCTGGAGCTTCTCGATCATCCACGCCGTGGTCGCCGACTTGCCCGTGCCCGTCGCGCCGAGCAGGACGACGTCGTTCTCGCCCGCGCGGACGCGTCGCTCCAGCTCGGCGATGGCCGTCGGCTGGTCGCCGCTCGGCTGGTAGGGGCTGACGACCTCGAAAGGCGCCAGAGTGCGTTCGATCTGAGTTACGGGCCGCATGGTGTCCACGGTACGACTCCCCACTGACAACGCCCCCCGTACCCGCTCCCACCTGCGACGGAAGCGCATCGGACGCGTGCGGGCTGGGGTCGTGCGCGTACGCGCCCGGTGCGGGGACCGGACCGGGCCCGGCGGCGGAAGGAGGCGGCAGGCCGGCGGGCCCCCGCGCTCACCAGTCGTGCAGGTCGGGCGAGCCTCGCCGCACCGGCTCGGGCGCGCGCGCCTCCGGCGTCCCGGCGACCGGGCGGTGGTGGCGGCGGGCCCGGGAGCGCTGGGCGGGGAGCAGGTCCCCACCGCCGGCCTCGGCCCAGGTGCCGCCCCGGCGCACCGGGCCCCGCGTGCGGGCCCTGGAGGCGTCGGGCGCCGTCGCGCGCACGGGGGCGGTCCCGCCGCCGAGCAGCCGCGGCTCGAAGAGCATGACGAGCCCGGCAAGCACGAGGAAGGCGACGGGCCCGGCGAGCATCGGCAGCAGCAGCCCGAGATCGGGCCCCGCGTCCGGGACCGCCGCGGCCTGGGGCCCCTCCAGGTGAACGCGGGAGCCGGCCATCGCGAGGTAGTGCATGCCGGTGGCGGCGCCGCCGAGGCAGAGGACGGAGACCAGGGCCGCGACCGGGCCGCGGTGCCGCGCCGTCGTGTACAGCGCGGCGGTCGAGGCGGCGACACCGACGGCGACCGAGGCGACCACCGAGAGCGTGCTGTACTCGATGTACCCCTGAATCCGCAGACCGGCCATGCCGAGGTAGTGCATGCTCGCGATGCCGAGTCCGGTGAGCGTGCCGCCGGTGGCCAGGGACATCCTGGTGGCGCCGCGGCGGCCCACGGCGAAGAGCCCGGCGCCGATCATCAGTACGCCCACGCCCAGGCCGGCGAGCATGGGGGTGCGGTCGTAGCCGATGGCCGCGCGTTCGACGGAGAAGCCGGTCATGGCGACGAAGTGCATGGTCCACGCGCCGCAGCCGATGGCGACCGTGCCGAGGACCAGTACGAGCGGACGCCAGGGCGCCCTTCCGCGCAGGGAGGGGGCGGCGCAGCGCAGGCCGAGCGCACCGCCGAGGCAGGCCATCAGGAAGGCGGCGACCGGCGTCACGAGGCCGTAGCTGAACCCGTTCGCGGTGCCGATCGTGCCGACAGCGCTGACCGTCCCCTGCATCGCGTGGTGCCCCTCCGCCCCGTGGCGTCGTGTGTACGACCGTACTGACGTGCTGGTCCGGGGCGAGAGTAGGACGGTACGCCGGGTTAGCAAAGTCCGCCGCGAGTGGCGGCTTCCGTGCTGGTCTGCATGAAGCGTGAAGAATCGGCGGAATGAACGGTTGTCGCGACGACCCTCGGGAACAGGTCAGGATTCCCCGCCCATCGCGGGTGGCCGGTCAGGGGCCGGTGCGGCGCCGCGGCAGCGAGGCCCGAGCGGTGCCCGCCACGACGACGGGCGAGGTGGCGGGCGGATCGCCCTGGTCCCGGCCGCGCCGCCCCGGTGGGCGGGAAGGGGACGCGGGGCGCGTCCGGTGGCGGTCCGATGGCGTTGTCCCCTATCCGGACCCGCCCTACTGTGAAATCGGACACATCAGCGTCACCGGGGGGCCAGGACACAGCAGCGGACAACGTGATCTTCCGAAGGGACGGCGAGTCGGCATGGCTGGAGGAAACAGGGCGGTCGCCTACATAGAGCCGGGCGTGGTGGAGGTAAGGACCACGGATTACCCGACCCTGGAGTTGAAGGACGGGCCGGGCGTCGCCCCGGAGAACGTCGGCAGGATGTGCCGGCACGGCGTCATCATCAAGATCCTCGCGACGAACATCTGCGGCAGCGACCAGCACATGGTGCGCGGCAGGACGACGGCTCCGCAGGGCCTCGTCCTGGGCCACGAGATCACAGGCGAGGTGGTGGAGCGGGGACCCGACGTCGAGTTCATCGAGGTCGGCGACGTGGTCTCGGTCCCGTTCAACATCGCCTGCGGACGCTGCCGCAACTGCAAGGAGCGCAACACCAGCATCTGCGAGAACGTCAACCCCGGGCGGGCGGGCGCCGCGTACGGCTATGTCGACATGGGCGGCTGGGTCGGCGGCCAGGCCGAGTACGTGATGGTGCCGTACGCGGACTTCAACCTGCTGAAGTTCCCCGACCGGGACGCGGCACGCGAGAAGCTCCTCGACCTCACGATGCTGTCGGACATCTTCCCGACCGGCTACCACGGCGCCGTCTCCGCGGGTACGGAGGTCGGCTCGACGGTGTACGTGGCGGGAGCGGGACCGGTCGGCCTCGCCGCCGCCGCGGCCGCGCAGCTGCTCGGCGCGGCAGTGGTGATCGTCGGCGACCTCAACGCGGAGCGGCTGGCCCAGGCGCGCAGCTTCGGCTGCGAGACGGTCGACCTGACGCAGGGCACGCTGGAGGACCAGATCGCGCAGATCCTCGGCACGCCCGAGGTGGACGCGGCGGTGGACGCGGTCGGCTTCGAGGCGCGCGCCCACGGCAAGGACGCGGGCGAGGCACCCGCCACCGTGCTCAACTCCCTGATGAGCACGGTGCGCGCGGGCGGCGCGCTCGGCATCCCCGGCCTGTATGTGACGGACGACCCGCGCGGTGTCGACGCCGACGCGCAGACCGGGACGCTGAAGGTGCGCCTCGGGCTCGGCTGGGCGAAGGCGCACCGCTTCATCACCGGCCAGTGCCCGGTGATGAAGTACCACCGCCAGCTCGCCATGGCGATCCTGCACGACAAGGTGCAGATCGCGAAGGCCGTGAACGCGACGGTGATCTCGCTGGACGACGCGCCGCGCGGGTACGCGGAGTTCGACCAGGGGGCGAGCCGGAAGTACGTGCTGAACCCCAACGGCGCCCTGGACCACGTGAAGGCGGCGTAGCCTCCGGCGCGCGGTAGGGGCCCGGAGCCGGGAACGGGCCGGGGGGGGGGGGGGGGGGGGGGGGGGGGGGGCCCCCCCCCCCCCCCCCCCCGGGGGGGCGGGCCCCCCCGCCCCCGCCCCCCCCCCCCCCCCCCGGCGGGC
>NZ_JAIUKE010000353.1 GCF_020176795.1 Streptomyces sp. 8L
CGGGCGGGGCCGCGGGGGGGGGCGGGCGCGGGGCGGCGGCGCCGGCGGCGGCGGGGGGGGGGCCCCGGCCCGGGCCCCCCCCCCCCCCCCCCCCGGCTCTCGCGCGCGGAACGCGGCGCGGCCCCGCCGGAGTCTCCACCCGCATCTCCACCCCGGGGGCGGATGTGTGCTGCCGGGCGGGCGGCGAGACTGACGGCCGGTCACCACTCCTCGGCCTCCGGAGGCGCTCGTGCACACGCGTAATCGACACCGGGCGGCGGTACTCGCGCTCGCCGCCGCCTGTCTGCTCGGCTCCGCCGTCCAACCGGGCGCCGCGGCCACCACGGCGCACGCGCCGGCCCGCGCCCCGGCGCCTGCGCCCTCGCCCCTGCACTGGGGCGCGTGCCCGCCGCCTGCGGCCGGACCCGGCACCGCGCCCGTGCACCGTGATCCGCGCCAGCGGTGTGCGAAGGTCTCCGTACCGCTCGACTACCAGCGGCCGAACGGCCCGCACCTCGGCATCGAGATCTCCCGCATCCTCTCGGGAGCCCGGCACGCGCGCTCCCTGATGACGGGCCAGGGCGGCCCGGGCGGCAGCGGCATCGACCTGCCGTCCTCCGAGGAGTCCGCGCTGCCCGGGCAGGTCACCGCCTCGACCGACCTCTACGGTCTCGACTACCGGGGCATCGGCGCGAGCGCCCCGCTCGACTGCGGCATCGCGCCCGCCGACCGCGCGGAGGCGACCGGCATCCCCTACCCGGCGCCGGACGGCGGCATCGCCGCCAACATCGGCGTGGCGAGGCGTACGGCCGCGGCGTGCGCGCGCGACGCGGGCGCCGAGATCCGCTATGTGAACACCGCGAACATCGCCCGGGACATCGACAGCGTCCGCAGGGCCCTCGGCCTGCGGACGCTGTCCTACACCGGTACGTCCTACGGCAGTTACGTCGGCGAGGTGTACGCGACGCTCTTTCCGCGTACGGCGGGGCGCGTGCTCCTCAACAGCGTCGTGCCGCCGGGCGGGGTGGAAGAGGCGATCACCAACAAGGGCGAGGGCGTCGCGGACGCGTTCGGTCCGTTCGCGACGTGGGTGGCGGCGCGCGACAGCACGTACCACCTGGGCGCCGCGGCCACCGGCATACGCGCGACCGTCCTCGCGCTCGCCCGCCGGCTCAACGGCGCCCCGCTCCCCTTCCCCGACGGCGACGGGCGGCTCACCGGCAATCTGCTCCTGGAGGCCCAGGAGGTGCTGCTCGAACAGCAGTCGTACTACCCGGTCCTCGCCGGTCTGCTCGCGGACGCCCGGGCCGGCGCGATCCCGCCGGGCGCGGGCAGTGCCCTGCCGGTCGGCAGCGAACTGCCCGACAACTTCGTGAGCGCGCAGGACGCGATCATCTGCAACGACACGGCCTGGCCGAGGGACATGGCGCACTACCGCGCGGCCGTGGCCCGCAGCGCCCGGCGCTATCCGCTGACCGCGGGGTCGCCCGCCAACGTCTGGGCGTGCGCCTTCTGGGACACGCCGACGTCGGACCGCGCGCCCCGGCCGGACGACCGGGGGCCGGCCGACGTCCAGCTCGTGCAGAACACCGCGGACCCGTCGACTCCGCTGTCCGACGCGCGGGAGACGCTCCACGCCTTCGGCCGCAGGGCGGGCCTGGTGACCGTGGACGCCGCGGGCCACGGCGTCGACACGTCCTCGGGCTGCGTGGCGGATGTCGTGACCCGCTTCCTGACCGGCGCCGCGTCCCCGCGCTCGGGCCACTGCCCGGCCGGAGACTGATCGGCGCCGGTACGGCGCACTCGGCCCAGGTCGGGCGTCCGCCTGTCCGAGTGCCCGTCCGGTTGTCCGAGTGCCCGCCCGGGCGCCGGGGCCCGCTCAGCGCCCGGCGTCCGGCAGTCCCGTCCACGCCGGGTGGTCCGGCCGGTCGGCGCGGACGACGACGTCCGCCGCCGCGCGCGGGTCGGTGTCCGCCGCGTACCGCTCGAACGCGGGCAGCGTCCACCGGTCGGCGGGCGGGGTGAGCCGGTGCAGCGCGCCGGGCGACACGTCCAGGTGGACCGTCAGGTCGAACGGGAACCACTGGCCGAGCAGCAGCGGCCCGTGCAGCAGCAGCACGCCGCCGGGCGGGAGTTCCACCGGTTCGCTCCGGGTGGCGCGGTCGGTGGCCGGGTCCCACAGGTCCGGCAGGACGCGCCCCGAGCCGCCCGGGTCGAGTGGGGCGAAGACCTCGCGCCACAGCGCGCCGGTGTCGTACCAGCGTCCGTAGTACGCGTCGGGGTCCTGCCGCCCGTACTCGTACCGCAGCGAGGCGGGCCGCAGGAACCCCTCCGTACTGACGACGGCCGACGGGCGGCCCCGCAGGCGCAGTGCGTGGCCGAGCGCGTCGGCCGGGCGCCCGGTCCCGGCGGCGGGGGCTCCGTCGAGGCCGACCCGCAGCCGGGAGCCGCCGTCGCGCGGTCCGGTCTTCAGCAACCGGTCCGCGAGGGCGTCCGTCAGCCGTTCCCAGGTGATCGCTTCGAGTCGCACCGGCCCATCCTCCCCCGTCGCCGCCCGGGCCGCCCTGCCGGCCCGTCGGGCGAGCGGGGTCACTCCCCGCGCAGCGCCTTCGCCAGCGGCCCGTCCCCTTCCACGGTGACCGCGCCGTCGCGCAGGGCGTCGGCGAACAGGGACGTGCCGCCGCACAGCGCGCGGCAGGTGGCGGCGTCGAGGGTGAGGACCGCGTCGGGACCGGCGGGCGCCGGCCCTTCGCCGTACGCGGCGCCCGGCGCGCCCGCGGCCTCCTTCGCGTGGTCCGCGCCGAGGTGCACATGGAACGTGGACCTGGGCGCGGCGGACAGCCGTACCTCCACCGTGCCCGCTCCGGCGCCCGCGCGCTCCCCGAGGGTCCGCAGCAGCGGCAGCGCGAACCAGTGCGTCCGTACGGCGTCCGTCGGGCCCGGCTCGCCGAGGTCGGGCGCGCCCCACGCGGCGAGCGCGGTGAGGACCGGCAGCAACCCGGCGCCGCGCGGCGTCAGTTCGTACACCACGGCGGCAGCCGGCGGCGGCAGCTTCCTGCGGGTGACCAGGTCGTCGCGTTCCATGTCCCGCAGGCGGGAGGCCAGGACGTCCGTGCTGACACCCGGCAGGTCGGCGTGCAGGTCCGTGTAGCGGCGGGGGCCCGCGAGCAGTTCCCTGACGATCAGCAGGGTCCAGCGGTCCCCGACGGTGTCGAGGGCGCGGGCCGCCGCGCAGTACTGGTCGTAGCTTCGGCGACGTGGCATGGCTCGCAGTCTAGACATGTTGTTGGACTTTCCAAGCTCAAGCTTGGTAAAACCAAGTACGCGCATCGCAACCGGTCGGGGAGGCCACGCCATGGAGTTCCGGCAGTCGAGCAAGCTCAGCAACGTCCTGTACGAGATCCGCGGGCCGGTCATCGCGCACGCCGACGCGCTGGAGGAGGCCGGGCACAGCGTTCTGCGGCTGAACACCGGTAATCCGGCGGCCTTCGGCTTCGAGGCGCCCGAGGAGATCGTGCAGGACATGATCCGGATGCTGCCGCAGGCGCACGGCTACACCGACTCACGCGGCGTCCTCTCGGCGCGCCGCGCGGTCGCCCAGCGCTACCAGGAGCTCGGCGTCGACGTCTCGGTGGACGACGTGTTCCTCGGCAACGGCGTGTCCGAGCTGGTCTCGATGGCCGTGCAGGCCCTGCTGGACGACGGCGACGAAGTCCTCATCCCCGCACCGGACTTCCCGCTGTGGACCGCGGTCACCTCCCTCGCGGGCGGACGTCCCGTGCACTACGTCTGCGACGAGTCCTCCGAATGGAACCCGGACCTCGCCGACATGGAGTCGAAGATCACCGACCGCACCAGGGCCGTGGTGATCATCAACCCCAACAACCCGACGGGCGCCGTCTATCCGCGCGAGATCGTGGAGGGCATCCTCGACCTCGCCAGGCGCCACCAGCTGATGGTGTTCGCCGATGAGATCTACGACCAGATCGTCTACGACGACGCGGTGCACCACTCGGCCGCCGCGCTCGCCCCCGACCTCGTCGTCCTGACCTTCTGCGGCCTGTCGAAGACGTACCGCGTGGCCGGGTTCCGCTCCGGCTGGCTCGTCGTGACAGGCCCGAAGCAGCACGCCCGCAACTACCTCGAAGGCCTCACCGTCCTCGCGTCGATGCGGCTGTGCCCCAACGCGCCGGCCCAGTACGCCATCCAGGCGGCGCTCGGCGGACGCCAGTCCATCCACGAACTGACGGCGCCCGGCGGCAGGTTGTACGAGCAGCGCGACCGCGCCTGGGAGAAGCTGAACGAGATCCCCGGCGTCTCGTGCGTCAAGCCGAAGGGCGCCCTGTACGCGTTCCCGAAGCTCGACCCGAAGGTCCATCCGCTCGTGGACGACGAGAAGTTCGTCCTCGACCTGCTGCTGCGGGAGAAGATCCAGGTCGTCCAGGGCACCGGCTTCAACTGGCCGCGCCCGGACCACTTCCGCATCCTGACCCTGCCCCACGCCGACGACCTGGACGCGGCGATCAGCCGGATCGGCCGGTTCCTGAGCGGATACCGCCAGTAGCCACATCGGGTGAAACCCGGCCGCCCGGCGGGCGAGTTGGGCCCGGCCCGGCCGCGCGGACGGCCCCGGGAGCAGCAGAGTGCCGTCCGTGACGACTTCCCTCCTCTCCCGCCGCACCACCCTGCTCATCGCCGCCTGCGAGGCGCTCGCCGCCTTCGGGGCCGCCGCGCCCAGTCCGTACGCGCCCCTCGGCGCACACCCCGCCGCCCACCGGGCGGCCC
>NZ_JAIUKE010000354.1 GCF_020176795.1 Streptomyces sp. 8L
CCCCCGGGGAGTACCGCCCCGCTTTCCTTCACGTCATCTCCCCGTCACCGCTCATTCAGCCGCTCTTGCGATCCTCACTGAATGCAGCCCGCTGTGCCCCCCACCCAGAACGGCAGGAGCCACCTCTCCCCTGCTCGCTCCAACGCGCCCGACGGCCCCTTCGCGCGGAAGAATGGGGACATGAGTCAGCAGCCCGCCGAGGTACCGGTCCAGCACCCCCAGCAGCCCGAGCGCCCCGCCGCACAGCCCTCCGTGGGATTCATCGCCGCGCACCGGCCGAGCGCCGTCGCGGGCGCCATGTCCGACCTGGACCCCGATCTCGACGCCGACCTCGACACCTACGAGGAGGCCGGTGTACCCGAGGGCGCCGAGGCGCTTCCGCAGGGCCGCTTCCTGGACCGTGAGCGCAGCTGGCTCGCGTTCAACGAGCGCGTACTGGAACTGGCCGAGGACCCGGCGACCCCGCTGCTCGAGCGGGCGAACTTCCTGGCGATCTTCGCGTCGAACCTGGACGAGTTCTTCATGGTGCGGGTCGCGGGCCTGAAGCGCCGCATCGCGACCGGCGTCGCCACCCGGTCGGCCTCCGGGCTCCAGCCCCGCGAGGTGCTCGACCTGATCTGGACGCGCTCGCGCGAGCTGATGGCCCGGCACGCCGCCTGCTACCAGCAGGACGTCGCCCCGGCCCTGGGCGACGAGGGCATACACATCGTGCGCTGGCCCGAGCTGACCGAGAAGGAGCAGGCGCGCCTGTTCACGCTCTTCCGCCAGCAGATCTTCCCTGTCCTCACGCCCCTCGCCGTGGACCCCGCACACCCCTTCCCGTACATCTCGGGCCTCTCGCTCAACCTCGCCGTCGTCGTGCGCAACCCCGTCAGCGGCCACCGCCACTTCGCCCGCGTCAAGGTGCCGCCGCTGCTCTCGCGCTTCCTGGAGGCGTCCCCGCAGCGGTACGTGCCCCTGGAAGACGTCATAGCCGCGCACCTGGAGGAGCTGTTCCCCGGCATGGAGGTGCTCGCGCACCACATGTTCCGGGTCACCCGCAACGAGGACCTGGAGGTCGAGGAGGACGACGCGGAGAACCTCCTCAAGGCGCTGGAGAAGGAGCTCATGCGGCGCCGCTTCGGGCCGCCGGTCCGCCTCGAGGTCGAGGAGTCCATCGACCCGTACGTGCTCGACCTGCTCGTACGCGAGCTGAAGGTCTCCGACGCCGAGGTCTACCCGCTGCCTGGGCCGCTCGACCTGACCGCGCTGTTCGGCGTCTCGTCGCTGGACCGGCCCGAGCTGAAGTACCCCCGGTTCATCGCGGGCGTGCACCGCGACCTCGCGGAGGTCGAGTCGGCGTCGGCGCCGGACATCTTCGCGGCGCTGCGCGAGCGCGACGTCCTGCTGCACCACCCGTACGACTCGTTCTCGACGTCCGTACAGGCGTTTCTGGAGCAGGCGGCCGGCGACCCGGACGTCCTCGCGATCAAGCAGACGCTGTACCGGACGTCCGGCGACTCGCCCATCGTGGACGCGCTGATCGACGCCGCCGAGTCCGGCAAGCAGGTCCTCGTCCTCGTCGAGATCAAGGCCCGTTTCGACGAGCAGGCGAACATCAAGTGGGCGCGCAAGCTCGAAGAGGCCGGGTGCCATGTCGTGTACGGCCTCGTCGGCCTGAAGACCCACTGCAAGCTGTCCCTGGTCGTACGGCAGGAGGGCGACACCCTGCGCCGCTACAGCCACGTCGGCACCGGCAACTACCACCCGAAGACCGCGCGGCTGTACGAGGACCTCGGCCTGCTCACCGCGGACCCGCAGGTGGGCGCCGACCTGTCCGACCTGTTCAACCGGCTCTCCGGCTACTCGCGCCGCGAGACCTACCGCCGGCTGCTGGTCGCGCCGAAATCCCTGCGCGACGGCCTGATCTCCCGGATCAACAAGGAGGCCGCGCACCGCCGTGCGGGGCGGCCCGCCTACATCAAGATCAAGGTCAACTCGATGGTGGACGAGGCGATCATCGACGCCCTGTACCGGGCCTCGCAGGCCGGCGTCCCCGTCGACATCTGGGTGCGCGGCATCTGCGCGATCCGCCCGGACGTGCCCGGCCTCTCGGAGAACATCCGGGTGCGCTCGGTACTCGGCCGCTTCCTCGAACATTCGCGGGTGTTCGCCTTCTGCAACGGCGGCGAGCCCGAAGTGTGGCTCGGCAGCGCCGACATGATGCACCGCAACCTCGACCGCCGCATAGAGGCCCTCGTCCGGGTCACCGACCCGGCCCACCGCGCCGCGCTGACCCGGCTGCTGGAGACCGGCATGTCGGAGAAGACGTCGTCGTGGCACCTCGGCCCCGAGGGCGAGTGGAGGCGCCACTCCGTGGACGCGGAGGGGCTGCCCCTGCGGCACGTACAAGAGATGCTCATTGACGCCCGGAGGCGCCGGCGTGCAGCACCATGAAGCCGAGACCGACCAGCTGACGGCCGCGGGGGAGGTGCTGTCCCGGTATCTGCACTCCCAGGCCGGCGACTTCCTGCGGGGCCTGCGCACCTACAGCGAGAGCGGCTCCGACACGGCCGCCAGCGAGCAGGCGGCCCGCGCCCTGCGCGCCTCGGCGCGCCGCATCGGCGGCACGCTGTTCACCTACCGGGCGCTGTTCGACCCGGGGTGGGCGGACCATCTGCGTACGGAACTGGCCTGGCTGTCCGGCACGCTCGCGCAGGAACACGCGTGCACGGCGCGGCTGCACCGGCTCCTCGCCGCGCTCTCCCGGCTCTCGGGCCTGGGCACCGCACCCGCCCAGGACCCGGCCACCGCCTCGGCCGCCGTTCCGCCCGCCCGTACGGCGGGCACGCCCGCGGGCACCCCCGCCGCCGTGCCCGGCAATGGGTCCGCCCCGGCCGACGGCGCGCACCCGGAACCGGTGCCCGCGCCCGCGGAACCCGTGCCGGTGCCCGCACCCGTCGCCCTGACCGTCGGCGCGTCCCGGGCCGGGGCCCTGCTCGACCGGCAGCTGACGCTCGCCAGGACCCGCGCCCACTCGGCCGCGCTCCAGGCGCTCGGCTCGTCGCGCTTCCATGCCGTGGCCGACGCGGTGGCGGTCCTCGCCTCCGAGGTACCGCTCGCCCCGGTCGCGTCCTCGACCGCGCCCGACGCGCTCGATGCGCCGGGCGAGCGGACCCGACGCCGGCTCCTGGACGCGGTGTCCACGCTGCCGCTGGCGCGCGCGTCCCACCCGTACAACGCCGAGGCCCTGGTGCACGGCCTGTCCACCGCGTCCGAGGGCGAGGCCCAGGACGCGCCCTGGCACCAGGTACGGCAACTGCTGAGGCTGCACCGCTACGCGCAGGAGGTGTGGTGCCGGGGCGGCGTCGCGCCCGAGCCGCTGCTGGCGGACGCGGGCAGATCGCTGGACCGGCCCCGGGGCGCGGGGGGGGGCGCCCCCCCCCCCCCCCCCGCCCCCCCCCCCCCCCCCCCCCCCCCCGCCCCCCCCGCCGCGGCCCCACCCGAGTCGATCCGTGGTGCCGGCACCGGCACGGGCACCGCCGGTGCGGGGG
>NZ_JAIUKE010000355.1:0-5877 GCF_020176795.1 Streptomyces sp. 8L
GCTCCGGGGCGCGCCGCGCCCCGGAGCCGATGCCAACCCGCCCCCCCCACGGGGCCCGGAACCCGCCACCGGCCGCCCCCGAGGGCCGCATTACCCCCCCCCCCCCCCCGCCCCCCCCCCCGGGCGCCCCCCCCCGCGGGGGGGGGGGCCGCCCGGCCGGGGGGGCCGCGGCCCCCCCCCCCCCCGCCGCGGCGAACGCCGCCCGCACCCCCCGGATCGCCCCGGCGACCGCGTACGCGCTCGGGGTGCTCCACGCGGACCAGCGGCTGGAGGTCGAGGCGGCCCGCTTCGCGTTCCAGCAGGTGTGGGGGCAGGCCACGGCCGCGCCCGCCCGCTGAGCGGTTTCCGTACGCGGGCGGGGAGCACCGGGGGCGGGGACCGGCCCGCCGGGGCTTGCGCAGTGGTTTCCGCACGCGCACGGGGAGCACCCGGAGGAGGTCGCGGGGGCCGCGCCCCCCGTTCGGCCCGCCCCGGCAAGGGTGGCCCGCGGTCCTCGGGGCATACGGTCCGCTACCGGTACCGCGTGCGCGGCCGCACGGGCGGGGCACAGGCTCGTCCACACGGACGGCACCGGGCCGGGCCGGCACGGCCCACGGCGGCGGCCGCGCTGCCGCGGCGGCGGCCACCGGCTCCCGCGGCGGTGACAATGGGGCGGAAACGACGACGTACGGTGACGACGAACGGCGGCGACCATGACGGCAGCGGACGACCGGCGGACCAGCGACCCGATCCGCGCCGCGGGCTGCCTGCTCTGGCGGCGCGTCGCCCCGGGCACGGCGGCAGGAGGCCCCGACGCCCCAGCCGACGCCCCCGCCCAGGACCGCGTCGGCGCTCCTGGCGGCGCCGTGGAGATCTGTCTCGTCCACCGCCCCGCGTACGACGACTGGTCGCACCCCAAGGGAAAGCTGAAGCCCGGCGAGAGCGCGCTGGCCGCGGCGCTGCGCGAGGTGCTGGAGGAGACCGGCCACTACTGCGTGCCCGGCGCGCGCCTCGGCACGGTCGGCTACGAGGTGGACGGCAGGCCCAAGACCGTCGAGTACTGGGCGGCGGAGGAGAGCGGCGGCAGCTTCACCCCCGGCTCCGAGGTCGACCGCGTCCTGTGGCTGTCCCCCGCGGCGGCCGGGGAGCGGCTCACGCAGCCCCGCGACCGCGTCCTCGTCGACGGCCTCGTCGCCGCCCTGCGCGGCACGCGCTCGGGCGGGCACTGACCCTCGGCTCCCGGAGATCCGCCCGAATCAGCGCGGAACAGCGCGGAACCACGCGCAACCGTGCGCACCCGCGCGAAACAGCGCCTGAATCGACACCTGATCAACGGTTGAATCGACACCTGCAGGCGCTAGACGCCGTAGCCGAACCAGGCCGTCCCTCACGGTTCACCCGGCGTTCACTTCCCCCCGTCGGCGGCTTCATCTCATCTGCCTAATTTCGGGCTTACCCGGTGACGGGCGCAGCCCCTCAGGCGCGGCGAACCCACCGGATCACCCGACGCACGCCGCCATCACACATCCCTGACGTACGGCGGCTCCTGGAAGGAAACACCCGAAGTGAAGCTTCTGCGCAAGAACGGGCTGCGTGCCACCGCGCTCGGCGCCCTCGCCGTGTCCAGCGCCCTGGTTCTCACGGCGTGTGGCTCGGACGACAACAGCGGCGGCAGCGGCAGCAGCAGCGCGAGCGCCAGCAGCTCGGCCGGCGCCTCGGCGGCCAGCTCGATCGACTGTGGCAAGGGCTCCGGCAACCTGCTGGCCTCCGGCTCCACGGCCCAGCAGAACGCCATGGACCAGTGGGTCAAGAGCTTCATGCAGTCCTGCTCCGGCACCCAGATCAACTACAAGGGCATCGGTTCCGGCGCCGGCGTGCAGCAGTTCCTCCAGGGGCAGACCGCCTTCGCCGGTTCGGACTCGCCTCTCAAGCCCGAGCAGATCTCGCAGTCGAAGAAGGTCTGTTCCAGCGGCCAGGCGATCGACCTGCCCATGGTCGGCGGCCCCATCTCGATCATCTACAACGTCCCCGGCGTCTCCAACCTGACGCTGGACGCGCCCACCGTCGCGAAGATCTTCAACTCGAAGATCACCAAGTGGAACGACCCGGCCATCGCCAAGCTGAACCCGGGCGCCAAGCTGCCCGCCACGGCGATCCAGCCCTTCCACCGCTCGGACGACTCCGGCACGACGGACAACTTCACCAAGTACCTGATCGCCGCGGCCAAGAGCGACTGGCCCTTCTCCGGCGGCCAGACCTGGCAGGCCCACGGCGGCCAGTCCGCCCAGGGCTCCGCCAACGTCGCCTCGCAGGTCAAGCAGACCGCGGGCGCCATCGGCTACGCCGAGCTGTCGTACGCGAACTCCAACCAGATCCCGACGGCCCAGCTGAACACCGGCGCCTCCGCCCCGGTCAAGGTCAGCGCCGACTCCGCGTCGAAGGCCATCGCGGACGCGAAGGTCGTCGGCACCAACGGCGACCTCGCCCTCCAGCTCAACTACACCACCAAGGCCGAGGACGCCTGGCCCATCACCCTGGTGACGAACGAGATCCTCTGCGACAAGGGCAACAAGGCGGCGACCCTCGACGCCACGAAGTCCTTCCTGAGCTACATCGCCAGCGCCGACGCGCAGAAGTCGATCACCTCGCTCGGTTACGCGCCGCTGCCGGACAACATCGCGACCCAGGTCCGTACCGCCATCGGTTCGCTCTCCTGACCCCCACCCGGGTCACCCGTCCCATCCGCTGATTCGTGTACGGCAGGTCCCGCGTGGCCCCGGCCCGCGGGACCTGCGTACATCCGGTGCACCGCCGCCGGGGGAGCTCTCCTCCCCCACCCAGACCGGAGACCTCACCATGGACATAACCCAGACGGCCGACGCGCCGCCACCGAGCCCACCCACACCACCGACAGAAGCGGACGGCGCGGTGCAGAAGCGCCCCGTGCTCCGCTTCGGCGACCGGCTCTTCCTCGGCTTCTCCGGGGGTTCCGGCATCCTGCTGCTGGTCGTCATGGCCGCGATCGCGGGCTTCCTGACCTACCGGGCGGTCAACGCGATCTCCCAGGACCACGGCAACTTCCTCACCACCTTCGAGTGGAACGCCGACAACACCCCGCCGGTGTTCGGCATCGCGGTCCTCGCCTTCGGCACGATCATCAGCTCGATCATCGCCATGGCCGTCGCCGTGCCGATCTCGATCGGCATCGCGCTGTTCATCACGCACTACGCGCACCGCAGGGTCGCCTCGCCGCTCGCGTACATCGTCGACCTGCTCGCCGCCGTGCCCAGCATCGTCTACGGCCTGTGGGGCGCGCTGTTCCTCGTCCCGCACATGAACGGCCTCGACCTCTGGCTGGACAAGTACTTCGGCTGGACCTACCTCTTCGACCAGTCGTCGCCCGGCTCGGCCGCGCGCTCGCTGTTCACCGTGTCGATCCTGCTGGCCATCATGATCGTGCCGATCATCACCAACGTGAGCCGCGAGGTCTTCCGGCAGGTCCCGCGCATGCACGAGGAAGCGGCGCTCGCCCTCGGCGCGACCCGCTGGGAGGTCATCCGGCTCTCCGTGCTGCCGTTCGCCCGTTCCGGCATCATCAGCGCCTCGATGCTCGGCCTCGGCCGCGCGCTCGGCGAGACGATGGCCGTCGCGACGGTCCTGTCGTCCTCGTCGGTGCTCTCGTTCCACCTGCTCGACCCGCAGGGCGGCACCTTCGCGCAGAACATCGCCGCGCACTTCGGCGAGGCCACCGACTTCGGCCGGGACGCGCTGATCGCCGGCGGCCTCGTGCTGTTCGTCATCACGCTGATCGTCAACGGCGCCGCCCGACTGATCATCGCCCGCCGCAAGGAGTACTCGGGGGCCAGCGCATGAGCCACACCGTGAACGACCTCGACACCGCCCCCCGCGCGGGCACCCCCATCGAGCGCAACCGGCTCCCCCGGTGGACGCCGCTCGCCGTCGCCGTGGGCGCGATCGTCGTCGGCGTCGCCGTCGGCGCGGGCGCCGGCCTGACCAGCCACGTCCAGTGGGGCCTGATCGCCCTGGTCGTCTTCGTCGCGGGGAACTACCTGGTCACCCGCGTCACGGACGGGCCGAGGCAGGCGAAGGACCGGGTGGCCACCAGCCTGGTCTACGCGTGCTTCATCCTCGCGATCATCCCGCTGTACTCGCTCATCGAGACGACCATCGCGAAGGGTGTGAAGGTTCTGGGCGGCACCTTCCTCAGCCACTCGATGAGCGGCGTGCTCGGCACCGAGCCCGGCGGCGGCGTCTACCACGCGATCATCGGCACGCTGGAGCAGGTCGGCATCGCCACCGTCATCGCCGTGCCGATCGGGCTGTTCACCGCGATCTACCTGGTCGAGTACGGCAAGGGCGGCCTGGCCAAGGCCATCACGTTCTTCGTCGACGTCATGACGGGCATCCCGTCGATCGTCGCCGGCCTGTTCATCCTGTCCTTCTGGATTCTGATCCTGGGCTTCGGCTTCTCCGGCTTCGCCGGCTCGCTCGCCCTGACGATCCTGATGATGCCGATCGTGGTCCGCTCCACCGAGGAGATGCTCAAGCTCGTACCGAACGAGCTCCGCGAAGCCTCCTACGCGCTGGGCGTGCCCAAGTGGCGCACCATCGTCAGCATCGTCCTCCCGACGTCCATCGGCGGCATCATCACCGGCGTCGTGCTGGCCATCGCCCGTATCGCGGGCGAGACCGCACCCGTCCTGCTGCTGGTCTTCGGCAGCCAGGTGATCAACAACGATCCGTTCAACGGCCCGCAGTCGTCGCTGCCCTTCTACATCTACGAGCAGTACAACCTGGGCAACAGCGCGAGCTACGACCGTGCCTGGGGCGCGGCCCTCGTGCTGATCATCCTCGTGATGATCCTGAACCTGATCGCCCGCGGCATCGCCCGCTGGAAGGCCCCGAAGACGTCCGGTCGCTGACGCGGCCACCCGAAACCCGGATTGAGAGCAGTACCCATGGCCAAGCGCATCGACGTCAGCGGACTCAGCGCCTTCTACGGCGGCTTCCGCGCCATCGACGACATCTCCATGACCGTAGAGCCCCGCACGGTGACGGCCTTCATCGGCCCGTCCGGCTGCGGCAAGTCGACCTTCCTGCGCACCCTGAACCGGATGCACGAGGTCACCCCCGGCGGCCGCGTCGAGGGCAAGGTCCTGCTGGACGACGAGAACCTGTACGGCTCGGGCGTCGACCCGGTCTCCGTGCGCCGCACCGTCGGCATGGTCTTCCAGCGGCCGAACCCGTTCCCGACGATGTCGATCTACGACAACGTCGCGGCGGGCCTGCGCCTCAACGGAAAGCACCGCAAGTCCGAGCTCGACGCGATCGTCGAGAAGTCCCTCACCGGCGCGAACCTCTGGAACGAGGTCAAGGACCGCCTGAACAAGCCTGGCTCCGGCCTCTCCGGCGGCCAGCAGCAGCGCCTGTGCATCGCCCGCGCGATCGCCGTGGAACCGGAAGTCCTGCTGATGGACGAGCCCTGCTCGGCGCTCGACCCGATCTCGACGCTCGCCATCGAGGACCTCATCGGGGAGCTCAAGGAGCGCTTCACGATCGTGATCGTCACGCACAACATGCAGCAGGCGGCCCGCGTCTCGGACCGCACGGCCTTCTTCAACCTCTCGGCGGTCGGCCAGCCCGGCAGGCTCATAGAGATAGACGAGACCGAGCGGATCTTCGCCAACCCCTCCGTGCAGGCCACGGAGGACTACATCTCCGGACGCTTCGGATAAGGGCCTGGGGCATGTCCCCGGCCCCCCCCCCCCGGCGGCCGCGCCCGGGCCCCGCCCCCCCCCCCCCCCCCCCCCCGCCCCCCCGGGGGGGGGGGGGGGGGGGGGCCCCCCCCCCCCCCGGCGGCCCCCCCCCGGGGGGGGC
>NZ_JAIUKE010000355.1:5886-10045 GCF_020176795.1 Streptomyces sp. 8L
CCCCGGCCCCCCCCCGGTCGCAAACCACCCCGGCCGCGCCGGAAACCGGCCGGGGGCCTGGCCCCGGCCCCCCCCCCCGGGCCGCCCGCGCGGGCCCCGGCCCCGCCGCCGCGACCGGACCGAGCCGTCCTGCGGTGCTGCATGGCGGTGCCACCGCAAGACGAAGGGCCCGCCCTCCTTGGAGGGCGGGCCCGTTCCGTTCGCCGCGGGGCGCGGGGTACGAGCACACGAGCGGTACGCGGGCGGCGCGCGAGCGCCTCAGCCTCAACAGCGGCGTCGGCCTCAGCCGAAGATCGCTTTGATGATCCAGTAGACGATCGCGGCCACGACCCCCGCGGCGGGCATCGTGATGAACCAGCCGATGACGATGTTCCGGCCGACCCCCCAGCGCACCGCGTTGACCCGCTTCGTCGCCCCGACGCCCATGATCGCCGAGGTGATCACGTGCGTCGTCGACACCGGCGCCTGGAAGATGTACGACGTGACATAGAGGATCGACGCGCCCGTGGTCTCCGCGGCGAAGCCCTGCGGCGGGTCGAGCTCGATGATCTTCCGCCCCAGCGTCCGCATGATCCGCCAGCCGCCCGCGTACGTACCGAGCGACAGCATCAGCGCACAGACGATCTTCACCCAGACCGGGATGGAGCTCGTGGAGTCCTCGTAGCCCGAGATGACCAGTGCCAGCACCACGACACCCATCGTCTTCTGCGCATCCTGCAGGCCGTGCCCGAGGGCCATGGCGGCCGCCGACACGGTCTGCGAGATCCGGAAGCCGCGCTTCACCTTGTGCGGGTTGGACCGGCGGAACAGCCACAGGATCGCCAGCATCACCAGGTAGCCGACGACGAGGCCGACCACGGGCGACAGGAACATCGGGATGACGACCTTCTCGACCACCCCGGACCAGATGACCGCGCTGCCGCCCGCGAGGGCCGCTCCCACCAGGCCGCCGAAGAGCGCGTGCGACGAGGAGGACGGCAGTCCGAGCCGCCACGTCACCACGTTCCAGGCGACGGCGCCCGCGAGCGCCGCGAAGAGGATGCCCATCCCCTGCTCACCGTGCGGAGTGCCGATCAGCCCCTTGCTGACGGTCTCCGCGACGCCCTGGCCGAGGAAGGCGCCGGCGAGGTTCATCACCGCGGCCATCGCGAGCGCGGCGCGCGGCGTGAGCGCGCGCGTCGAGACGGACGTGGCGATCGCGTTAGCGGAGTCGTGGAAGCCGTTGGTGTAGGTGAAGCCCAGGGCGACACCGATGGTCACGATCAGGACGAAGGTGTCCACGAAGCTCAGGACTCCTTGACCGCGATGGTCTCCACCGTGTTCGCGACGTGCTCGAACGCGTCGGCGGCCTCTTCAAGCACGTCGACGATCTGCTTGAGCTTGAGCACCTCCATCGCGTCGTACTTGCCGTTGAAGAGGTGGGCGAGCAGCTTGCGGTGGATCTGGTCGGCCTGGTTCTCCAGCCGGTTGATCTCGATCCAGTACTCGGTGAGGTTGCTCATCGTCCGCAGGTGCGGCATGGCCTCGGCGGTCAGGTCGGCGGCCCTGCTGAGGACCTCGATCTGCTGCTCGACGCCCCGTGGCAATTCCTCGATCTGGTAGAGGACGACAAGGTCGACGGCCTCTTCCATGAAGTCCATGATGTCGTCCAGACAGGACGCCAGCGTGTAGATGTCCTCACGGTCGAAAGGCGTGATGAAAGAGGAGTTCAGCTGGTGGAAGATCGCGTGGGTCGCGTCGTCACCCGCGTGCTCCGCGGCCCTCATCCGTTCTGCGATCTCGGCTTTCGCGGAGGAATCCGCACCGAGGAGTTCCATCAGGAGCTTCGAGCCGGTGACGATGTTGTCCGCGGACGCGGCGAACATGTCGTAGAAGCTCGTCTCCCTGGGGGTCAGACGAAAACGCACCTGGAGTCCTCGGGGTTACATGGAATTCGGTCAGGCCGATGCTAGATGAGTGGGCTCCCAGTGTCGCTCACCCGGCCTCACCACCCTGAAGGACCCCCTGACCCAAGCGCCACGTAGAGGTATCATATACCCGCAGGGGGTATATGCCCCTCAAGCGGATTCACCAGACAGACCCGGACGCACCGGATACGTCGGATACAACGGACACAAACCGCCCGCCGAGGGACCGAGCGGGGCTCACACACCGGAGGACGCCATGACGACCACAGACGCGGCCGGCGCGGACGCGACCGGCGAACGGCCCTCCGCGGCGGAGGCTCCGGCTCCGGGCGCCGGCCACCAGGTGTACGGCTACCACAAGCGCAAGGACGAGCACCTCAAGCGGCTGCGCCGGATCGAAGGCCAGATCAGGGGCCTGCAACGGCTCGTCGACGAGGACGTCTACTGCATCGACATACTCACTCAGGTCTCGGCCTCCACCAAGGCCCTCCAGTCCTTCGCGCTCCAGCTGCTGGAGGAGCACCTGCGGCACTGCGTCGCCGACGCGGCCGTCAAGGGCGGCTCCGAGATCGACGAGAAGGTCGAGGAGGCCACGCAGGCCATCGCCCGCCTGCTGCGCACCTGACCGCCCCGCCCTGCGCCACCCCGCCCCCGGACGCGGGACGGATCTCACGGCGTGAGATATCCGACCCCGACACGGCCGCCTTGGCTCAGGTCCGCCCCCCCGAATCGGGTACGGGGCTCCCGGCTCGCGCCCCTGCGGGGTACTACGCCCAGCGCCGGTCGGGCTGCCGGAGGCGGGCGGCGCGCTCGGCCGCCACGTCGAGCACCTCGTCGATACGGTCGGGGCTGAGCCGGTCCCCGTCCGCGGCGGACGCCGCGATCATCAGCTCTCCGCACAGCTCGATCTCGATGAGGGCCACGTGGTCCTGAACGATCGGCGTACGCAACGGAGCCACGTGCATCACCTCTCTCGGTCGGTGTCGGCTTCCTAGCGTAGGGAGGGTGATACTCGCCGCGCATGGCACTTCCGGACCATTTAGCGCCCAATCTTCGCGCCCGAGCAGTGGCCACCGCACATCTCACACATCCCGGACACCACACCGGCCTCAGGCGTCACAGAGCCCGCTCGGCCCCCGGTCGGGGACGGTCGGTCCCGGGGGCCGGGCCCGGGTCAGTCTTTGATCCGGCCCGCGTAGATGTCACCGGCCGGCGGCAGCTTCACGGACACCGGGCTGCCGAATTCGTAGAGCACGGTCGTCGAGGCGACCGTGACGGGACTGCCCTGGTTGAGGTAGCTGAAGCGCTGCCTGACCTTCCGCAGCCGCCCGGCGTCGTCCACGTACGCGTCGAAGGGGACCGCCTTCGACGCGAATCCCCTCCCCTTCACCGCCGCCGCCAGCGCGCTCCGCGCGTAGGGCGCGGCCTGTCTGCCCGCCGCGTCCAGGTCGGCGACGCCCCGGTAGTGCCTGACCGTGGTGCCCGCCAGGGTGCCGGTACCCACGTAGGTCACTCTGGCCGCCGTGCGCAACAGCTCCGCGGCGGTCAGCGGGTCCGTCGCGCCGCCCGTCACGAGGTTCCCGTCGCCGAGCGTCGCGGAGTCGACCCGTACCCACTTGTCGGCCGGCACGCCCGCGCCCCGGTTCTTCATGTAGAGCAGGGAGGGCGAGAGCAGCTCCGTGATCGGCCGGTGCTCCGACGAGCCCGCCGGGTCCTCGGGCAGAGTGAGGGTGAGGCTGCCCATCCGCTTGCGGAAGTCGTATCCGCCCTCGCCCCGGATCGTGACGCGCGTGCCGCCCACGGCCATCTCCATCGACGTCGCCGCCCGCGCGCTGCCCGCCGTGACCAGCGTCCCGGCCGCGTCCCGCACGGCGGCGGTGGCACCGGCGCTCCCGTGGTCGTCGGCCACGGCCCCGCCGGTGACCCCGCAGCCGCAGCACATCGCCACGGCGCCGGCGACACCCGCCAGGGCCACCGCCGTGAACACCCCGCTCCGGCCGTGCGCGTGACGCCGTCCCTGCTGCCGCTGCCGCTCCACCATCGCCTGCCGACCCCCAGCGCCCGACCGCCGCCTGCCCGAACCCGCCTGACCGTCCGGACTAACGACGCCGCGCGGCCCCCGGTCACGCCGGCGGGAGTGTGACACGCGCCGGAAACCGTGCGGCGCCGCCCCACTGCGCGGCTCCGACCCCCGCGGGTACGGTGGAGGGCGTGCGTGACCAACCCCCGGAATCCGCGGGCCCCTCCACGTC
>NZ_JAIUKE010000356.1 GCF_020176795.1 Streptomyces sp. 8L
GCCGGCCGGGGGGGGGGCCGCGCGGGGGATGTTTCACGTGGAACATCTGAACGACCAACTGAGCGCTCTCTGCTCGCCGCTTCCTTGCCCGCGCCGCCTACGCTTGCCCGCGCGAGGCGGCGGCGAGCGGAGCTAGCGCCGCGTCACCTCCCTTGCCCGCGAGGCGGCGCGCGGCGCTAGCGCCCGCCCTGCGCATCCGCTCGCCGCCCCGCCCCCGGCTTCCCGCCGTAACGGCGGCTCTGCTGTCAGCCGCCCACCACCATCCAGCCGAGGACGCTGGTCGACTGGAGGTAGACGATCAGGCAGAGCAGCACCAGCATCACGATGCTCCACCCGAACACCTTGCGGAACAGCGTCCCTTCAGCGCCCACGGCTCCGACCGCGGCCGTGCCGATGGCCAGGTTCTGTGGCGAGATCATCTTGGCCAGGACGCCACCGGTCGTGTTGGCCGCGCCGAACAGGATGGGCGAGGCGTGGAGTTGATGTGCCGCGGTGAGCTGGAGCCCGCCGAACAGTGCGTCGGAGCCCGCGTCCGTGCCCGTGACGGCCACCCCGAACCAGCCGACCAGCGGTGACAGAAACGCGAAGACCGCGCCCGTCTGCGCCAGCCAGATGCCGAGCGTGGTGATCTGGCCCGACAGGTTCATCACGTACGACAGGGCGAAGACGCAGAGCACGGTGAAGATCGCCCAGCCGAACTGGCGGATCGTCGACCCGTACACCCGCAGGGCCTTCAGGGGGTTCAGCCGCAGCACCAGCGTGGTGAGAACGCCGGAGACGAACAGCAGCGTGCCCGCCGTCGAGGCCCACGGTATGGAGAACACGGTCGTGACAGGTGCGCCGCCGGCGGCGGTGATGTGGGCGAGCCCCGGCCACTGGAAGCTGTTCGTGCCCCGCGCGAGCCAGGTCTTGACCGGGTCGATCTGCGCCAGCGAGAACAGCACCACGACAATCAGGTACGGGGCGAACGCGACGGCTACGTCCCGTCGCGAGTCCCCGCCCTCGGGCCGCCCCGCGCGCCGCTCCGCGACCGGGTCGTGGTCCACCGCGCCGCCCGCGATCACCGGGGGCGTACCGGGTGTGCGGGGCGTGAGCCGGGTGTCCGACGGCTGCCACACCCGGTTGAGAGCCACGACGGCACCCGCGGAGGCGATGGCCGCGAAGATGTCGCAGAGCTTGTAGTCCCAGTAGTTCGCCAGCGCGAACTGGGTCCCGCAGAACGTGGCACCGGCGGTCAGCGCGGCCGGCCAGACCTGCCTGATCGCGCGCGGTCCGTCCGCGATGGCCACCAGCAGGAAGGGCACGAAGAAGGCGAGCACCGGTGCCTGACGGCCGGTCATGGCGCCGAAGTCGTCCGCGTTCAGATGCGTGACCGTACCGAGGATGGTGATCGGGTTGCCCATTCCCCCGAACGCGACGGGCGCGGTGTCCGCCAGCAGCGCGATGACGGCGGCCTTGAGGGGCGGGAATCCGGCGGCTATGAGCATCACCGAACAGATGGCGATCGGTGAACCGCCCCCGGCCAGCGCCTCCATGAGCGCGCCGAACGAGAACGCGATGACGATCGCCTGGATGCGCTTGTCGTCGCTGATGGCGGCGAAGGCGCGCCGCAGCACGGCGAAGTGGCCGGTCTCCACTGTCAGGTTGTAGATCCAGATGGCGTTGAAGGTGATCCACAGGACGGTCAGGACGCTGTTGGCGGCGCCGTACCCAGCCGCGTCGAAGGTCATGCCGACCGGCATGCGGTACGCGAACAGTGCGACGACCAGTGAGACCACGAGGGCGGCGAGCCCGGCCCACTGGGCCTTCCAGCGGAAGACGCCGAGGAGGACGAGGACGGTGAGGAGGGGGACTGCGGCGATCAGGGCGGACCAGCCGACCGACTCCAGGGGAAGGTTCTGGACGTAGTGCATGAGGTTGCGGCCCACCTCCGTTGTTCTCGCCGCCGGTCGCTGGCCGGCGGTCGGGCTGACGTCGTTCACGTGCGGCGCTGCTGTCCCACTCCGTAAACCCGCCCGGAAACCAACTCCGGGCCCGGGAACCCGCTTCGTGAACTGCGGGAACTGGATGGAGAACCCGCCCGGGAATCCGCTTGGGGAACCCGGTGCGGGATCCGCTCGGATTCACCTACATGAATGCCGTCTCTCTACATGGCCCGATCATGGTGTCACTGGCAAGGGCCGGGGGGAAGGGGTGTGCGCCCTCTTCCGCCCGGCCCTTGCCGACGGCCCGCTTTATGCCCGGCCCCGCGGACGTGGCCCGCGTACGCCCGTCATGTGGACGTGATGCTCGTACGTCCGTCCCGTGAACGTGATGCTTGTAGGGCACGCGAACGTAGCGCTCGTACGCCCGTCACGTGGACGCGGCCGGCGCACCTCCCGTGGCCGGCGGGGACGACGGGGCCGACGCCGCATCCGGCGGATCGTCGGCGCCGAAGCGGCGCCCTCGCGCCTCCTTGCCGAGCGCGGTCAGCACGATCATCAGCACCAGCGTCGGCGCGACCGTCACCATCAGCGCCGTCGGATAGCTGTAGTGCCCTGCGAGCGACTCCTGCAGCGGCAGGTTGAGCGCGGCGATGCAGTTGCCCAACTGGTAGGTCACTCCGGGGTAGAAGCCTCGGATTGCGTCCGGGCTCAGCTCGTTGAGGTGCGCGGGGATGACCCCCCACGCGCCCTGCACGCACAGCTGCATGAGGAACGAACTCAGTGCGAGCAGCCCCGCTGTCCTGGACAGAGCGAAGAACGGAACGATCGGCAGTGCCACGATGCCCGCGATCACGATCATCCGCCGCCGGCCGATCCGCTCGGAGTACGCCCCGAGCAGCGGACCGCCGATCATCGCGCCGATGTTGTAGATGACGGCGATCCAGATGGCGGTGGTGGGGGTCATCCCGAGGCCCTTCTTGATGAAGGTTGGGTAGACGTCCTGAGTGCCGTGCGACATCAGGTTGAACGCGGTCATCAGAAGGACGAGGTAGACGAACCGCTTCAGTACCACCGGATTTCGGAAGATCTTCCGGGCGGGCGTGGTGTTGGCCTTGGCCGACGCCTCCCATGCCTCGCTCTCGCGGACCCTGCTCCGCACGAACAGTGCCACCAGCGCCGGGATCAGGCTGAACGCGAACAGGCCGCGCCAGCCGAAGGTCGGTTCGATGAACAGGAAGGCGAGGGCGGCCAGCAGATAGCCGAAGGAGTATCCGCCCTGGAGCATGCCGGACCAGAACCCGCGCTTCTCCGCCGGGATCTTCTCCAGCGCGAGCGCCGCGCCGAGGCCCCACTCTCCTCCCATGCCGATGCCGTAGAGAAGGCGCAGCACCAGCAGCACCGCGTAGTTGGGGGCGAAGGCGCAGGCGAAACCGACGACGGAGTAGAAGAGCACGTCGACCATGAGGGGGGTACGTCTGCCGCGCTTGTCGGCCCACAGGCCGAAGATGAACGCTCCGACCGGCCGCATGATCAGCGTGACGGTGGTCAGGAACGCCATGTCGGTGAGCGAGACGTGGAACTCGTCCGCGATCTCGCTGTACACGAGGACGACGAGGAAATAGTCGAAGGCGTCCATCGTCCAGCCCAGATAGGCGGCGATGAACGCGTTGCGCTGGTCCTTGGTCAGGCCGCGCGCTTGCTGCCACACCGTATTCAGCATTCGCGGACGCTAAGACCTGGTCCTAGGCATGTCAACGGTGCCGTCGTCCGCGGGGAGGACTCAAGAACAAAGCTTGACGCTGCTTGAGGCCCTGTTGGTACGGGTCGTGCCACTTTCGAGTGACAGCTCTCGATATATATCGGGAGCCAGGATATGGTGGTCGCATGACGACGACCCGTGGCATGACGCAGGCGGCCTTCCTGGTGCTCACCGCGCTGGCGGACGAGCCGCGCCATGGCTACGGAATCCTCCAGGAGGTCAATGAACTCTCCGGAGGAGACGTGCGGTTGCGTGTCGGGACGCTGTACGGAGTGCTCGACCGGCTCTCCGGGGACGGGTTGATAGTGCTCGACCGCGAGGAGGTGCAACAGGGCAGGCTCCGCCGCTACTACCGCCTCACGGACGAGGGGGCCACCGCGCTCGCCGCGGAGGCGGAGCGGATGGCCGCCGGGGCGCGGGCCGCGACGGCGCGGATGGCCGCGGGCGGGCGCGCGGGGGTCGTGCGCCCGGCAGAAGGTACGGCATGACCCGGAGTGCGACGGGGGATTCAGCATGACGACGTCACGGACGACCAGAAAAACAACCACGACCACGACCACAAGGACCAGCGCCAGCACGAACACGGGCGCCCCTGCCACGGCGGCGACGAGCACGGAAGCGGGCGGGAGCGGCGCGACGGCGTCGATGCCGCTCCTGGAGAGGCGTTACCGGCGCGTGCTGCGGCTGCTCCCCTCCTTCTACCGCGAGGCGCGGGAGGAGGAGATGGTTGAAACCTATCTGTACGGGATCGACGAGGCCCGCCTGGACGAACTGCGTCCCGCCGTCGGTGAGGTCGCGAGTGTCGCGGCCCTCGCGGTCCGTACGCGGCTGGGTGCGGCCGGCGCGCCGCCCGGATACGCGGCGTTGGGCCGGGCGGTCCGGCTGTTCGCGGTCTGTGGCGTACTGCTTCTTGCGGCGCAGGCCCTGACGGAGCGGGTCCTCACGCTGGTGTGGGCGCAGGGGTCGGCCGAGGGCCGCGCCCTGTTCCTGAGCGGCTTCACCGACCACGGCCGGGTCTCCGGCGCCAGGGAGGTGGCCCTGTGGGTGCTGCCTCTGCTGTGGACAGCGGCGTACGGGGCGCTCGCCCGCGACAGCGGGCGGGCGGCACGGGTGCTCGCGGCCCTCGCTGCGGTCCCCGACACCCTCGCACTCGCGAGTGGCACGCGGGGCGGGGCGGACATGGCTCTGCTGACCGTGTCCGGCGCGGTGTTCGCCTGGCTGACGGTCGCCGGCGTGTACGGCGGCTTCCACACGGACGCGCCGCCGGCGCGCCTCCCGGGCGTCCCTTCGGGCCTCGCGCTCATGGCGGTCTGCGTGGCGATGGGCGCGGTGACGGTGGCCTGGCCGACGGGCGCCGACCCGGGGTGGGCGACGGGCGCGGTGTATGTACTCGGCGCGACGGCCTACCTGGTGGCGACCCGCCGCACCCGCTCGGACGCGGCCCCGCCGGACGCGGCCCTGCTCCTGGCGCTGGCGGCGCTGGGTGGCCTGGTGCTGGCCCTGCGCGTCGCGATGCTGTCCCTGCTGTTGCGGGTGGATGCCCCGGGCCCGGTGACACTGGGCAGCGCGATCCTGGGGGCGGCCGCCCCCCCCACGACAGGGGCGTTGACGGTGCTGGGGGTGCGGGGTGCCCGAGCCGCGCGATCCGGCGGCCTCGCGGAGCCCATAGGGTCTGGGGGGACGCAGGGGGACGTCGCGTCGGGAGGCCCCGGGTAGCGGTCCCCGGCGCGGGGGAGCGTGGGTTCCGGGCCGGACGGGGGTCTGCCCGGAATCCTCCCTCCTCCTCAAGGGCGGGGGAAACGCGGAGGCGGCCCGCAGGACGGTCGTGGACCGGCCGCCCTGCGGGCACCTGCCCCGGCTACCAGGTGGCCGAGGTGGCCGAGGTTGTCTCCGCAGGACGCCGCTCAGGTTCCGTAGACCTGGAACTCCCAGAGCGAGTCACCGTACTGGGTCGAGCGGCTGGTGCAGTTGATGCGTACATAGCGGCCGGAGCCGGTGATCGGGACGGACTGCTGGCCACCCGTGCTGTTGGTGGTGGAGTAGGCGGTCGTCCACGATGTGCCGTTGGTGGACGTCTGGATCTGGTAGCCGGTGGCGTATGCCGTCTCCCAGTTCAGTGCGACCTTGCTCAGGGTGTGCGTGGCGCCGAGGTCGACCTGGAGCCACTGGGGGTCGGAGAAGCCGCTGGACCAGCGGGTGTTCGTGTCACCGTCGACGGCGTTGGCCGCGACGAAGCTGCTGTTCTCGGACGAGGAGGCGGTGGCGGGCTTGCCCTGCGACAGCAGCGTGCCGCCCCCGTTGCCGGGGTCCCCGCCGTTGCCCGGGTCCCCGCCGCTGGACGGAGTGCCGTAGAGCGCCAGTTCATAGAGTGAGTCGCCCCATTGGGAGGCTCTGGAGGTGGCATAGACGCGTACGTATCTGCCGGAGCCGGTGAGTGCGGTGTCCTGGATGTCCGCGGGACTGTTGTTGTTCGTATAGATCGTTCTCCAGTTGGTCCCGTCGTCGGACGTCTGCAACTGGTACGCGGACGCTGAGGCCGCCTCCCAGGTCAGGCTCGCGTGGGTGAGGTTGTACGACTGCCCGAGGTCGACCTGGAGCCACTGGGGGTCGGAGAAGCCGCTGGACCAGCGGGTGGTGATGTTGCCGTCGGTGGCGTTGGACGCGGGGAAGTCGGCGCTCTCCGCGGACGATGCGGTGGTCGGCTTGCCCTGCGCGATGTTGGCGCCGAGGCCGGCGTTACCGGCCGGGGCCTTGTTGTAGACGGCGGCGTAGTCGATGTTCATCTGGCCGCCGGAGACCGTGGCGGCGTTCGGGCCGCCGCCGAAGGCGCCGGGGAACCCACCGCCGATGGCCAGGTCGAAGATGATGTAGTACGAGTGGTCGACGGCGTTCGCCCATGCGGTGGCGTCGACCTGATCGGAGCGAAGAGTGAAGTAGTTGGCGCCGTCCAGGTACCAGCGGATCTGTTCGGGCGACGTGGAGCGGTCCACCTCCACGGCGTAGGTGTGGTAACCGGTCTGGCAGCCGGAGCAGGCGTGTTCGCCGCTGCCCACACCGCTGCCCTCGTTGCAGGGGCCGCCCGAGCCGACACCGCAGTGCAGCGTGCCGAAGACGGAGCTGCGCCCGTTGACGTCCTCCAGGATGTCGACCTCGCCGGAGCCCGGCCAGGGCACTCCGACCCGCAGGGGTGAACCGAGCATCCAGAACGCCGGCCAGTAGCCCGCGCCGTTGGCCGTGTTGACGTCGGGCTGCTGGATGGACGCCTGCATCCGGACGACCCCGCCCGGCTGCGCGCCGAACCCGTCGGCCTGCGTCTCCACGCGGCCGGACGTCCAGCCGCTGTTGGGGTCGGTGCCGGAGTGCAGGGCCTTGAGCACCAGATGGCCGTTGCCGTCCTGGTAGACGTTGGCCGTGCTGTCGGTCATCGTCTCGATCTCGCCGGTGCCGAAGGTCCAGCCCTCGCCTGCGTCATAGCGCCAGGTCCCGGTGTCCAGGCCGGTGTTGGCGGGGCCGTTGAAGTCGTCGCTCCAGGTCGTGGTGAACCCGGCGGGCGCCGCCGGTACATCGGACGGAGCGGCGGCCTGCTTCCGCGCCCCGGCCTTCTGCGCTGCTTTCTGGACGGGGGCAGCGCTTCGGGTGGACGGGGCGGACTGGGTGATCCGGGCGGTGTGGTCGGCGTCGGCGGGCCGGGCCGAGGCGGCAGGCGACCCGCCGAATGCGACGGCTGCGGCGGCGACGACCGCCAACAGCCCGCCGGCCAGGCGTCTCTGGCCGCGTTTGTGTCTGAACGACATCCGTACTCCTTCACCTCGTGGGGGCGCACGGCAACCGCACCCAGGGGGTGCGGAAGCCGGAACGGGGGAGCTGAGAGCGCTCTCAGGAGAATCGACCCGGCTCGTACCACTGTCAAGAGGAGAGGCGGCAACTTGGCTTTGCGCAGCGGTAATTGGGCGTACGGCGGGGCGGGCGCGGGAGCCGCCCGACTCCGGGAGAGCCGCCGGGCCCGCGGACGGCTTGGCCGCGTCGGTCACGCTTCGCGACGAGGCACGTGGGGCCCTCGGTGGCCGTGTCGGTGGGCGAAGGGCCCGGGCACGTCGGCCGGTTGCAGTGTGCGACACCGCTCCGCGCCGGCCGTCCGAAGCCCCGGGGCACCGGACGGCTGCCGGGCTCCGTAGGCTGACCGAACCGGAAGCGGACCGTGAGGGGGAACGGGTGCGCGGCGGGCGCGGGATGCGGTGGTGCGCACGGGGGCCGTGGTGCGCGACCGGACGGCCGGCGTCCCGGGGCGTGCCTGGACCGGCCTCTCCGAGACGCGCGAACCTGAGGGCCGAGCTGGGGGCACAGTGAGCGGGGCGACACCCGTCGTGCGGACACCCGTTGTGGTGGGCCGGGCGGTTCCCGCGGCCCTCGGCGCGGCGGACTCAGCCAGGTGCAGCCCGGCCCGTGGCGTCTCTCAGACCGGCTCCCCGGAGCCGGTTCGCGGCGACGACGTCGTTCGACCCACCTCACAGATGCGAGTACGCGTACATGTCGATACCTCCGATACGTTCCCTCCGTCCCGTGCGCACCAGGCGTACCAAGAAGCCCCTGCACGGGGCCGCTTCGGTGTCGCCTTCTTCCCCGCCTTCGCCGTCGGACTCTCCTGCCACTCCGGCCTCTCCTGCCACTTCTGTTTCCTCTGCCTCTCCTGGCTCACCGCCGCCTTCCCCTTCCTCCTCGCCGTCCCCTTCTGCGCCGTCTCCCTCAGCGGACCCCGCTTCCCCTTCCTCACCTTCAGCGGTTCCCACCTCTTCCACCTCTGCGGCTAGCCAGACACCTGCCGCACCTGCCGCACCCGCCGCCTGCCCCGTCTCCTCAGCCTCTCCCGCCGCTTGTCCTGTCCCTTCAGCCCCTCCCATCCCCTCTGATTCCGTCACGGCCTCTCTTGCCGGCGGCACGGGTAGCGTCCCCGGGGCCGGCGGCACCCCCGGCACGGGCAGCGACCCCAGCGCCACCAGCGCCACGCGTCCCACCAGCACCACGCGTCCCACCAGCACCACGCGTCCCACCACTGAGTCCAGTCCCGTCAGTGAGTCCAGTGCCAGCCGGCCCGCCCGGTCCGTCCGTTCGGCGCGTGCCGCTGTCATGATGTGGCTGACCCGGCGTTACTTCTCCAGGCTCCGGCGCAAGGGCACGGGACTCGACCTCTCCACGCTCTCGAAGCTCCCCGAGGACGCCCTCCTGCCACTGCGCCGCGACGGCCTCGACCCGCTTCCCGAACTCGGTGAACTGCGTGACCGCGAGCCCGTCAGCAGGCTCCCCGTCCCCGGTATGACGGTCTGGCTCGTTTCCGGCTACGACGCGGCCCGTCAAGTACTCGGCGACGCCCGCGCGTTCAGCAACGACTTCGCGCACCTCATCGGACGCAACGGTGTGGACGAGCACCACGAGCCCGGCGGCCTCGGCTTCTGCGACCCGCCGGACCACACGCATCTGCGGCGGCTGCTCACACCGGAGTTCACGATGCGGCGCCTCAGCCGCCTCACGCCCCGCATCCACGCCATCGTCGAGGAGCGGCTCGCCGCACTCTCCGACGCGGCGGCGCCGGACGGCACCGTCGACTTCATCGAGCATTTCGCGATGCCGGTTCCCGCGCTGGTCATCTGCGAACTCCTCGGTGTGCCCTACGAGGAGCGCGACGCCTTCCAGCGGTTCTCGGTCGCGCGGTTCGACGTCCTCGGTGGAGTCGGCGCCTCCTTCGGAGCGATCACCGAGTCACGCAACTACCTGCGCGGCGTGATCGAGCAGCAGCGGCGCGATCCCGGAGACGGCCTGCTCGGCATGCTCGTACGGGAGCACGGCGACAAAGTCACCGACGAGGAGCTCACCGGCCTCGCCGACGGTGTCCTCACCGGGGGCCTGGAGACGACGGCGAGCATGCTGGGCCTCGGCACCCTCATCATGCTCCAGGACCGTGCGCACCTCACCGCCCTGCGCGACGCGCCGGACCCGGCGGCGGTCGCCACGCCGTTCGTCGACGAACTGCTGCGCCATCTCACGGTGGTCCAGACGGCGTTTCCCCGGTTCGCCCGCGAGGACGTCGAGATAGGCGGCGTTCCGATGTCCGAGGGCGACATCGTCATCGTGTCCCTCAGCGCCGCCGACCGCGACCCGCGCCTCGGCCCCGCCATGGACACCTTCGACCCGAGCCGTCCGCCCTCCTCTCCTCATCTGGCCTTCGGCTACGGCATCCACCGCTGCGTCGGCGCGGAACTGGGCAGGATGGAGCTCCGCGAGGCGTTCCCCCAACTGGTGCGCCGCTTCCCGGAGATGCGGCTGGCGGTCGAGCCCCGGGACCTGGCGTTCCGCAAGGTGTCGATCGTGTACGGGGTCGACACGCTGCCGGTGCGTCTGCACTGAACGAGCGCGGGCCCGGCCCCACTGCCCCGGGCCTGCGCCGCGCGTACACCTGCCCGCGTACGCACGTGTGCGCGCGTACACCCATGTGCCCGCGTAAGCACGTACACCCGTGTGCGCCCGCACGGCTCGTACGTCCATGTGCCCGTACGCCCGTACGCCCGTGCCCCGCAGACCCAGGCACGGTACGGGCACAGCACAGCGCCAGCGGCAGCCGGGCTCTTGGACGTTGGCCTCTCTTCCTCGATCGCCGATACGGGTCATGGCGGCTAAGTTACTCTGTTACGCATGACATCCGATGAAAGTAATGGCGTTTCTCGGAGCGATGGCCCGCTTACGAGATGGCTCGGGATCGTGCAGGCCCGCAGCGGTGATCTGGCCGCGAGCGAGGCGAAGGTTGTGCGGCTCCTGCTCTCGGACCCGCTGTTCGTCGGCACGAGCACGACCGCGCAAGTTGCCGCACGCGCCGGCGTGTCCGCCCCGAGTGTGGTCCGCGCCGCGCGAGCGATCGGTTTCAACGGCTTCACCGAGCTCAAGCTGGAGATCGCCCGCGCCCGTGGCACCACCGAGTTCTTCGCGCCCTCCGAAGCACTGGCCGAGAACGCTTCGACAGCCACCGTGCTGGAGACGTCCATCCGCACGGGCAGCGACGCGTTGGCCGCACTCGGCGGCGCCCTGGACCCCGCCGCACTGGACGAAGCGGTGGGTGCGGTGCGCGGAGCGAGTCAGGTGCTTGTCGTCGGCGCGGGTACGTCCGCGGCGGTCGCCGCCGACGCCGTATTCCGTCTCCGCGCACTCGGCACGAGGGCCGCCGCCATCCCGGACCACGAGTCGGCGATGATCGCGATGCGGCTCCTCGGCCCCGGCGATGTCGTCATCGCCGTCAGCTCCACCGGACGCACGTCAACGACGCTCAGTGTCGCCGATGCCGCCAGTTCTGCGGGCGCGACGCTGATCGCGATCACCAATCAGTACGACACGCCGCTCGCGGTCCTCGCCGACATCGCCCTCGTCGTCGGCGGCGCGCCGTTGCCGACACAGATGGCCGCCGCGGGAAGCAGGCTGGCCCACCTCGTCGTCATCGACGCACTGGCCGCCGCCGTCGCCCTCCGGGACCCCGACAGGAGCCGCCGAGCCGAGCACGCCGGGATCGACCTCCCGGACATCTCCTGATGCAGCCCGGCATGATCGCCCTGGTCCTGGTCGCCGCAGCCGCGCACGCGGTCTGGAACACGGTGTCGAAGTACAAGCGGGGCGACACGGTCCTGTTCGTCTGGGCCTACACCTGCGCGGCGACACTGCTGTGCCTCCCGATCGGCATCATCCCCGTGATCACCGGCGCGCAGCCCCTCAGCCTGTGGTTCGCGGCCGGCGCGATCGTCTCGGCCGTGTTGCACATGGTGTACTCGCTGGCGCTGCAGAGCGGTTACGACCGGTTCGACCTCGGCGTCGTGTACCCCGTCGCACGGGGGACCGGGCCCGTTCTGACGATGCTGTCCGCGATCCTCCTGCTCGGAGAACGGCCCACCGGGATGGCGGTCCTCGGCGCCGTCGTTGTCGTCGCCGGCATAGTCGTCGTGGCCGGCAACCTCTTCCGAAGTGGTGAGAGCCATCCCCTTCGCGGTGTGTCCTGGGGCGCCGCGACAGGCGCCGCGATCGCCGGGTACACCCTCTGGGACAGCTACTCGGTCACAACCCTCCACCTGTCCCCGATCACCTATTTCACCGGCACGTTCCTGCTGCAAAGCCTGATCCTGACCCCACGCGCCCTCCGCCGCAGGGATCAGATCCAGACCGCCGTCCGCACGAACGCGTGGCCGATCCTCACCGTCGCGGTGTTCTCTCCACTGGCCTACATCCTTGTCCTCACCGCCATGCGGACCGCACCCGTCGCACTCGTCGCGCCCCTGCGCGAGTCGTCCATCGTCCTCGGATCGCTCCTCGCCTGGCGGCTCTTCCACGAAGACCACCTCGCGCGCCGCATCATCGGCGCCGTGATCGTCCTCGCCGGCATAGCGGCGATCAGCCTCTGAGGCCGGGCACATCGGCGTCGGCAACGGCGTTACGGCAACGGTGCTACGGCCACGGCGGTACGGCAACGACGCTGCGGCCACGGCCGTGTTGGTGCTGTCGCCTCGTCAAGCCTGCTGGCCGGCGTACTCCGACGCGGCCGACTCGCCGCAACCGCGGTTCCCACGCCACGCGATCGCTATGCGCCGCCGCCCGGCCGCAAGGTGAGCAGGGTGATCTCGCTCGGTGCGAAGACCCGGAACGGCGGGCCCCAGAAGCCGGTGCCCCGGCTGGTGTAGAGCTGCGTGCGCTCGCCGTGCCGGCTCAGGCCGTGCACCACCGGCTGATCGATCCGGACGAGGAAGTTGAACGGCCAGATCTGGCCACCGTGAGTGTGCCCGGAGACCTGGAGGTCGACGCCGGCCGCTGCGGCCTGTCCGACGTACTTGGGCTGGTGGGCGACGAGCAGGACCGGCCTTTCCGGGCCCGAACCCGCCAGCGCGCCGGCCAGGTTGGCGCGGTGCCCGGCCAGGCCGGAGGACTCCGCGGTCACGTCGTCCACTCCGGCCAGGACCAGGTGGTCGCCGCCGCGCTCCACGACGACGTGGCGGTTGTGCAGGGGCTCCCAGCCCAGTTCCGCCATACGGTCGAGCCAGCCCTGCGCCTCCCCGAAGTACTCGTGGTTCCCCGTCACATAGACCTTCGCCAGCCGCGACCGGATCGTGCCGAGCGGTGCGGACTGCTCGCGGCGCTGGACGGGGGTGCCGTCGGCGATGTCGCCCGCGTGGACCACGACGTCCGCGTCGAGCGCGTTGACGGCGTCCGCGACCCGGGCCGACCAGCCGGCCCGGTCGATCGGCCCGAAGTGGGTGTCGGCCAGCACCACGACACGGGTTCCGTCCAGACCGCCGCCGAGCCGCGGGACGTGCACGTCCAGCCGCCTCACCCGGGGCACGCGCATGGCCTCGTGGTGTCCCCAGGCCAGCAGCACGGCGGAGACCGCGGCGACGGCCACGGCAATGCTCCTGGCCCGGTCGGCGCCGCCGACGCCGAGCCCGATCAGTACGAGGTGCACCAGCCCGCCCAACGCCGACCAGGTGAACAGCACCCAGACCACCCCGAGGGTGCTGTCCGCGAAGCGGGCCGCCCGGTCGGCCCGCCGGCGCCCGTGACCCGCGGCCATGAGAAAGGGGAAGGCGACCAGCCAGGCGGCGAAGATGACCGTGCCGGCGAGGAAGACCGGGAACGGCCAGTCCGCGCCCGAGGCGAACAGCGTCCACCAGGGCAGGAAGAACAGCATCGCGAGGACGAGGAGTACGACGGCCCCGCCCAGCCGCCGACGCCGGGACCGCTCAGGCCGCGGACCGCCTTCCTCCGGCCGGGAACCCGGCACGTCCTCCGCACCGCCCACGGCTTCCCCACCGCCCCTGGGC
>NZ_JAIUKE010000357.1 GCF_020176795.1 Streptomyces sp. 8L
GGACTTCCCCGTCCAGCGCGGCTGCCCCTTCGCCGCCCCCGCGGAGTACGACGCACTGCGCACCCACGACCCCGTCGCCCGTGTCACCCTGCCGACGAAGAAGGAAGCGTGGCTGGTGACCCGCTACGACGACGTACGCGAACTGCTCTCCGACCCCCGGGTCAGCGCCGACATCCGCCGCCCCAACTTCCCCGCACTCGGCGAGGGCGAACAGGAGGTCGGGGCGAGGTTCCGTCCCTTCATCCGCACCGACGCCCCCGAGCACACCAAGTACCGGCGGATGCTCCTGCCGGTGTTCACCGTGCGCCGGGCGCGGGCGATGCGGCCCGCCGTGCAGGCCCGCGTCGACGAGATCCTGGACGGCATGCTCGACGGCGGCGGCCCCGTGGACCTCGTCTCCGGGTACGCCAACGCGGTGTCCACCTCGGTGATCTGCGAACTGCTCGGCATCCCCCGCGAGAACCTGGAGTTCTTCCGGGACGTCACCCGAGTCTCCGGCTCCCGCACCAGCACCGCGGAAGAGGTCTCCGAAGCCCTCGGCGGCCTCTTCGGGCTGCTCGCCGAACTGGTCGCCGAGCGGCGGGAGGAACCCCGCGACGACCTGATCTCCAAGCTCGTCACCGAGCACCTCGTCCCCGGCCACGTGACCATGGACCAGCTCCTGTCCACGCTCGGCATCACCATCAACGCCGGCCGCGAGACCACCACCAGCATGATCGCCCTGAGCACGCTGCTCCTGCTGGAGCGGCCGGAGCTGACGGAGGAACTGCGCCGGGACCCCTCCCTGATGCCGGCCGCCGTCGACGAACTCCTGCGCGTCCTGTCCGTCGCCGACTCCATCCCGCTGCGGGTGGCCGCCGAGGACATCGACCTGTCCGGCCGGACGATCCCCGCCGACGACGGCGTCATCGCCCTCCTGGCCGGCGCCAACCACGACCCCGAGCAGTTCGACGACCCGGAGCGCGTCGACTTCCACCGCACCGACAACCACCACGTCGCCTTCGGCCACGGCGTCCACCAGTGCGTCGGGCAGCACCTGGCCCGGCTGGAACTGGAGATCGCCCTGGAGACCCTGATACGCCGCGTCCCCACCCTCCGTCTCGCGGGGGGCCGGGAGGACGTCGTGATCAAGCACGACTCCGCCACCTTCGGCCTCGAAGAACTGAAGGTCGCCTGGTGACCGCCCCCTTCCCGCCGAGCGCGCCCTGCTGGCCCCCGATCCGGCCCGCCGGCCGGCCCTCCGCCCGCGCCGCCCGTGCCGACAGCCCGTGGCTCAGGCGGTGGAGCGGCGCCGCCGCACCCCGGTACACACTGATCTGCCTGCCGCACGCGGGGGGCAGCGCGAGCTTCTACCGGCCCTGGGCGCCGCTGCTGCCCCCCGAGGTCGAACTCCTCGCCGTCCAGTACCCCGGCCGTGAGGACCGCCTGGAGGACCCCGGGGCGGCGGACATGGGCGAGCTGACGGCAGCGGTGGCGGACGCCGTCGCGCCGCTGCTCGACCGGCCGTACGCCCTCTTCGGGCACAGCATGGGCTCCGCCGCGGCCTGGGAACTCGCCCACGAGCTGCGACGGCGCCAACTCCCGGGCCCGCGCCGCCTGTTCGCCTCAGGACGGGCCGCCCCCGGCACCGCAGTCACCGGGCAACTGCACCGCCAGGACGACGACACCCTGGGCGCGGAACTGGCCCGACTGGGCGGCACCAGCCGGGAGATCCTGGACGATCCAGGACTGCGCTCCCTGGTCCTGACGGCCGTGCGCCACGACTACCGGATCATCGAGACCCACCGGCCGCCGGACCTGCCGCCGCTGTCCTGCCCCCTGCACGTCCTGACCGGAAGCACGGACCCCGAACTCGGCCCGCGACGCACCCGCGAACGGGTCGGCGGCTGGGCGGACCTCACCACCGCCCGCACCGAGGTACGCGTCTTCCCCGGCGACCACTTCTACCTCACCCCGCGCCGCCGCGAGGTCGTCGCCACCGTCCTGCGCAGGCTGGACCCCTCGCTGACCACCGGCGGCGCGCACACCTGGCCGAGCACCCCGTGAGCCGCCGACCCGCCGCGCCCGCACGCCCGGCCACCCACGCACGGAGACCAACGTGATCGACTACTACTCGGCCTCGGCCGAGTTCTACGAACTGGTCGCCACCCGGCACACCGCCAGCAGCGGCCCCCCGCTCACCCGCGTCCTGACCGGCCTTGACGTGTCCCACGGACCCGTCCTGGAAATCGGAGCCGGTACCGGCCGCGTCACCGAGGTCATCGCCGCCGCCCTGCCGGACGCCGAGATCCTGGCGGCCGAGCCGTCGGCCACCATGCGCGCCATGCTCACCTCCCGTGTCGCCCGCGACCCCGACCTGCGCCGGCGCGTGACCGTCCTCGACGGAGCGGCCCAGGACCTCGTCCTGCCCGAACGCGTCTCCGCCGTCGTCATCTTCGGCGTCGCCGGCCACCTCACCGTCCCCGAACGGGTGACGCTGTGGAAGCGGCTCGCGGCCCGCCTGCCCGACGGTGCGCCCATCGTCGTCGAACTGATGGGAGTATCCGCGCCCCGCGTCATCCCACCGGTGATGTCCCTGAGGGAGACCATCGGCCGCCAGACGTACGAGTGGTGGATCGGCGGCGAACCCACCGAGGGCGACGCCATGCGGTTCACCACCACCTGGAAGGTCCTGCGCGACGGCCGCACCGTCCGCGAGGTCGCAGACAGCTACGACTGGCACACCTTCGACGTCGCCGTGCTGGCCCGCGAGGCCGGTATGACCAGCCGCCGTATCACCGAGGCGGGCGGCAGGCCCATCCCCGAAATCGGAGTACTCGTCAAGTGAAGCCACTACCGTCAGAAACCGGCCAGGACCCGGTGTCCGAAGATCCGGCGGCCCCTGGCGCGGGAACCGGGTCGCCGCCGCTCCGCGCGCTGGCCGGGCCCGTCCGTGGCCGACTGGCCGTCGCCATCGGCCTGCAGGCCGTCGCCGGCCTCGCCGGAGTGCTGCCGTTCATCGCCGTCTCACTGATCGCCGACCGTCTTACCGGGGAGTCTCCCGCCGACGGTGACGCCTTGTGGCCGATGGTCACGCTGGCCTGCGCGGCCGGCCTCCTCGCCCTGGCGTGCGGCACGGCGGCCGGCGCCCTCGCCCACATCGCAGACAACGGCCTCCAGCTCACCCTCCGAGGCCGGCTCGCCCGGCACATCGGGCGGCTGCCGCTCGGCCGGCTCACCGACCGGGGCACCGGCGAGGTCAAGCAGGCCGTGCAGGACGACGTGGGCGCGCTGCACACGCTGTTCGCCCACACGCTGCTCGATGTCGTCGCGGTCCTGACCGCCCCGGTGCCGGCACTGGCCTACCTGTTCACGGTCGACTGGCGTCTCGCCCTGATCAGCGTGCTGCCGCTGCTGCTGGGCGCGTTCCTGTTCAGCCGGGCCATGGCGGGCGCGGCGGCACAGATGGCCGAGTTCGGTGCCGCGCTGGGCCGGATCTCCGCGGCCGCCGTGGAGTTCGCGTCCGGCATCGCCGTGTTCAAGAGCTTCGGGCGTGGGCGCACGGCCCACGAGCGCTTCGTCCGCGCGACCGAGGGCTTCGCCGATTTCTTCTCCGGCTGGGTCCGGTCCACCCTGGTCACCTCCACCGCCGCGGTCCTGGTGGTCGCACCGGCCGTGGTCCTGCTGCTCCTGACCGTGCTGGGCGCGGTGTTCGTCACGCAGGACTGGATGACCGGCGCCGAACTCGTCCCCTTCCTGTTGCTCGGCCCTGCCGTCGCCGCACCCATGGGTGTCGTGGGGCCCCGCATCCAGCAGATCCGGGCCGGCCAGGCCGCCGCCGTACGCATCACGGAGCTGCTGGACGCCCCCACGCTGCCCGAGCCCACCGACCCCGCCGTGCCCGACGGCCACCACATCGCGATGCGCGGGGTGTCCTTCTCCTACAACGGGCATATGGACGTCCTCAGCAGAGTCGACCTCGACCTGGCCCCTGGAACGGTCACCGCACTGGTGGGCCCGTCAGGCTCCGGCAAATCCACCCTGGCGGCACTGCTGCCCCGCTTCCACGACGTCACGGCCGGCACCGTGACCCTCGGCGGCGTCGACCTTCGCGACATCCCCGCGACCGAGCTGTACCGGCGGGTCGGCTTCGTCCTCCAGGACGTACGGCTCCTGCGGGCGAGCGTCACCGACAACATCCGCCTGGGCCGTCCCGACGCCACCGCCGAGGAGGTCGAGCGGTGCGCCCGCGCCGCCCGCATCCACGACCGGATCACGCAGCTGCCCGACGGCTACGCGACCGAACTCGGCGGGACCGTGGCCCTCTCCGGCGGAGAGGCACAACGCCTGTCCATCGCACGGGCGTTGCTCGCCGACGCGCCCGTCCTCGTCCTCGACGAGGCGACGGCGTACGCCGACCCGCACTCCGAGGCGCTCATCCAGGACGCGCTGTCCGCGCTCGCGGCCGGCCGCACCCTCCTTGTCATCGCCCACCGCCTGTCGACGATCCGCTCCGCCGACCGGATCGTGGTCCTGGAGGACGGACGCGTCACCGAACAGGGCCTCCACGACGACCTGCTGGCCGCACGGGGCCGCTACGCCGCGCTGTGGGAGGCACAGCGCACCACGGCCCCGGACGAGAGCGACCGCGTACCGCACCACCGGCCCGCGGCTGTCCCGGCCGGCCGTGCGGCGGACGACATCCGAGAGGGAAGTGCACGATGATCCGTCAGCTCTACGGCGTCCTGGGACCGGAGGGCTCCCGCCCCCTGAACCGGCTGCTGGTCCTCCAGTCCGGCGCGGCCGTCCTCCAGGGCGTCTCCTTCGCCCTCCTCGTGCCCGTTCTCAAGGCCCTGCTCGGCACCGACCCCGATAATGTCTGGCCCTGGCTGGCGGCGTTCACCGGCGGCGTACTCGCTTACGCGGCGCTCCAGGGCGCCGCCCTCAGCGGCGGGTTCACCGTCGGCTCCCGCCTCTCCAGGGTGCTGCACCGCCGGATGGCCGACCAGGCCCTGCGCCTGCCGCTGGGCTGGTTCACCGCAGGCCGCACAGCCGAGTTCAGCAGGCTGGCCGGACAGAACGTCATCCAGGTGATGAGCACACCGGCCCACCTGCTGCGCCCCTTCATCACCTCTCTCCTCACCCCCGCGACGCTGGTTATCGCCACCTTCTTCTTCGACGTCCGCACCGCCGTGGTGCTCCTGGTCTGCGCACCCGTGCTGTTCGCCGTCCAGCACGCGAGCACGTCGCTGATGCGCCGACTCGACCTCGGCCGCGACGCCGCGATCGGCGAATCCGCCGACCGGGTGCTGGAGTACACGCGCAACCAGCCGGTCCTGCGGGCGTTCGGCAGGACCACGGAGGGGTACGGAGCGCTGGACGACGCCCTGGCGGCCGAGGCGCGCGCCGATCGGCGGCTCATCGCGCGCGGCCTTCCCGGCCTGGTCTCCTTCGCCTTCGCCACCCGGCTCGTGTTCGCCCTGCTGCTGGCACTCGGGGTTTCCTGGCAGCTCGACGGGTCGCTGACCGTGCCCACGCTGCTGGCGCTCCTGGTCCTGCTCGTCCGCCTCATCGACAGCGTATCGTCCGCCGCCGAGTCCGGCGCGGGCATGCGCATCGCCCGCAACACCCTGGAACGCCTGGGCGCCGTCCTCGATGAACCACCGTTCCCCCAGCCCGCAGAGCCGAAGACACCCCGCGACGCGAGCGTGGAGTTCAGCGGGGCCTGCTTCCGCTACGACGACGGGACGGCCGGCACAGACTCGGCCCGCCCGGTCCTGAACGACGTGACCTTCCGTCTGCCCGAGCGCAGCATGACCGCCCTGGTGGGGCCCTCCGGCGCAGGCAAGACCACGGTCGCCGCACTGATCGCCCGCTTCCGGGACACCACGGAGGGCACCGTGCGCATCGGCGGCGTCGACGTCCGCGAGATCGCCGCCGACGATCTGGCCGCCCATGTCTCCCTCGTCTTCCAGGACGTCTACCTCTTCGACGGGACCATTGAGGAGAACGTCAGGATCGCGGTACCGGACGCCACCCCCGGCGCACTCGCGGAAGCCGCGGCTCTGTCCGGCCTCGACCGGGTGATCGCGGAGCTGCCCGACGGCTGGGACACCACGGTGGGGGAGGGAGGCGACCGGCTGTCCGGCGGGCAGCGCCAGCGCGTGTCCATCGCCCGCGCCCTGCTGAAAGACGCACCCATCCTCGTCCTCGACGAGGCCACCGCCGCGCTCGACCAGGAGAACGAGACGCTGTTCGCCGAGACGGTGCGCGCGCTGGCCGACCGCAAGACGCTGCTGGTCATCGCGCACCGGCTGAGCACCGTCGTGCACGCGGACCAGATCCTGGTCCTGGAGGACGGCGAGATCACCGAGCGAGGCACGCACGACGACCTGGTCACGGCAGGCGGCACCTACGCGTCCTTCTGGCAGCGGCGGAGCCGGGCCCAGGGCTGGCGGCTGGAGGCGGCGCACTCGTGATCTCGCACCCGGCACCTGATCCAACGGCAACGGCAACGGCAGCGGCAGCGGCACAAGGAAGGCACGGCACCATGAGCAACGGCCCCCGGAACACATGGGACTCATGGGCGGGTTCCGTCCCGCCGCTCGCGTCGGCGAGCACCCTGGAAGCCGGCCACGACGCCGCGGCCACGGCGACCCGCCTCGCCCGGGCGGGCCTCGCCGACCAGTACATGGTGTACGAGGCGGAGGGCGGCATCTGGCACTTCGCGGCCGGTTCCGCCGTCAGCCTCACCGCGTACGCCGCCACCATCACCGCGCGGGCGGGAGGACAGACGTGGACCTCCCACACCGACGGCGAACCCCTGACCGCGTTCGCCGCGGCGCTGAACGCCCTGTCCGCGGCACACGGCACCCACACCGGCGGACGCCACTTCTACGGCTGGGCGGCCTTCGAACTGGCCCACCTCCTCCACGCCGACCCGGGGGCCACCGGCGACGGTCCTCTGCTGCACGCACTGATCCCGTCCGTCGAGGTGACCCTCACCGGCGACCGGACCGTGGTCCGCGCCGTGGACGAGGCGTGGCTTCGCAAGGCCGCCGACCTGCTGGCGGAGCCGGCGCCCCGGCAGCCCCCGCCCGACCGGACCACTCCCGAGGCGACCGAGCGCGTCATCGCGGCCGGCACCGCCGCCTACGGCAGCGCGGTGTCCCGAACGGTCGAGGACATCCACGCCGGGCTCCTGGAGAAGGCCGTCGTCTCCCGGAAGGTCCCGCTGCCCGCCGAACCACCCGTGGACTTCTCCGCGACCTACCTCGCCGGCCGCCGAGCCAACACACCGGCCCGTTCCTACCTGCTGGATCTCGGCCGCTACCGGGCGGCCGGGTTCAGTCCTGAGACCGTCCTGGAGGTCGGGGAGAACGGCCGCCTCAGCACCCAGCCGCTCGCCGGCACCCGCGCCCGCGGTACGGACCCGGCGGAGAACGAGCGCCTGCGCGCCGAATTGCTCACCGATCCCAAGGAGATACACGAGCACGCCGTGTCCGTGCGCCTGGCCTGGAGCGAGATGGCGGCCGTGTGCGAGCACGGGTCCGTCGCCGTGGAGGAGTTCATGACCGTCCGGCCGCGCGGTTCGGTGCAGCACCTCGCCTCGCGGCTGACAGGCCGGCTGCGGCCCGACGCCGGACCGTGGGACGCCTTCGCCTCCCTCTTCCCCGCGATCACCGCCACCGGCGTCTCCAAGCGCTCCGCCCTCCAGGCACTGGCCCGCCACGAGGAGGGACCCCGCGGCCTGTACGGCGGCGCGGTCTTCCGGGGAAGCACCGGCGGCGCCCTCGACGCCGCCCTGGTCCTGCGCACCCTCATCGGTGAGGGCGACGAGACATGGCTGCGCGCGGGCGCGGGAGTCACCGCTCAGTCCAGCCCCGAACGCGAAGTCGAGGAGACCTGCGAGAAACTCCGCAGCGTCGCCCCGCACCTGAGATACGCCACGGACCGACCGCGGTCCGCGTGATCCGAGCCGTCGCCCGCACCGTGCCGCTCGTTCGACGCCCGGGTGGAGATGCGCGGGACCGCAAGCCCTGCGGGGTGAGCGCGTACGAACACGAGCGCTCCCGGTTAATATGCTCCTTTCGTACCGGAGGTTGGCAGGAAGGGGTGTGCCGCCATCGGCCCGGATGTCGGGGGAGTGGAGGAAGTCCGGCAAGGCGGCCGGAACTCCCCGCGCTGTCCCCAGGCCCACGGGAGGGTGAGGAGCGTCGGCGCGTCCTTCCGAGAGCGACCATGGAACGCAGGATGGATGAGATGGATGGCCCGGGAAAATGCTGAATGAGGTGACCGCGACCCGCTACGTCACGCCCCTGCGTGAGGGCGGTTCGCTGCCCGGGATCGTCGAGGCGGACGATCTCGGGACGTACGTCATGAAGTTCACGGGAGCCGGTCAGGGGCGCAAGACGCTGGTCGCCGAGATCATCTGCGGCGAGCTGGGGCGCAGCCTGGGGCTGCGCGTCCCCGAACTGGTCACCATGCAGCTGGACCCCGTGATCGGGCTGTCCGAGCCCGACCAGGAGGTGCAGGAGCTGCTGAAGGCCAGCGGCGGGCTGAACCTCGGCATGGACTACCTGCCGGGTTCCCTCGGCTTCGACCCGCTGGCGTACGAGGTGAGCCCGGCGGAGGCGGGCCGGATCGTCTGGTTCGACGCGCTGATCAACAACGTCGACCGCTCCTGGCGCAACCCGAACATGCTCGTCTGGCACGGCGACCTGTACCTCATCGACCACGGCGCGACGATGATCTGGCACCACAACTGGCCCACGGCAGAAGCTTCGGCGGCCAAGCCGTACAACGCGTCGGACCACGCGCTCGCCGAGTTCGCGCCGGACATCGCCTCCGCCGCGCGGGCGCTCGCTCCGCTCGTCACCGAGGAGCTGCTCACCGAGGTCACCGCTGCCGTGCCCGACGAATGGCTGGTCGACGAGCCGGGGTTCGAGACCACCGACGAGCTGCGGCGCGCCTACATGGCGCCGCTGCTCGCCAGGGCCGCCACCGTCCACGAGCGCATCGTCATGGACGCCCCCACCAAGACCCGTACCTCGCAGGCGCCGGGCTGGCTCGCCGCCCGGCTGCGCCCCGCGGAGCGGCCCGAAGGACAGGAGCGCGGGCGATGAGCGTGCGGGACGTGTACGAGTACGCGCTGGTGCGCGTGGTGCCGCGTGTCGAGCGCGGCGAGTGCTGCAACGCCGGGGTGATCGTCTACTGCCGGGCGCAGTCGTTCATCGGTGCGCGGACCCATCTCGACGAGGCGCGTCTGCTCGCCCTCGATCCTGCGGCCGATCTGGTGGGCGTGCGGGCCGCGCTCGCGGCGGTCGAGTCGCTCTGCGACGGCGGTGCGGGTGCGGGCCAGGCCGCAGGGGACGATCCCGGACGGCGCTTCCGCTGGCTGATCGCGCCGCGCTCCACCGTCGTGCAGCCGGGGCCCGTGCACACGGGGCTGACGGCGGACCCGAAGGCCGAGACCGAGCGGCTGCTCGATCTTCTCGTGCGGTGAGCGCGCTGAGTGCGGTGGGCGCAGTGCTTCGTGCGGTGGTGAACACCGGGCGCGGGTGAGGGGCGTGCGCGCCGGGCGCGGGTGAAGAAGCCTGTGCGCCGCGCGCCTGCGGGGCGGAGCCGTGCGCCGGGCGCGCCACGGCTCCCCGCGCCCTTCGCACCGTCCCGGTGCCTGCCGGCGCGCCGCCCCCCCGCCGCGGTGAGGCGACCGCCACGGGCCTGGGCCGTTGACACCGCGTGCCAGGGCTTCTAGCGTCTCGTCTGCCGAAGCGACTAAGCGGTCGCTCAGCACACGCGGGTTCCTAGGGCGAGGAGAACAGGGATGTCCACCACCGAGCAGCGCGTCGCCGTCGTGACCGGGGCGGCGCGGGGAATCGGGGGCGCCCCCGCCCCCCCCCCCCCCGCGCCCCGGCCGGGGGGGGGGGGGGGGCCCCGCACATCCTTCCGCTTCCCCCCCCCCCCCGGGGGGCCCCCGCGGGGGCCCCCCCCCCCGCGCGGCGGCGCCCCCCGGTTGATGGCGGCGCACGCAAAGGGAC
>NZ_JAIUKE010000358.1 GCF_020176795.1 Streptomyces sp. 8L
CCCGGGGGGGTTCCCGCGGCCTGGCACCCCCCCCCGCCCCCCCCCCCGCCCGCGGGGGCGGGGGGGGCGGGGGGGGGGGGGGGGGGCGCCCCCCCCCACGGCCGTACGGCTCGCGGCCGAGGGCCGTGCCGTCGCCGTACTCGATCTGGACGAGGCGGCCTGCGGCGAGACTGTGAAGAAGATCACCGAGGCGGGCGGCAGGGCCGTCGCGATCGGCTGCGACGTGTCCGACAGCGCCCAGGTGGACGCGGCGGTCGCACGCGTCGTCGCGGAGCTGGGCGCGCCGACCATCCTCGTCAACAACGCGGGCGTGCTGCGGGACAACCTGCTGTTCAAGATGTCCGAGTCGGACTGGGACACCGTGATGAACGTGCACCTCAAGGGCGCCTTCCTGATGGCGCGCGCCTGCCAGAAGCACATGGTGGACGCGGGGTTCGGCCGTATCGTCAGCCTGTCGTCGTCGTCCGCGCTCGGCAACCGCGGCCAGCTCAACTACTCCGCCGTCAAGGCGGGCCTCCAGGGCTTCACCAAGACCCTGGCCAAGGAGCTCGGCAAGTTCGGCGTCACCGCGAACGCGGTCGCGCCCGGCTTCATCGTCACCGACATGACGGCCGCCACGGCCGAGCGGATCGGCATGAGTTTCGAGGACTTCCAGACCGCCATGGCGGGCCAGATCCCCGTGCAGCGCGTCGGCCGGCCGGACGACGTGGCCAACGCCATCGCCTTCTTCACCGGCGATGGCGCGGGCTTCGTGTCGGGGCAGGTCATGTACGTCGCCGGCGGCCCGCTCAACTGACCCCTAGGACCACAGCCATGACACAGCACCAGACCCCGGACGCCGCACCGGACACCGGCAAGGTCGCCCTCGTCACGGGCGCGAGCCGGGGCATCGGCTACGCCATCGCGGAGGCGCTCGTCGCCCGCGGCGACCGGGTGTGCATCACCGGACGCAACGAGGACGCCCTGAAGGAGGCCGTCGAGCGGCTCGGCCCCGACCGTGCGATGGGCGTCGCGGGCAAGGCACACGACCCGGCCCACCAGAGCACGGCGGTCGAGCGCGTGATGGAGGCGTACGGCCGTCTCGACCACCTCGTCAACAACGCCGGTACGAACCCGGTGTTCGCGCTCCTCGCGGACCTCGATCTGGCCGTCGCGAGCAAGACGTACGAGACCAACGTGCTCTCGGCCCTGGGATTCGCGCAGAAGACGTGGCACGCCTGGCAGAAGGAGCACGGCGGCACGATCGTGAACGTCGCCTCCGTCGCCGGCCTCAACGCGTCGCCCTTCATGGGCACGTACGGCATGAGCAAGGCCGCGATGATCAACCTGACGCTCCAGCTGGCGCGCGAGTTCGCGCCGGCCGTGCGGGTCAACGTCATCGCTCCCGCCGTCGTCAAGACCAAGTTCGCGCGGGCGCTCTACGAGGGCCGCGAGGAGGAGGCCGCGGCGGCCTACCCGATGGGACGGCTCGGCGCTCCCGAGGACGTCGGCGGCGCCGCCGCCTTCCTGACCTCCGACGCGGCCGGCTGGATCACCGGCCAGACGCTGGTGGTCGACGGCGGGGTCTTCCTGACGGCCGGGGTCTGAGCACGCGGAGCCCCTCGCGTCCCCGCCCCTCCCGTGCGCTCAGCGGCCGGTCGCCCCAGGTGGGGCGGCCGGCCGGCGCCGTTGTCAGTGGTGCCCGGTAGGTTCGTACGCGGTGGGCAAGGAGACAAGATCCGGAGGATGTTGACGTGACCGAGACCGACGTGCTGCCCGAGTCCTGGCGCGGCGCCCTGGGCGAGGAGCTGGACAAGCCCTACTTCGCCGAGCTGCTGGAGTTCGTGGCGAAGGAGCGGGCCAACGGTCCTGTGTACCCGCCGGAGGGCGAGGTCTTCGCGGCGCTGGAGGCCACGCCGTACGAGGACGTGAAGGTGCTCGTGCTCGGCCAGGACCCGTACCACGGCGCGGGGCAGGGGCACGGCCTGTGCTTCTCGGTGCGCCCGGGCGTGCGCGTCCCGCCGTCCCTGAGGAACATCTACAAGGAGATGCGGGACGAGCTCGGTCACCCCGTGCCGGACAACGGATACCTGATGCCGTGGGCGCGGCAGGGCGTCCTCCTGCTCAACGCGGTGCTGACGGTGCGCGAGGGCGAGGCGAACTCGCACAAGGGCCGGGGCTGGGAGAAGTTCACGGATGCCGTGATCACGGCGGTCGCCGAGCGGCCCGATCCGGCCGTGTTCGTGCTCTGGGGTGCGTATGCGCAGAAGAAGGCGCCGCTCATCGACCAGGAGCGGCATGTGGTGGTGAAGGGCGCCCACCCGTCGCCACTGTCCGCCAAGAAGTTCTTCGGCTCGCGCCCCTTCACTCAGATCGACGCGGCCGTCGCCGCGCAGGGGCACACCCCGATCGACTGGCGCGTCCCCGACCTGGGCCGAGCCTGAAGGCGAGAGCGGGCGACCGCGACTAGCGTCATTACCGAGCGTTTTGTCAGATTTTCATTACGCAACGGTGGAGGCGCCAGGCATGGAGCAGCGGCAGTCGTCCGAGGAGTCCCTTGTGACCAGGATCGGGCAGGCGGTGATCCTGCTCCACGGCGGCGACCGCGAAGAGGCCCGCAACCGCATGGGCGACCTGTGGTCGGAGCTCGGCGACACCGGCGACCCGGTCCAGCGGTGCACCCTCGCGCACTACATGGCCGATACACAGGACGACCCCGGTGACGAACTCGCCTGGGACCTGCGGGCTCTGACGGCGGCGGACGGCGAGGCGCCGGAGGTGGTCGCCTTCCACCCGGCGTTCCACGCCAACCTCGCCGCCGACTACGTCAAGCTGCACCGCCCCGACGCGGCCCGGCTGCACCTGGAGCGGGCGCGCGCCTGCGCCCATGTGCTGGGGGACGACGGCTACGGCGACGGGGTGCGGACGGTGATCGCCCGGCTGACGCGGCAGCTGGCCCCGGGCTGACCGGAGGGAAAGCGGCGCAGGCCCCGGCCGTGGCGGGGCGGCCGCCGCGGGCCGCCGTCGCGCACCGCACGGCCGCCTCAGTGCCCGTACGCCTCGTGGCAGATGCGGGCCTGTGGGCTGCCCGCGCTCCAGTGGCCATACGTCTCGCCGAGCGCACAGACCCCGGCCGCGCTCGACGGAAGGGTGTGCGGCGCGGGGTGGTGGGCCCCCTGCCCGCCGCTCTGTCCATACCCCTGACCGTGGACGCCGCCCTCGCTCCGGGCATTGCCGAAGAGCCGCGCACGCGGGTGCCGCACCGCCGCCGAGCCCTGCGGGCGCGGCTCGGCGGCGCCCGGAGCCGCCTGCTGGGCCGCGGGGGCGGCGGCGGGGGGGGGGGGGGGGGGGGGGGGGGGGGGGGGGGGGGGGGGGGGGGGGGGGGGGGGGGCCCGGGCCGGGCCCCCCCGGGCGGGGG
>NZ_JAIUKE010000359.1 GCF_020176795.1 Streptomyces sp. 8L
GCGGGGGCCCGCCTCGCGACGGGGCCCGGGGCGCTCCCCCGCTCCCGCTCGGCCGGATCGGCACCGCGCGTCCTCAGCGGTCGCGGACTCGGCCGACCTGGTTGAGCGTCCGCTGGGCCAGCGAGGCGAGCTTCGGCCTGTTCCTGACGAAGCTGTGCGCCCGCCTGGCCGGTTCCCTGCTCAGCCGGTGCAGGGCGGCCCGCGGTCCCGGCCGCGTCAGAGACCCCTCGTACACCGTGAGCGCGCCCGTCTTGAGCGAGTCCTTGTACTCGGCGGCCCCCCGGCCGAGATCCAGCATTCCGATGCCCTCCGCCGCTGCCGCCTCGGCCATCCGCAGATGCAGGATCAGGCCGGGCGAGTACTTGGCGAACTCCGTGTCGTACGCCGGGAACCAGCACGACAGCACGGTCCTCGAGCGCAGCCCGAAGTGGGCGGCCACCGGCCGGTCGCCCACGTACAGCACGCTCAGCACGCCCGAACAGCCCGGGCGGCGGGTCTCGGCCAGCAGGTGGACGAGGTCACGGACCCAGTCCTTGGCGAACCGGTCGCGGCGGCCGGTGCGCCGGTACTGCGCCGACTTCCACTCCATGAGCTTCGCCAGTGCCGCCGGGTCGCGCTCGTCGAAGACGAACCTGACCTCGCCCACCTGCCGCCCGAGCCGCCGCTCCTTGGCGGTGGTCGTCCGGTAGAACTTCGGCGACCGCTCGCGCAGCGCCGCCTCGTACGCGTCGAAGCCGTCCCCCGTGTGCATGACCGGCGACGCGAACTCCTCCGCCATGTCGGGCACGAAGGACGCCTGGCCCTCCTCAAGGTTGTCGAACTCCAGGACCGACAGCGAGCAGGCGCGCATCAGCTCGCGGGCGGCGAGCCGCAGCCCCGGCCTCAGGGCCGCCCCCTGGCTGTCGGACACGCCGAGCCCGATGGCCCTGCCGTGCCCCAGCGTGTTCGTCTCGTAGGGAAGGAACCCGGACGCCTCGGTGGTCGCGGCGGCAACTTCCGCACCATCGGCCCCTTCCGGGCCCTCCGTGATCACGGCGACCCGCGCCGCGGGCCGCACCCGGCCCACAGCGAGGGTGAACTCGGGCTCCATGAACGGATTCATGGGCGCGCCCGACGCCGCCCGCAGAGCCCGCCAGGCGTCGAGCTGCCCCTCATTCAGCTCGCCCGGCGAGAGAACCCGGATACGCACAGCACTGCGCACAACGCTCAACTCGACCCCCCGGTCGCGGTGCTCCGGCACCAAACCCCCCGCGGGCCCACGCTCCGGTGCGCCCGTATACGGAACAGGACATTACCGGCCCGCATGCGCGGGGGACAGGGCTTCACCCTTCAGGTGAGGCAAGTGGGGCGAGAGGGGCCCGCGGGTCAACTGTTGTGCGCCACAGGGCCGGTAGAGCCGTCAACGGGCGCGGTCCGGAAGCCCGTTCCCTGGCCGCTGTCCACAGCTCGCGCCGCCCGGGGCCCGGACCTCCGGGCGGGAGACGCTCAGAGCTCCCGGCGGCCGGCGCGCCACACGGCCGACACCAGCGGGACCCCCGGCCGGTACGCCAGGTGCACATGGCTGGGGGCGTCGAGGAGTACGAGGTCGGCGCGGGCGCCGACGGAGATCCGGCCGACATCGGTGCGGCGCAGGGCAGCGGCGCCGCCCGCGGTGGCGGCCCAGACCGCCTCGTCGGGGGTCATGCCCATGTCCCGCACGGCCAGGGCGACGCAGAACGGCACGGACGAGGTGAACGACGAGCCCGGGTTGCAGTCGGAGGCGAGTGCCACCGTGGCTCCCGCGTCCAGGAGCCGGCGCGCGTCGGGCCACTCGGCCCGGGTGGAGAACTCGGCGCCCGGCAGCAGCGTGGCGACGGTGCTGCCCTGGGCGAGGGCCTCGACATCGGCGTCGGTGAGGTGGGTGCAGTGGTCGGCGGAGGCCGCGCCGAGTTCCACGGCGAGCTGGACGCCGGGGCCGTACGACAGCTGGTTCGCGTGGATGCGCGGCAGCAGCCCCTTCGCGACGCCCGCGGTGAGGACGGCGCGGGCCTGGTCCGCGTCGAAGGCGCCCCGCTCGCAGAACACGTCGACCCAGCGGGCGTGCGGCGCGCAGGCGTCGAGCATGGGGCCGGTGACGAGGTCGACGTAGGCGGCGGGGTCGTCCGCGTACTCGGGCGCCACGATATGGGCGCCGAGGTAGGTGACTTCGTCGGTGCGTTCGGCGGCGATACGCAGGGAGCGGGACTCGTCGGCCGCGTTGAGGCCGTAGCCGGACTTGGTCTCCAGGGTGGTGGTGCCCTGGCGCAGGGCCTCGGCGAGGTAGCGGTCGAGGGTCGCGGCGAGTTCGGCGTCGGTGGCCTCGCGGGTCGCGGCGACCGTGGTGCGGATGCCGCCCGCGGAGTAGGGCCGCCCCGACATGCGGGCGTTGAACTCGGCGGTGCGGTCACCGGCGAAGACGAGGTGGGAGTGGGAGTCGACGAAGCCGGGAATGCCCGCCCGGCCTCCGGCGTCGACCCGGTTGTCAGTGGCGGGTGCTTTGCTTGTCTCACCGACCCAGGCGATGCGGTCGCCGTCGATGACGACGGCCGCGTCCTGGATCAGGCCGAGGGGGCTTCCGTCCCCGTTCTCCGAAGCGCCGGAGCGGGGGGACCCCCGTCCGAGGGAGGGATCGTTGGTGACCAGACTTGCGATGTGGGTGACGAGTGTGGTCATCGCGATGCTCTGTTCCTTCCTGGGACGCGCGGGTGGTGGCTTCCTGGGACGCGCGGGCGGTGGCGGTGGGGGGACCGGCGGGGGTGGTGTTCCGGAGGCCGGCCGGGCCGTGGACACGGGGGCGGACCCGGGCCCGTCGGGGGTCAGGCGCGCAGGGCCGAGACGGCGTCCGCGAGCGCGGTGGACACATCGGGTACGAGGGTGTGCGCCCCGTCGCGTACGACGTGGCGGCCCGCCACCACGGTATGGCGCACGTCGGGCGCGGACGCGGCGAATACGGCGGTCTCCGCTCCGAGTCCCGCCGGTGGCCCCGCCGTTCTGACGGAGTCGAGGGCGACGGTCGTCAGGTCGGCCAGCATGCCCTCTTCGATGCTGCCCGCGTCCGGACGGCCGAGGGCGGTGTGGCCGGTCACGGACGCGGCGCGCAGCAGCGCGGCCGCAGTCCAGTGGCCGCGCCTGCGGGTGCGCAGCCGCTCGTCGAGCTCCATGGCGCGCGCCTCTTCGAGCAGGTCGATGACGGCGTGGCTGTCGCTGCCGAGCGAGAGGGGGGAGCCCGCGCGTTCGAGGGCGACGGCGGGGCCGATGCCGTCGGCGAGGTCGCGCTCGGTGGTGGGGCACATGCAGGTGCCGGTGCGCGCCGCGCCGATGAGGGCGATGTCCTGGTCGGTGAGGTGCGTGGCGTGTACGGCGGTGGTGCGTGGGCCGAGGACGCCGTGGTCGGCCAGCAGCCTGGTCGGGGTCCTGCCGTGCGCTTCGAGGCAGGCGTTGTTCTCCGCCGTCTGCTCGGACAGATGGAGGTGCAGGGGCGCCTCGCGGGCTCCCGCCCATGCGGCCACGGTGCCCATCTGGTCGGCAGGCACGGCGCGTACGGAGTGGATGGCGGCGCCGATCAGCGCCTGGTCCGGGTCCGGGGTCCTGAGCGCGGAGACGCGTTCGGCCCAGGCGTCGGCGGTGCCGTCGGAGAAGCGGAGCTGCTGCGGGGTGAGGGAGGCGCCGCGCACCGTGGGCGAGGGGCCGGAGGAGAGATAGAGGGTGTCGAGGAGGGTGATGCGGATGCCGGCTTCCGCGGCGGCGGCGATGAGCGCCTCGCCCATGGCGTTGGGGTCGGCGTAGGGGGTGCCGTCGGGCCCGTGGTGCAGGTAGTGGAACTCGCCGACGGCGGTGATGCCGGCGAGGGCCATCTCGGCGTACGTGGCGCGGGCCAGCGCGTGGTACGTGTCGGGGGTGAGGCGGCCCGCGGTGCGGTACATGACGTCGCGCCAGGTCCAGAAGGTGCCGCTGCCGACCTGCACTTCGGAGCGCAGGGCGCGGTGGAAGGCGTGGCTGTGGGCGTTGGCCAGGCCGGGGATCGTCAGGCCGCGCAGGGCGGTCGCCCCGGGCGGCGGGGCCGCCGTTCCGGTGTGTACGGCGGTGATGCGCCCGCCGGCGGTCTCGACCGTGACGCCCGGCTCGGCACGGGTGCCGAGCCAGGCGTGCTCCAGCCAGTAGGTGGCGGCGCCGGCGGTGCTCATGCGCACGCGAGTCCTTCCAGTACGTCGGCGAGGGCGCGCACCCCGGCCACGCAGTCGTCCTCGGCCGCGGTCTCGGCCGGGGAGTGCGAGACGCCGGTGGGGTTCCGCACGAACAGCATGGCGGTCGGCACGGATGCGGACAGGACGCCCGCGTCGTGTCCCGCGCCCGAGGGGATCACGGGAAGGGGGCTGGTGGACGAGTGGCCGAGGATACGGGCGAGTTCGTCGCGCAGGGCGTGGCCGAACTCGACGACGGGGGTGAAGGACTCCCGCGCGAAGGTGAGTTCGACGCCCGAGCGGGCGGCGGCGTCGCGGGGCGCCGCGTCGCCGGCGGCGACGACGGTGTCGAGGGACGCCGGGTCGGCGGCGCGCGAGTCGAGCCAGGCGCTGACGAGGGAGGGGATGGCGTTGACGCCGTTCGGCTGGACGAGGACCTTGCCGAAGGTCGCAAGGGCGCCCGCGAGTTCCGCCTCGCGGCGGGCCGCGAGCACGGTCTCCGCGTAGGGGAGCATCGGGTCCCTGCGGTCTTCGAGGCGCGTGGTGCCCGCGTGGTTGGCCTCGCCGTGGAAGTCGAACCGCCAGCGGCCGTGCGGCCACACGGCGGAGGCGAGTCCGACGGGTGCGTCGGTGAGGTCGAGCGCGCGGCCCTGTTCGACGTGGAGTTCCACGAGCGCGCCTATCCGGCCGAGGCGCTCGGGGTCGGGGCCGATGGCGTCGGGGTCGCAGCCCGCGGCCTCCATCGCCTGCGGCAGGGTGGTGCCGTCGGTGGCGCGCAGCGCGTGGGCCTGTTCGCGGGTGAGCTGTCCCGCGGACAGTCGGGAGCCGACGCAGGCGACACCGAAGCGGGCGCCTTCCTCGTCGCCGAAGGCGGTGATGGCGAGGGGCTTGGTGAGGCGTGCGCCGCGGGCGCGGAGCTCGTCGAGCGCCGCGAAGGCGGAGACCACGCCGAGCGGGCCGTCGAAGGCGCCGCCGTCGGGGACGGAGTCGAGGTGGGAGCCGGTGACGACGGCGTCGCCCGCCTCGGGGTCGCCGAGCCAGGCCCACAGGTTGCCGTTGCGGTCGGTCTCGTTGACGAGGCCCCGGGCCGCGGCCTGGTCGCGGAACCAGGCGCGGCAGTCGGCGTCGGCCGCCGTCCAGGCGTAGCGGCGGTAGCCGCCGGTGGTGTCGTCGCGGCCGATGGGGGCGAGGTCCGCCCACATGGTCTGGAACGCGGGCGGGGTCACTTGCCCTCCTCCCCCGCCTGCTCGCGCATCGGGACGCGTACGCCCTTGGCGTCGGCCACGGCCTCGGCCTCCTCGTATCCGGCGTCGACGTGGCGGATGACGCCCATGCCGGGGTCGTTGGTCAGGACGCGGCGGATCTTCTCGCCGGCGAGCGGGGTGCCGTCGGCGACGGTCACCTGGCCCGCGTGCAGGGAGCGGCCCATGCCGACGCCGCCGCCGTGGTGGATGGAGACCCAGGAGGCACCGGAGGAGACGTTGACCATGGCGTTGAGCAGCGGCCAGTCCGCGATGGCGTCGGAGCCGTCGCGCATGGCCTCGGTCTCGCGGTACGGGGAGGCGACGGAGCCGGTGTCGAGGTGGTCGCGGCCGATGGCGAGGGGCGCGGCGAGTTCGCCGGAGGCGACCATGTCGTTGAAGCGCTCGCCCGCGCGGTCGCGCTCGCCGTAGCCGAGCCAGCAGATGCGGGCGGGCAGGCCCTGGAAGTGGACGCGCTCCTGCGCCATGTTGATCCAGCGGTGCAGGGACTCGTTCTCCGGGAAGAGGTCGAGGATCGCCTTGTCCGTCTTGTGGATGTCGGACGCCTCGCCGGACAGGGCGGCCCAGCGGAAGGGGCCCTTGCCCTCGCAGAACAGCGGGCGGATGTAGGCGGGGACGAAGCCGGGGTAGTCGAAGGCGCGCTCGTACCCGGCGAGTTTGGCCTCGCCGCGCAGCGAGTTGCCGTAGTCGAAGACCTCGGCGCCCGCGTCCTGGAAGCCGACCATGGCCTCGACGTGGCGGGCCATGGACTCGCGGGCGCGGTTCGTGAAGTCGGCCGGCTTGTCGGCGGCGTAGGTGGCCATGTCGTCGAAGTCGACGCCGACCGGGAGGTAGGAGAGGGGGTCGTGCGCGGACGTCTGGTCGGTGACGATGTCGACCGGGGCGCCGTCGGCGAGGATCTGCGGCAGCAGTTCCGCGGCGTTGCCGAGGAGGCCGATGGACAGGGGGCGGCGGGCGTCGCGCGCCTCGACGGCGAGCCGGAAGGCGTGCTCGACGCTGTCGGCGCGCACGTCGAGGTAGCGGTGCTCGATACGGCGCTCGATGGCGCGCGGGTCGACGTCGATGCAGATGGCGACGCCGTCGTTCATGGTGACGGCGAGGGGCTGGGCGCCGCCCATGCCGCCGAGTCCCGCGGTGAGGGTGATCGTCCCGGCGAGCGTGCCGCCGAAGCGCTTGGCCGCGACGGCCGCGAACGTCTCGTAGGTGCCCTGGAGGATGCCCTGGGTGCCGATGTAGATCCAGGAGCCCGCGGTCATCTGCCCGTACATGGTCAGGCCGAGGGCCTCCAGGCGGCGGAACTCCTCCCAGTTCGCCCAGTCGCCGACGAGGTTGGAGTTGGCGATCAGGACGCGCGGGGCCCACTCGTGGGTCTGCATCACGCCGACGGGGCGGCCGGACTGGACGAGCATCGTCTCGTCCTGCTTCAGGGTGCGCAGCGTGCGGACCATGGCGTCGAAGGAGCGCCAGTCGCGGGCGGCCTTGCCGGTGCCGCCGTAGACGACGAGCTTCTCCGGGTGCTCGGCCACCTCCGGGTCGAGGTTGTTCTGGAGCATGCGCAGGGCGGCTTCCTGCTGCCATCCCAGGGCGCTGAGCTGGGGGCCGCGCGGGGCCCTGACGAGGCGAGGCTCTGACATGGCGGGGAACTCCTCCACGAGCGATCCGACGTGCACGGGTGCACTGGCGTACTGATTGAACGGGCGTGCTGGTTGCGCTGGCGTACTGGTTGAACGGGCGTACAGGTTGAGCTGACGCTGGTTGAACGGGCGTACTGGTCGGGCTCACGTACTCGCGCCGGGGGCGCGCTCACGGGTGAACCAGATATTCACATCCTGACCCTCTGAATATTCCTAGTCAACAGGGCCGGCCCGACCGACTGGGCCATCGAGCATGATGGGCACATGCACATGGGCAAGACAGAGACCGACATGACCGACATAGAGGACTCGGCCGCGGACCGGGGCGCCGCAGCGGCCGCCCGGCGCCACCGCGCGGTGCGCGCGGCCGTGGCCGAGGGCCTGATCAGCGACGAGCAGCCGGTCGTGGGCCTGCTCGACGTGGCGGGTGTCCGGGAGTCCGTCGCCGCGTTGCGGGCGGCGTTCCACGCGGCGCTCCCACCGGGCACGCCAGTGCTGCACGCCTTCGCGGTGAAGGCGTCGCCGCTGGTGCCCGTGGTGCGGCTGCTGCGCGAGCTGGGCGTGGGTGCCGAGGTCGCGAGCCCCGGGGAGCTGGCCCTGGCCCGCGCCGCCGGAATGTCCGCCGAGGCGACCGTGCTGGACTCCCCCGCGAAGACCGCGGCCGAGCTGCGCGAGGCCCTGTCGCTCGGCATCGCGGTCAACGCCGACAACCGCCAGGAGCTGGCCCGCCTCGACACGCTCGTCCCGGAGCTCGGCACGCGCTCCCCGATCGGCGTCCGGGTCAACCCGCAGACCGGCACCGGGTCCATCGGCGCGCTGTCCACGGCCACGTCCACGTCGAAGTTCGGCGTGGCGCTGCGGGACGAGGGCGCGCGGGAGTGGGTCGTCGAGGCGTACACGCGGCGGCCGTGGCTGACCCGGCTGCACGCGCACTCCGGCTCGCAGGGGGTGCCGCTCGCGCTGATGGCTGAAGGCATAAAGGCGCTGTACGAGCTGGCCGAGGAGATCAACACGGCGGCCGGCCGGCAGCAGATCGACACGCTCGACATCGGCGGCGGCCTCCCGGTGAACTTCGCCTCGGAGGAGCACACTCCCGGCTACGCGGACTATGTACGCGTCCTGAAGGAGACGGTGCCGGGGCTGTTCGACGGCAGGTACGGACTGGTCACCGAGTTCGGCCGCTCGCTGCTCGCCAAGCACGGCACGATCCTGGCGAAGGTCGAGTACACCAAGTCCGCGGGCGCCCGTCCGATCGCCGTCACGCACGCGGGCGTGCAAGTGGCGACGCGCACGGTGTACGCGCCGGAGTCGTGGCCGCTGCGGATCGCCGCGTACGACGCGAAGGGCGAGCCGCGCACCGGTGAGCCGGTCGCGCAGGATGTCGCGGGCCCGGCGTGCTTCGCAGGCGACCTGCTGGCCACGGACCGCCCGCTCCCCCTGATCGAGCAGGGCGACGTGGTCGCGGCGCTGGACACCGGGGCGTACTACTTCGCGCACCACTACGCGTACAACAGCCTGCCCCGGCCGGGCGTGTACGGCTTCACGGCACCCGGAGCGCCGGGGGACGGCACGGCAGGACCGGTCGGCTTCGCGACGGTACGGACGCCGCAGACGGTCGAGGAGATCGTCACGGAGTCGGGCGCGGAGCACACCGACGCGCTGCTGCCGTAGCTGCGGCCACCCCCACGCCTCCTCCACAAACAAGACGTGCCCGATCGCGTTCGATCGGGGGGGGCCACGTTTTTGCATATGCCACGTTCATAACTGACCTCTCTCCGGGGAAAGTGCCGGACTCCCCTTCCCGCGTCGAACACCATGCGTAGTGTCGCGGTCACTGCTTCCGCACGACTGTGCGGCCGCACACCCGACCGGGGGAGGGAGTTCGTGTGCCCGGAATCGACGCATGCCTGGCCGAGGCCATGGCCCTGCCGGGAGCGCGCGGCGCGTCGGTGGTCGACTGGACGAGCGGACTGGCCCTGGGCACGGCGGGCGAGTCGCCCGGCGGCGATCCGGAGGCCGCGGCCGCGGAGACGGCCGAACTGGCCCGCACCGCGGCCGAGTACACCACGTTCGCGCCGGACCCGGGGCCGGGCGCGGCCCCGGACGGGGGGGGGGGGGGGGGGGGGGGCGGGGCGGGCCCCGGGGGGGGCGGGGCGCCGGGGAGCCGGGCGCCGGGGGCGGGGGGGCCGCCCCGGGGGGGGGCGGGAAAGGGCTGCCCGTCGAAGACGTGATCGTGACCACCCGTACCGGCTACCACGTGCTGTGCTTCGTGGAGACGACGTTCGACAGCAGCGTCTTCCTGCACCTCTGGCTCGACCGGGCCACCGGCAATCTCGCCCTCGCCCGGATACGCCTGCGGCAGCTGGCACAACGGCTGGTGCTCGGATGACCGAGCGGCCCGCCACCGCGGGCTCCCCGGCCACGCCCGCCGCGCACCCCGCGCCTCCGGCGCTTTCACCAGTTTCGCCGGTTTCGCGCACCGTCTCCCCCATGCTGCTGCGCCTCGCCGAGGAGCGGGCCACCGGGGCCCTGTTGCGCGACCACGGGACGCTCTACCTCTCCGAGGGCCGGATCGTGCACGCGGAGAGCCCGGCGGCGCCCGGCGTCGACGTCCTGCTCACGGCGGGCGGGCGGCTGCCGTACACCGGCTGGCAGGAGGCGGTCGAGGGGGGGGGGGGCCGGCGGCGGGGGGGGCGCCCGCCCCCCCCGCCCCCCCGGGGGGGCGCGGCCCCCGGCGGGGTGGCGCGCC
>NZ_JAIUKE010000360.1 GCF_020176795.1 Streptomyces sp. 8L
GCACGGGCTGCCCCGGGCGGCCCCGGGGGGGGCCCGCCCGGTCCGGGGGGGGGGGGGGGGGGGTTGGGGGGGGGGGGTGGTGGGGGGGGGGGGGGGGGGCCCCCGCCGCGAGGTGGCCCGCCACCTGGTCGACAGCGGCCGGGTGGGCGGCGGCGAGCTGGAGATATGCCACCTGGGTGCGGTGTTCGACGCGGCTTTCTTCGCGCTGGCCCCCGGCAGCGGGCCGACCCGCTTCCGCTACGGGGTGGCCCACTGGTTCGGCACCGTACGGCCCGTGTCGGCGGCGGCCGTCGCGCGCGAGACGCTGCGCCGCCGCGAACTCCTCGACAGCGTCTGGCCGTACGGGAGCGTCGACAGCGCCCCCGTCGTCGTCCGCGAGCCCGCGCCGGGCCAGAGCGTGCCGCGCAGGCAGCGCGACGTCCTCGCGCTGGCGGACGGCACCAGGACCGCCGCGGCCATCGCCCGGGCCCTCGGCCGCCCGGCGTTCCACGTCCTCCTGGACATCCGCAGACTCGCGGCGGCCGGCCTGGTGGACATCCCGCAGGAGCCGCTCGGGCCGGTGGAATCCACGCCGGAGCCACTCGCCCCTGAGCAGTCCACGCCGGAGCCGCTCGGGCCTGCGGAGTCCACCGGAGCCCTGCCCGCCCGGGTCGCGCGGCTCTCCGACGACCCCGACATCGCCCTGCTGCGCAGGCTGCGCGACGCCCTGGAGGCAACCCTGTGATCTCCCGCCGCCCCGCCGGACCCTCCCCGATCCCTCCGTCATGAGGCGCACGCTGCGGCAACGCGCCGAGAGGAGACAGCTGATGACGGCACACGCCGAGGTGCTCGGCGAGCTGAGACGCCTCAGGGCCCGCCTCCCCCAGGTGACGGGAGCTCTCGCCGCGAGCGTCGACGGACTCGTGCTCGCCCGGGAGACCGCGGGCGACGAGGCCGAGGGCGTGGCCGCGCTGACCGCCGCAGCACTGGGCGTGGCGCAGCGGCTGACGGACACCACGGGCCGGGGCGCTTTCCGCGAACTCCTCGTACGGGGGGAGGACGGCTATGTCGCCACGTACGCGGCGGGCCCGTCGGCGGTGCTGACGCTGCTGGCCGAACCGCGCGCCAATGTGGGCCGGCTGCATCTGGAGGCCCGCAGATCGAGCGCGCGCATCGGCGAGCTGGTGGACGGCGCCCTCGACCGACCGGAGAACGCCTGACCCGTGGCCTCAGCTTCCGCGAAACCCCCCCCCCCCCCCCACGACTCCACCGACCCGTGGCCGCGGGACCGCCGGCAAGAAGGCGGCCACCAGAACAGCGGCCACCAGAGACAAAGGACGTACGACACCCACTGGCGAACACCGAAGCCTCCCTCAAGGACGCCCTCACCTCCATCGACGGCGCGATCGGCGCGGCGCTGGTCGACTACACCAGCGGCATGGCGCTCGGCACGGCCGGCGGCGGCAAGGACCTCGACCTCGCCGTCGCGGCCGCCGGCAACACGGACGTGGTCAGAGCGAAGGTCCGCACGATGGAACTGCTGGGCCTCAAGGACGAGATCGAGGACATCCTGATCACGCTGGGCAGCCAGTACCACCTGATCCGGCTGCTCAAGGGGCGGGGCGCCAACGGCCTGTTCCTCTACCTCGCGCTGGACAAGGGCCGGGCGAACCTGGCGATGGCCCGGCACCAGCTCTCCAGGATCGAGTCCGCGCTGGAGCTCTGAGCGGGAGCGCTGCCCGGTCGCCGGCATCCGGCACCCGGTGCGGCTCGGGGTCAGCGGCGTCGCGCCCCTCCTCCGGGCGCGGGGCCCCCGGCCGCGACGCCGGTCGTCCTGTACCCCTTGACCTGCTTGCCGGCGGGGCGTCCGGTCCCGGCCCAGTCCGTACGGACCCACAGGATGGCGTCGTCGCCGCGTTCCCTGCGGCCGATCCACACCGCCTTCAGCCACAGCCCCGTGCCGGCGCCCGCGATGCCCATGCCGAGCGCGGCGGGCACCGCGAGCGAGCAGGCGATCCCGGCCGCGAACGCGACGACGAGCCACCAGCGGTGCGCGCGGCGCCAGTTGCGCAGGGTCACGCCCCGGTCCTGGAGGAAGTCGAACTTGCCCGCACGCGAGGCGCGGTCCGCCCAGGCCCGGTAGCGGCCCCGCCGCACCAGGGCGACGACGGCCGCGCACACCACGAACAGCGCGGCTCCCGCGTAGACGCCGATGTGCCGGCCGGTGATCCCGGGCAGCAGCAGGCCGATGCCCGCGGAGAGGACTCCCAGCCAGAACAGCGGGACAGAACCCGCCCGCACGATCACCGCCACCCGTGCAAGGGACTGTTGTCCTCCGCGCGCCACGATGTGCCTCCTCCGCGCCTGCCGTTGGTGACCGCAGAGTAGTGAGTGCACGTGAGGGGCCCATGAGAGAACGTGAGGGACCCATGAGAGAAGGTGACGGCGGCGCCCTGAGGAAACGGCGGCGCCCTGAGGAAGCAGACGGGGACTCCGGGCGGAGTCCGTCACTCGGCGAAGAGGCCGCGCGCGACGGCCGCGGCGTCGAACTCCTCCAGCCGGGTCGGCGCGTCCGGCAGTTCGTCGCACATGGCTTCCAGCAGGACGCGCCCGAGGAGCATGGGCGCGCAGACCGTGTCGAAGGCGAGGCCGGTCCCGACGGCCGCCGGGATGAGGAGATCGCTGTACGGCGCGACCGGCGCGAACGCCGAGTCGGCGACGGTCACCACGGTGAGCCCGGTCTCCCGCGCGTGCGCCAGCGCCTCGACCACCTCGCGCGGGTGACGGGGCAGGGCGAAGCAGATGAGCGCGGTGGCACCGGCGCGGCGTGCGGCGTCGAGCCGGTCGACGAGCATGCTGCCGCCCTCGTCCAGCAGGCGCACGTCCGGATGCACCTTGGCCGCGAAGTACGCGAACCCGCGGGCCTGCGAGGAGGCCGCGCGCAGCCCGATCACGGGCAGCGGCCTGGAGGCCGCGAGCAGCCGGCCGGCCCGCTCGACGGGGGCCGGGTCGGCGAGGAGCGCGGCGAGTTCCCGCAGGTTGTCGATCTCGCCGAGCACGGCCTGCTGGTAGGCGTTGCACTCGGCGTCCTCCTCGGCCTCCTCGGGCGCGGCGGCGGGCGCGACTTCACGCAGGTGCCGGCGCAGCGCCGGATAGCCGTCGAAGCCCAGCGCGACGGCGAACCGTGTGACCGAGGGCTGGCTGACGCCGGCCAGCTCCGCGAGTTCGACGCTGGAGAGGAACGGCGCCTCTCCCGCCCTGCGCACCATGCTGTGCGCGATGCGACGCTGCGCGGGCGTCAGGCGGTGCCCATCGAAGAGCCGCTGCAACCGGTCGGCGGGGGTGTCGCTCATGCGGGCAACGTATCAGCGATCCATTCACGACCGCACCTGTTTGCATACCTCCATACAGAAGGGCCGGTGCGGGGATGTCCGCGAAGTCGGCGCAGGGGTGGACACGAAGCCGGCGCAGGGGTGGACACGAAGCCCAAGAGGGGGGCTAATACTCCAGCAGTACTTTGAGGCTTGACCTGGGTGAATGTCGAGCGGTGGGAGTGTAGCGGGACGGTTCATGGTCACGTA
>NZ_JAIUKE010000361.1 GCF_020176795.1 Streptomyces sp. 8L
GCGCCCCTGGGTCCTCGTACGGCCCGCGCCCGCGGCACGGTCCGCGCCCTGTGGGGGCCGGCGGTCCTGGTCCGCCGCGGGGCCCTGGGGCCGCTCGGCGGGAACGCCGCCGGCGGGGGTGTTCTCCGGTATCGGGAGTGCGCCCGTACGGACGATCCTGACGCGTTCGGCGCGGTAGCGGTCCACCTGGCGCACGGAGAGCCGCCAGCCGGGCAGATCCACCCGGTCGCCGAGGACCGGGATACGGCCCAGCAGGTCGGCGACGAGGCCGGCGAGGGTCTCGTACGGCCCTTCCGGTGCCTCCAGGCCGATGCGCCGGAGGGTCAGGACCCGGGTGCTGCCCTCGACCTCCCAGGCCGGGCGGGCGTCCTCGGCCGCCACGGACACGATCTCGGGGCGCGCGTCGCCCTCGTCGTCGTGCTCGTCGCGGACCTCGCCGACCAGTTCCTCGACGATGTCCTCGATCGTGACGACGCCGGCGGTGCCGCCGTACTCGTCGACGACGACGGCTATCGGCTGCTCCGTGCGCAGCCGGGCGAGCAGCTGCCGCGCGGGCAGCGTCTCGGGCACCAGCAGGGCCGGTATGGCGATGCGGGAGACCGGGGTGCGCAGCCGCCGGTCCGCGGGGACGGCCAGCGCGTCCTTCAGGTGGACCATGCCGGCGATCTCGTCGATGCGGTCGCGGTAGACGGGGAAGCGGGACAGGCCGGTCGCGCGGGTGAGGTTGACGACGTCGGCGGCGGTCGCGTCGGTCTGGAGCGCGCTGACCTTCACCCGCGGGGTCATGACGTGCTGGGCCGCGAGGCGGCCGAGGGCGAGGGTGCGCACGAACAGGTCCGCCGTGTCCTGTTCGAGGGTGCCGGCCTGTGCGGAGTGGCGGGCCAGCGAGACCAGCTCGCCGGGCGTACGGGCCGACGCGAGCTCGTCGGCCGGCTCGACGCCGAGCATCCTGACGAGGCGGTTCGCCACCTTCGTCAGGAGGGCGATGACGGGCCGGAACAGCAGGGTGAAGCGGTGCTGGGGACCGGCCACGAACCGGGCGACCTGGAGCGGCTTGGACACCGCCCAGTTCTTCGGGACGAGTTCGCCGACGACCATCTGGGCGCCGGACGCGACGAGCATGCCGAGCACCACGGAGATGGCGTCGACGGCGCCGCCCGGCAGCCCGGTCGCGGACAGCGGCGGCGCGAGCAGGTCGTCGAGTGCGGGCTCGGCGAGCATGCCGACGACCAGCGAGGTGACGGTGATGCCGAGCTGGGTGCCGGAGAGCTGGAAGGACAGCTCGCGCACGGCCTTGACGACGACCGAGGCGCGCCGGTCACCGGCGGCCGCGGCGCGCTCGGCGTCCGCCTTCTCCACCGTGACGAGGCCGAACTCGGCTGCCACGAAGAAGCCGTTGGCGAGGATCAGGACGAGCGCGGCTGCGAGCAGCAGCAGGGGAACGGTCATGCCGCCGCCTCCGCGGAGGGGGCGGCGCAGGTACTACCGGACGTTCCGTCCATCGCTGGAGGGAGTCACTCCTCGGTTCGAAAGGAATCCCCGCGGGCCGGAGCCGGCCACAGGTGGCGGGGGGGGGGGGGGGGGGCGCCCCCCCCCCCCCCCCCCCCCCCCCCCGCCCCCCCCGCCCCGCGGGCCCGGGAGGCAACTGCGGGCCGCCGCCCGCACGCAGCGCCTCGGAGTAGGCC
>NZ_JAIUKE010000362.1:0-1814 GCF_020176795.1 Streptomyces sp. 8L
GGGCGCGCCCGGCGCCCCGCCCCACAGAGTAGTCAAGACCGCGCCGTGGGGCGCACGCCTCAGCGGGCGTCGCCGTCCGCGGCCCCGGACGGGCCGCCCGACTCGGTCCCGGTGCCGTGGGCGTCGACGAGCGCGCGCAGCGCCCGTGCGTCCCGGATGGCGTGCTGCCGTGCGATTCCGGGCTGGATGCCCATCACGGGCAGGCTGGTGCCGTCGCTGAGGTCGAGGAAGACCCAGGGGTCGCCCTGGCGCAGATTGACCCGCAGGATCTCCGCCCAGGCCAGCCGCCGCACCTGTGTGAGGTTCACCACGGTCACCCCATCGGCCTCGGCGACGACCTTCGGTCGGCTGAGCAGCGCGAGGACGCCGAGGAAGATCGCGGCGAGGACGACGAAGCTCGACTGCTCCCAGGGCGCGGCGCTGTCGAGCAGCAGCGAGACGACCGTGATGACGACGAACATGACGATGCCGACGCAGAGGGCCACGATCCGGGTGCGCTGCGGCCGGAACGTGACCGGCAGGGCGGGCGTCCGTGGCGGGGTGGGCGCGGCGTGCATGTGCTCCCGGTCTTCCTCGGGCGGCGTCGTCGGCATCGGCTGGGCTCGTTCCTCGGTGCGGGTGTCTTTCGCTGGTCCCGGCACGGGGGCCGGGCGGTGGGAACCCGGCCGCGGGGGGGGGGGGGCCGGGCCCCGTCAGAGCCGGCAGGCGTGGATGGCGGTGGTGAGGATGGCGCGGGCGCCGAGCGCGTACAGGTCGTCCATGATGCGCTGGGCGTCGACGGTGGGGACCATCGCGCGGACGGCGACCCAGCCCTCGTTGTGCAGCGGGGAGACGGTCGGCGACTCCAGGCCCGGGGTGAGGGCGACGGCCCGCTCCAGGTGCTCGGCGCGGCAGTCGTAGTCCATCATCACGTACGTACGGGCCACCAGGACGCCCTGCAGACGGCGCAGGAACTGCTCGACCTTCGGGTCCTCCTCGGCCCCCGTCCTGCGGACGACGACGGCCTCCGAGGTCATGATCGGCTCGCCGACGATCTCCAGGCCCGCGTTGCGCAGCGAGGTGCCGGTCTCCACCACGTCGGCGATGACCTGTGCCACGCCGAGCTGGATGGCCGTCTCGACCGCGCCGTCGAGGTGGACGACGGAGGCCTTGATGCCGCTGTCCGCGAGGTGGCCCGCGACGATGCCCTCGTAGGAGGTGGCGATCGTCATCCCGCCGAAGTCCGCGATGCCCTGGGCGGTTCCGGGCTTCGTGGCGTAGTGGAACGTGGAGCGGGCGAAGCCGAGCGGCAGGATGGCCTCGGCCTCGGCGCCGGAGTCGACCAGCAGGTCCCGGCCGGTGATGCCGATGTCGAGGCGGCCGGAGCTCACGTAGATCGCGATGTCCCGGGGGCGCAGGTAGAAGAACTCGACCTGATTGGCCGGGTCGACGAGGACGAGTTCCTTGGACTCCTTGCGCTGCAGGTAGCCGGCCTCATGGAGCATCGCCGACGCAGGTCCTGAGAGTGAACCCTTGTTGGGGATGGCGATGCGCAGCATGGGAGCGGCTTCCTTCGGTGCGGGGACGGGTGCGGGTGTTGGTCTGCTGGTGCTGGTGTGCGTACGGAGGCGGTGGTGCGGCCGGCCGGCGCGTCGGCGCGGCGAGAGGCGGTGCCGTGCCGCCGGGGCCGCACGCGGCGGACCGGTGCCCGCGCGCCGCCCCGCCCCCCCCGGCCCGGGGGGGGGGGCCGCGGGGGGGCGGGGGGCGGAGACCTGGGGCCAGCCCCAAGGGCCGGCCGCCGGCACACACCGGCGGAGGGTGAGGGCGTTGTGGGG
>NZ_JAIUKE010000362.1:1820-11697 GCF_020176795.1 Streptomyces sp. 8L
GGGGGGGGCGGGGGGGGGGGCCCCGGCGGCCCCCCCCCGGCGGCCCCCCCCCCCCCCGCCCCCCGCCCCCCCGGGGGGGGGGCGGGCGCACGCCGGCTCAGAGATGGGAGTACACGTCGTCCAGGCCGATGCCGCGCGCGACCATCATCACCTGGACGTGGTAGAGGAGTTGTGAGATCTCCTCGGCCGCGGCGTCCTTGCCCTCGTGCTCGGCGGCCATCCAGACCTCGGCGGCCTCCTCGACGACCTTCTTGCCGATGGCATGGACGCCCTTGCCCACCAGCTCGGCGGTACGGGAGGTCGCGGGGTCGCCGGTGGCGGCCTTCTGCTGGAGCTCGGCGAAGAGCTCCTCGAACGTCTTCTTGGACATGGTGGCGCTCACTCTATCGGGACGCGCCCGACGCCTGCCGCCAGGGTTCGGCGACGGTCCGCAGGATCGTCGCCGTGGCGACGGCGGCGGTGACCGCCTCGTGGCCCTTGTCCTCCGTCGAGCCTTCGAGGCCCGCGCGGTCGAGTGCCTGCTGTTCGGTGTCGCACGTCAGCACGCCGAAGCCGACGGGAACGCCGGTGTCGACGGAGACCTGGGTCAGGCCCTGGGTCACGCCCTGGCACACATACTCGAAGTGCGGTGTGCCGCCCCGGATGACGACGCCGAGCGCCACGACCGCGTCATAGCCCCGCTCCGCGACCGCCTTGGCCACGACGGGGAGCTCGAAGCTGCCCGGGACCCGCAGCAGGGTCGGCTCCTCGATGCCCAGCTCGCGCAGGGCGCGCACGGCGCCGTCGACGAGGCCGTCCATCACTTTCTCGTGCCAGCTGGCCGCGATCACGGCGACCCGGAGGTCACCGCAGTTCTTGACGGTCAGTTCGGGCGCGCCCTTGCCGCTCACTGTCTCTCCCTGTCTCTCATGCCTCTGATTACCCTGACATCTCTGATGTCGTGGGCATTTCCGATGTTGTCCGCTGCGCCGGCCGAGCCGGTTCCGCTGGGGCGGCCGGGCCCGTTCCGCTGTTCCGGCGGCGGCTCACTGGTTGCCGCAGGCCGATGCAGGGATGGCGGCGTCGAGCCAGGGCAGGTCGTGCCCCATGCGGTCGCGCTTCGTGCGCAGGTAGCGCAGATTGTGCTCGCCCGCCACGACGGGCATGGGCTCGCGCCCCGACACGACGAGGCCGTGGCTGCTGAGCGCGTCGGTCTTGTCGGGGTTGTTGGTCATGAGGGTGAGGCTGTGCACGCCGAGGTCCTGGAGGATCTGGGCGCCCGCGGCGTAGTCGCGCGCGTCGGCGGGCAGGCCGAGCTCCAGGTTGGCGTCGAGCGTGTCGAGGCCGCGCTCCTGGAGTTCGTACGCGCGGAGCTTGGACAGCAGGCCGATGCCGCGGCCCTCGTGGCCGCGCAGGTAGACCACGACGCCCCGGCCCTCCTCGGCGATGCGCTCCATGGAGGCGTGCAGCTGGGGCCCGCAGTCGCAGCGCTGCGAGGCGAAGACGTCGCCGGTGAGGCACTCCGAGTGGACGCGCACCAGGACGTTCTCCCCGTCGCCCAGGTCGCCGTGGACGAGCGCCACATGCTCGACGCCGTCGGCGGCCGAGCGGTAGCCGAAGGCCGTGAAGGGTCCGAACGCGGTGGGCAGCCGCACCTCGGCCGCGCGGTGCACCACGGGCTCCGCGCTGCGCCGGTAGGCGATCAGGTCCTCGATCGAGATGATGGTCAGGCCGTGCTTGCGGGCGAACGGGATGAGCTGCGGCAGCCTCAGCATGGCGCCGTCCTCCCCCGCGATCTCCACGATGGCGCCCGCGGGCCGCAGCCCGGCGAGGCGGGCGAGGTCCACGGCGGCCTCGGTGTGGCCGTTGCGCACGAGGACGCCGCCCGAGCGGGCTCGCAGCGGGAAGACGTGCCCCGGCCTGACGAAGTCGGCGGGCGCCGCCTGGCCGCCGGCGAGAAGGGCGAGCGTGGTGGCGCGGTCGGCGGCGGAGATGCCGGTGGTGACGCCGTGGGCGGGCGCGGCGTCGACGGAGACGGTGAACGCCGTCCGCATGGACTCGGTGTTCTGGCCGACCATCTGCGGGAGTTCGAGCCGGTCGAGCTCGGGGCCCTCCATCGGCGCGCAGATCAGGCCCCGGCACTCGGACATCATGAAGGCGACGATCTCGGGGGTGGCCTTCTCGGCCGCGACGACGAGGTCGCCCTCGTTCTCCCGGTCCTCGTCGTCCACGACGACCACGGGGCGGCCCGCGGCGATGTCCGCGATCGCCTGCTGGACCGGGTCGAGGGTGAAGTCCTCGGCGTTGTCGGTGGTGTACCAGGTGGGTGCGGTCGTTGCTGTCATGCTGTCGCGCCTCCAAGCGCCAGGGAACCGTGGCGGCGCGAGCGCAGCCACCAGTCGCGCATCCCCCACAGGACGAGGGCCAGATAGATCACGTAGACGAAGCCGGAGAACGCGAGTCCGCTGCTGAACGCCAGCGGTACTCCGACGACGTCGACCAGCAGCCAGGCGAACCAGAACTCGACCAGGCCGCGCGCCTGCGCGACCATCGCCGCCAGCGTGCCGACGAAGATGTACGCGTCCTGCCAGGGGCTCCAGGACAGGCTCGGGTAGGCCGTGAACAGGCCGCCGAGCGCGGCGGTGCCGAGGGCGGTGCCCAGCGCGAGCAGGCCGCGCTCGCGCCAGGTCGCGAACCGTACGGTGACCGCGCCGCCGTCCGCGGCCCGGTCCTTGCCGCCGCGCGCCTGCCACTGCCGCCAGCCCCAGAGCGCGACGACGATGACGATCAGCTGCTTGCCGATGCCGCCGCTGAGGTGCGCGGAGAAGTAGGCGGCGACCAGGATCACGCCGGACACGAACTGTGCGGGCCAGGTCCACACGGACCGGCGCCAGCCGAGGGCGAGGGCGATCAGCCCGATGGTGTTGCCGATCATGTCGGACCAGAGGATGTGCTGGCCGAAGGCGGTGAACGCCTCGCTGTTCAGCCAGGAGACGGCGCTCACCGGGTCGGCCCCTCTCCCGGCAGTGACGGCGCGTCACCGCTTCGCGGCCGGTCGCCGAGCAGCCGCTCGACGTACTTGGCGAGGACGTCGACCTCCAGGTTGACCGGGTCGCCCGGTCCCTTGGAGCCGAGCGTGGTGAGCGCGAGCGTGGTGGGGATCAGGCTGATGGTGAAGGAGTCGGGGCCCGCGTCCACGACGGTGAGGCTCACGCCGTCCACCGTGATGGAGCCCTTCTCGACGATGTAGCGGGAGAGGCCCTCGGGCAGCCCGATCCTGACGATCTCCCAGTGCTCGGAGACCTCGCGCTCCACGATCGTGCCGGTGCCGTCGACGTGGCCCTGGACGATGTGGCCGCCCAGCCTGCCGCCGACGGCGACGGTGCGCTCCAGGTTGACCGGGGAGCCGGGCGCCAGCGCGCCGAGGCTCGACCGGTTCAGGGTCTCGGCCATCACGTCGGCCGTGAACCGGTCCTCGGCGCGGTCGACGACGGTGAGGCAGACCCCGTTGACCGCGATGGAGTCGCCGTGCTTCGCGCCTTCTGTGACCACGGGCCCGCGCAGCGTGAAGCGACAGGAGTCACCGAGGTTCTCGACTGCGGTGACCTCACCCAGTTCTTCGACGATTCCGGTGAACACTCAACGCTCCTTCTGTGGGGCGGCGGCCGCTTCTCCGGCGGCCGGTACCGCGGTGATACGCAGGTCCGCGCCGATGCGGACGGCCTCGGTCATGCGCAGTCGCAACGCGTCGGCGAGGGTGGGGATTCCGGCGTCGGCGAGGGCGGCGGGCCCGGCGCCGAGCAGGACAGGCGCGAGGTAGCCGACGACACGGTCGACCGCGCCGGCGGCGGCGAAGGAGCCGGCGAGGACCGGGCCCCCTTCGAGCAGTACGGCGCGCACTCCGCGCGCGTACAGGGCGTCGAGCAGCGCCGGTACGGACAGGCCGTGTTCCGCGCGCGGCAGCCATACGACATCGGCGCGCCCGCCCACGGCCCCGAGGGCCCGGATGTCGGCGTCCTCGGCGACGGCGACCAGGGTGGGCGCGGCGTCGTCCAGGATGCGCGCGCCGGGGCGTACGGCGGTCGCGTGGGTGTCGACGGCGACCCGCAGCGGCTGGACGGCGTCCGGGTGGCCGCGCGCCGCGAGGTGCGGATCGTCCGTGCGCAGGGTGCCGGAGCCGACGACGACGGCGTCCGACTCGGCGCGCAGCCGGTGCACGTCGGCGCGGGCCTCGGCGGAGGTGATCCACCGGCTCGTGCCGTCCCGCGCGGCGACCCGGCCGTCGAGCGAGGCGGCGTACTTCCAGGTGACGTGCGGACGGCCGCGGCGCACGGAGGTGAGCCAGGCGGCGTTGCCCTCCTCGGCCTCGTCGGCCAGCAGGCCCTGCTCCGCGGCGATCCCGGCCGCGCGCAGGGTGGCGCCGCCGCCCGCGGCGCCCGGGGTGGGGTCGGCGACGGCGTAGCGGACCCGGGCGATCCCGGCCTCGATCAGCGCCTGCGCGCAGGGGCCCGTGCGTCCGGTGTGGTTGCAGGGTTCGAGGGTGACGTACGCGGTGCCGCCGCGGGCACGCGGACCTGCCGCGCGCAGGGCGTGGATCTCGGCGTGCGGGCCGCCGGCCCGCTGGTGGTACCCCTCGCCGGCCGGGCGCCCCTCGGCGTCGAGGACGACGCAGCCCACGACGGGGTTGGGGCTGGTGGAACCGAGGCCGAGGGCGGCGAGCCGCACAGCGCGACGCATGGCGTCCGTGTCGCTCGGGTGCGCCTGCTCCGTCACCGCTCCCACCGGGTCCTCCTGCCTCTCGGGCACGGACTCCGGGGCCTGTCGGTGACGACAGAGAAGACGGGCCGTCCCGCAGGGGACGCGGGAACACCCGTCGCACGACCGGCCGCCGACGGCGGACCTGTCCACGAAGGCGCGCCCGCGAGGGCCCGCCGCGCACTGCCTCCCATCCGGACTTTAACCGTCGGTCCAGGAATTCCACCTGGTCAACCGGCCGCTGAAGGCGGACGGGTCGCGGACTGTAACCGCCGGTTCGGACTTTCACCGACCCCGGAGTGCGCTGCTTCTTGTACGCGACCAGTGTGCCACGGACGCCGATCACCCGGACGGGTGATTCCTGTGCGCTGGCTCACAGGAGGGGCGGCGACAGGGCCGCTCGTCCGGCACAGCCGGTCGTCCGGCAGCCCGTCGCCCGGCCCGGTCATGTCGTCCGGCCCGGTCATTGGGCACAGCCGCCACACCCGTCTCGCTTTCCCCAGTCGCCGCGCGGGTCGCCGCGGCCGGGCCGCTATCCGCGGTGCGCGAGCGCCCGCGCGGGCGACGGGCCGGGGCGGAACAGCTCGTCCTGTGCGGCGTCGCGGGCGGTGAGCACCGCGCCGCGCAGCACGGCGGCGCCGCCGAGCGCGGTCGGCACGACCTCGGTGCGCAGCGGGCAGAGCGCTGCGAGGCGCTTCTCGACGCGCCCGGCGAGCGCCTCGCCGCCCGCGTGGCCGAGCTCGCCGGAGAGCACGACGAGACCGGGATCGAGCACGGTCGTGAGGGCCGCGGCGCCGAGCGCGACCCGGTCGGCCAGGTCGTCGAGGAAGCGCGCACCGGCGGCGCCCGCGCCGGGCGCGGCGCGGATGTACGCGGCGGCGGACGGCTCGTGCGGCGCGGGCGTCGCGCCGATCCCGTGGCGCAGGGCCAGCTCGCGGACGGCGGCGGAGCAGACGAGGCCGTGCAGCCCGGCGTCGCAGCCCGTCGAGGACGGCAGCCCCGCGGTGCCGGGGACGGGCAGGAAGCTGATCTCGCCCGCGCCGCCCGAGACCCCTCTGCGCAGCCTGCCGCCGATGACGACGGCCGCGCCGACGCTGAGGCCGAGCCAGAGCAGCGCGAAGTCGTCGTGGTCGCGGGCCGCGCCGATCCGCTGCTCGGCGACGGCGGCCAGGTTGGTCTCGTTCTCGACCAGGACGTCGGCGGCCAGGCGGTCGGGCAGGACTCCGACGAGCCTGCGGTGCCAGGCGGGCAGCCCTGAGGAGTCCCGCAGCTCCCCGGTGACCGGGTCGACGAGGCCCGGCGCGCCGACGGCGACGCTGTGCAGCCGGGTGGCGCCCGCCTCCTTGACGGTGTGGTCCAGCAGGGAGGCGGCCTGCTCTGCCGCCTCCCGCGGGTCCGTGCTGTCGTCGACGGGCGCGGCGGCCTCGGCGAGGGTGCGCCCGAGCAGGTCGGCCACGACGACGAAGACGCTGCCGGTCCTGATGTCGAGCCCGGCGAGGTGGGCGCGGTCCGCGACGATGCCGTAGACACGCGCGTTGGGGCCCCTGCGGTCGCCGCCGCTCTCGCCGACGATGTGGACGAGTCCCGAGCTCTGGAGCCGCTCCACGAGGTCCGCCACGGTGGGGCGGGAGAGCCCGGTGAGCTGCTTGAGCTGAGCCGCCGTCAAAGGCCCCTGGCGCTGGAGGTGTTCCAGGGCCATCCGGTCGTTGATGGCCCTCGCGGTACTCGGGGATGCGGGCATACCGGGAATCCTTCCAGACCGGCCCGACGTCCTTGCGCGCTATTTATCAGGCAGGGTTCCTGATAGTTTACGTCCACGTGGGTGGGGACGCCCCACCGGCACCCGGAGACGGGCCGGCGAGGCGTTTCCTCCGGGGCCGGTACACCCCGGGGCCGGGGCGCCCGGGAACCGGAACCTCCGGGGCGGGGCGCCGCACGGGGCGCGAACGCCGCGCCCGCCCGGCGGCCGCGTCCCACGTGCCGCGCCCCCACGCACACCCCCGACGCACCACATCCCCAGGTGGAGGACGACGCATGGCATCGCAAGCGCCCCGGGGCGCCGACGGCCGGAGCCCGCGCCCCCTACGGCGGGCCAGGATCGCCCTGGCCGTGGTGTTCTGCGCCCATGGCTCCGTCACCGGCAGCTTCGCCACCCGGGTCCCGTGGCTCCAGGAGCACATCGGGATCGGCGCCGGCCAACTCGGCCTCGCGCTCGCGTTCCCCGCCGTCGGCTCGCTCCTCGCGATGCCCCTGGCCGGGCGGGTGGCGCACCGGCTGGGCGCGCGCAGGGCGCTGCGCGTCCTGCTGGCGGCCTGGACGCTCTCCCTCGCGCTGCCCTCGCTCGCGCCCGACCTGTGGGCCCTGTGCGCCGCGCTGTTCGTGTACGGCGCCGCCTCCGGCATGTCCGACGTCGTGATGAACGGCATCGGCGTCGAGACCGAGAACCGGCTCGGCAAATCGATCATGTCGGGGCTGCACGGCATGTGGAGCGGCGGGGCCCTGCTCGGCTCGGCCTCCGGCGCGCTCGCCGCGAACCTCGGCGTGGGCGCCCGCGTCCACCACGAAGTGGCCGCGGCCGTACTGACCTTGACCGGGCTCGTCGCCGTCCGCTTCGTCCTCGACGTGCGCAGCGCCCCGGAGGCCGAGGCCCCGCCGCGCTTCGCCCTGCCGCCCCGTTCGGCGCTGCTGATCGGCCTGGTCGGGTTCTGCGCGGTGTTCGGCGAGGGGGCGAGCCTCGACTGGTCGGCGGTCTACCTCAGGGACGTGCTGAGCACCTCGGCGGGTCTGGCCGCCGCCTCCACCACCGCGTTCTCGCTGACGATGGCGGTGACGCGGCTTGCGGGCGACCGGCTGGTCGACCGGTTCGGCCCGGTGCGCACGGTGCGGGCGGGCGGCGCGTTCGCCACCGCGGGCGGTCTGCTGGTGGTGTTCGCGCCCCAGCCGGTCTTCGCGATGGGCGGGTTCGCGCTGCTCGGCATCGGCGTGGCGGTCGTCGTACCGCTGGCCTTCGCGGCGGCCGGGCGCAGCGGCCCGAACGCGAACCAGGCCATCGCGGGCGTCGCCACCATCACGTACACCTCCGGCCTCGTCGCGCCGTCGGTGATCGGCGGCGTCGCCCACGCCAGCTCGCTCCAGGCGTCCTTCGGCCTGGTGACGGTGTTCGCGACGGGCCTGCTCGCCGGAGCGGGCGTGCTGCGGGCCCGCGCCAGGGGTCCGGTCGGCACGGGCACGCCGGACCGGGACGCGGACGCCACGGACAACGGGCCGACGCGGGACGACGCGAACGCCCGCGACACGCGATCCGGCCGCACGGCGCCCTGACCCCGGCCCCGGACGGCGCGCCGGGCGGCGCGGGCCGGGCGGGACGGGTCGGACAGGGCCTAGTCCTCCGGCAGTCGCACCGGCGCGAGGGCGTCGAACAGGTCGCCGGGGCCGGGGTTCGCCGGGTCGGTCGTACCGCCGAAGTGGTGCAGCACGCCCCACACCGCGTTCAGCGCCGTCTGCACGGCGCCCTCCGCCCACCCCGCGGTCCACGAGATGTCGTCCCCCGCCAGGAAGATCCCGCGCTTGTCCGCCGGCAGCGCGTCCTGCATGAAGTGCGTGAACAGGCGCCGCTGGTAGCGGTAGTGGCCGGGCAGGTTGGCCTTGAACGCGCCCATGAAATACGGCTCGTTCTCCCACGACACCGTGACAGGAGAGCCGATCACATGGCTCCGGATGTCGACGCCGGGATAGATCTCGCCGAGCGACGCGAGCATGACCTCCATCCGCTCGTTGACGGACAGCGGCAGCCACTTCAGGCTGTCGTCGCACCACGTGTAGGACAGGCAGATGACGGCCGGCGCGTCCGGGTCGTCGCCGAGCAGGTACGTGCCCCGGGTCATCCGGTCCGTCAGCGTCATGGACATGGTGTCACGCCCGGTGCGCGGGTCCTCGTCCAGCCAGAACGGCCGGTCGACGGGGACAAACAGCTTGCTGGACTCCATGTAGTGGGTCCGCTCGATCGCCGTCCAGTGGTCGATCGGGAACAGCGCGTCGTCGCAGGCGATCTTGGACAGCAGCATCCACGACTGCGCGGTGAAGACGGCCGCCCGGTAGGTCCGGATCGATCCGGCCGCGTCGGTGACGGTGATCCCGCCGCCCGCCGTCCTTCGCAGGCCGGTCACGGCGGGCAGGTGCCCGTCACCGTGCAGTGAGGCGAGCGAGGTGCCCTGCGCCCAGTACGTGATCTTCTCCGGCGCGCGTTCCCACAGCCGCTCGGGCAGCTGCTGGCTGCCGCCGACGATGCTCTCGTGGCCGTCGTCGGCCTCGGTGTAGACCACACGCAGGATCTCCAGGATCGAGTTCGGGAAATCGGTGTCCCAACCGCCCGTCCCGAAGCCGACCTGGCCGAAGATCTCCCGGTGCCGGAAGGACTGGAAGGCGGGCGAGTCGCAGAGGAAGCCGTAGAACGTCTGGTTGTCCAGGTCCCGCACGAGCCGCGACCAGATCCGCCGGATCGCGGGGATGTCGCGTGCGCGCAGCGCGCGGTTCATCGCGGAGAAGTCGGCGCCTTCCTCCAGACACGTGTTCCACGCGTCCATCACGTCGCGGTAGACCGGCGGCAGGTCGGCGATCGTACGGGCGTAGTGGGGCACGCCCTTGAGATCCACCACCGTCGAAGGGGTGCCGGGCGCCAGCGGGTTGGGGAAGGGCGTGGTCGCCAGGCCCACCAGGTCGATGTAGTGCCGCAGCGCGGTCGAGGTCGGCGGGAAGCGCATCGCGCCCAGTTCGGCGGTGAGGGCCGGGTCGCAGCCGTCGAAGCCGACGGTGCGCAGCCGCCCGCCGATCCGGTCGGCCTCGTACAGGACGGGCCGCAGCCCCGCCTTCATCAGTTCGTACGCCGTGACGACGCCGGACAGCCCGCCGCCGATGACGGCGACCTCGGTGCCGTGCTCGGTCGCGGGTATCTGGCCGAGACCCGCGGGGTGGGCCAGGTAGTCGTCGTAGGCGTAAGGGAAGTCGGGGCCCGACATGGTGAGGGGCCGCTCCCCCTCCCGGGGCCCCGGGTGGGTGTGCGATACGGCGGTGGGCACCGTGGACGTCATGGCGCGACGCTCCTGAGGGCGTGAGAGGTGGGACGCGGGAGGTGAGGGTGAGAAGT
>NZ_JAIUKE010000363.1 GCF_020176795.1 Streptomyces sp. 8L
ACGAGCTCCGTTACGCTTTGTCCTCGACCCCTCAACGCGCTTGCGTGACCTGCGAAAACGCTAACTTCCCGGCCTTGGGTCAAGGCCCCATCGCGTTCACGGAGAACCGGTTTCCGGTGCGGTGGTCCACCTGGGTCCTCCCCTTGACCCCCCAGGTGCGGCCGGTGACCTGGTCCGAGCGGATCCCGACCTGGTCGGCGAACAGGATCTCGCCGTCATTCGGCCTTCGCCCGGGCCCGGATCGCCTGCCAGGTCTCCTCGTGCCACGCTCGAACGGCTTCCGGATCCTGCTCGACGGCCCGCTTGTCCGGCCGCTGGAAGGTCAGCCCCCAGCGCTTGAGGTACTTGCCCACCTCGGGCTCGGTGAAGCGGACCCCGTACAGCTTGAAGATCAGCCGGCCTGTCTGCCCCCGCGTCCACAGTTGACCGGAAAGCCCCAGGCCGGATGGGGTGTGATCGAGGACAGCCTGACGCACGGCGGCTGCCCGGCCTCGGACAGAACCTGATGTTCACCCGCACGTCGGGCCCGCGGCCGGGACAGCAGCGCGTCCCGCCTTCCGGCCTGCCACCTCGCCCACCAGTTGTCCACGGCCCTGACCGACACCTTGAACAGGTCCGCAGCCTCCACCCGGCCACGGCCCTCCACCAGCGCCGACACCGCCAGCAACCGCACGGCCTCCTGCGCGTCCGGCGACCATGTCCGCGCGTCCCTCACCAGATCACTCACACACCATCAACGAGCCTGCACCCAAAGCGTTTCGGATCAAGTTAATATCAACGATCTCGATCGCACAATTGCATGCCCTGACCTCGTCCGCATTTCTTATTGGTCAGCGGTGTGCTTTCTGTGACCGGAAGTTATCCTGAATTTTTTGCATTCCGCAGACGGGCTACGAAGACGCTACGCCCATCGGCTGCTTCTTGTGTCTGGACACACACACTGACCTCAATCAACTGCCCGTCCCAGCGAAGGGCTGAGAATGTTACCCATAGACCTAGAATATGCGAATGCCCGGTGAGTAGCAAAGATGTAAACGCGGCGATGTGTCGTTCGCGCAGATGCTCCGGAATGATCGCAGTGATTCGTTGTCCGATGAGATTTTTGCAATCCCAACCCAGGAGCTCTGCTGCTGCCGTGTTTGCGTCGATGATACGATTACCGTCATCGGCGGCGATGGTTGGAGTGCTACTCGTCTCCAACTGACCTGCATTCCAAGGCGCTAGTGCAGGTGACGTGGCACCGGATTCGCGGGGCGCCTCGGTCCAAGAAATGGGGCCGTGTCCCGCGAGTTGACTTGCGATTTGCCCGAGAAGCCATCTCGTGGCAGCACTGATCTGTGGTAGGGCTGGCCGTGTGAGTAGCTGTCCTTGACGGGCCATCTCATTGGTTTCGTCTAGTACTTGGCTCAACTTATTTACGGCTCCCTGCATATCCGTCGGCAATTCCAGTCGCACCGTACGCAAATCTCCGTGAATATGATCCTCAGCCGCAGAAGCCAAAGTCGCACCAATGACGTGGTTGGCGTTCTGTGCGATTTGAAGGTCATCTAGCGAGATAGGAAAAGTATGATTGTCTGACACTGCGAGTAGAGATTCGCGCAGCAGGGCCTCACGGTGTTTCTGAGCAGCCTCATGCAGCGCTCCGGGAACATTGGCCAGTGTCACGCTCACCGTTGTCGTATCCGGATTTTCGGTGATGGTCCATCCTGACGTCGGTGGCTGCGAGGTGCCGGGAGGCCACAATTCGAACCAGACGGTCTTGTGATCTGCGCCAGCAAAAGCACCGTATTTGTAGGCCAGCTGCTCGACCATAGCCAAGCCCCACCCAGTACCAGCATAGGCTGAACCACCACTATGAGGGATCAGTACGCGGCCCGGTTCTCGGTCACTGACTTGGACATGCATGCACCCATCCATGGTCCATGCACAAACTTCTACCTCTGTGTGTGCATACATAACCGCATTGGTCACCAATTCACTAACAAGCAGCTGCGCGGTATCTAGCATATCAGACTGTGCCCCGTGCAGCGTATTTCGAACGAATCGTCGGGCCTCGGCTACGCTTTGCGGCCTCGGCGAAAAAAAACGGGCTGGCGCGTTCTTTGGTCTAGGCATAATCATGCCGTCATGCCTACCCGCAGGGTAACTTCTTGTACCTAGCATTTCACATAATCACCCAGAAGGGCCTGCTGGGGAAGGGGCCGCCTCCGTGTTACGGAAAGGTCGTTGGTCATCCCGTGAGGGGGGCTGTAGACCGTGTCCTATGTGGGTTGTGGCTCGTTGAGTCGAACATGGGCAGAGGTAAGTGGAGTTGGATTGTCCCGGACGGCTTGTGGGAGATCGCGGAGCCGCTGATCCCTCCGTCGCGGGTGCGGCCGCAGGGCGGAGGGACGCAGGACACGCCTGATGAGACGTTGTTCGCCGCGATCATCTACGTGCTGGTCAGCGGGTGCGCCTGGCGGTCCCTGCCACCGTGTTTCGGCATATCGAAGTCCACTGCGCACCGACGGTTCATGATCTGGTCCCGGGCCGGCGTCTGGGGCCGGCTCCACGAGGCTGTGGTCGACCGGATCGACGAGTGCGGTCTGCTCGATCTCACACGCACGGTCCTCGACTCGGCCCACGTACGGGCTAAAAAAGGGGCGAACTCACAGGTCCGAGCCCCGTGGACCGGGGCAAGCCGGGCTCCAGGATGCACGTCCTGTCGGACGCGAACGGGCTGCCCCTCGTTGTCGGTGTCTCCGCAGCCAACACGCACGACAGCCAAGGTCTGAAGGCGATGGTGGCCGGTCTCCAAACGAGACACGACCCCGAAAACGGCTGGTACTACAAGCCCCGCAAACTCCACGCCGACAAGGCGTACGACCAACCCGACCTGCGAAGATGGCTCCGCGGCAAACGCATCGGCGTCCGCATCGCCCGCAAAGGAATCGAGTCCAGTGAACGATTAGGGCGCCGTCGTTGGGTCATCGAACGGACCATGTCCTGGCTCACCGGCTACCGCAGACTCAACCACCGCTACGAACGCCATCCCCGCAACTACCTGGCCTTCCTCGGCCTCGCTGCCGCCCTCTGCTGCTACAAACGACTCGTCCGCCTCACCACATAGGACACGGTCTAACTGGGTGGACCACCATCCCCAGATAAGATCGAGGTCGGTCAATGAACCTGATATGCAGATCACTAACCGCTTCCGCCGCCGTTCTGGCAGCAACAATAGCCCTCGCCGCACCCGCATTCGCCGCGACCAATAATGGACGCGGTGCGACAAGTGTTATCGCGAATGCCCATCCCCTTGCACCGATCCCCGGCTGTGGAAATCATTTTTTCTTCAGCCGCAGCGGCAGTACCGTTCGTGTTGCGGGAACAGACCTGGGAGCGTTCTCCAGCGGCTACATGCTCGTCTATGCCTCTGCGAAGGGCACCGCTCACGGACCGTACAACGCCTCCCCCACCTCCAGAGCAAACTTCTCATTCAGCACAGGCAGTTCGAGCAAGGCTACGATCGCCATTGACTTGACCAACGACAGCAACACGCAGACGCTCTGCTCCTCGGACTACACTGTGTGAGAACAACACTGGAGAGTGATGGTTGACTTGAGCAGTTTCGTACCCGCGGAGTTCGATCTGTACGAGTTCGATGACAGCAACGGTGCGATGAAGCAGAGCATGGCTCAGAGGCGATGGTTCAGCCAGTGGGATGGGCTGATCGGCGCGCCCGCCGAGGAAGTCGCTCTCGGGTGGTCAGCAGGCGATTCGGTCGTGATCGTATGCACGTCGGGACGCTGGTACGACAGGGCCGAAGCGAGGACACGGGCGGCTCACCTTGCCCTCGGCGGTAACGCGCTGCCGATTCCTGATCGGCCTCAAGGGCCGCTCGCCACGAACCAAGCCATCAGTGCGATCGGGAATTCCGATGAATTGTGGACCGGGACCGCAGATACACGGGCCCTACTAGGGGGTACTGCGGAGACTGCGGCACCAAACGGATTCTCCATCGGCTATCAACGAATTAGGGATGGCTTTGCCTTCATTGTCTCCGTAGGCATCGATCCGGCCAAGTTCAAAATCCGCAAGGTACAGGATTGGTCAGTCTACGACATCGACGCACGGTCCAGTTTCCCCCTCAGTGTGCTTAACAGGTGACATCTCCGGGAATCGGCTGGATATCGAGTGAGGTCAGAAGACTGGTGCGGTGACGGCCAGGTGGACCGGGCTCGTACTGCCTCGGGTGATGCGGCGGGTCATCAGGGTGATCGCGGCCCAGGTGATCAGGGTCTCGGAGTGCCGGATGAGCCGTTACGAAGAGGTCGCCGGCGAGCGGGTCACGCTCCAACAGGGGCGCCAGATCAAGGTCTGGAAGCAACGGGCTGGTCTCAGCCCCGGGGAAGAGCCTGAGGAGCCGCTGAACGACGACGGGACTCAGCAGCTCAAGCGCAAGAGGCCGCTCTACTTGCAAGTGGCACGTCGGCACTGGATCAAACGCACGTGCCCGCGCTGCCTTGCCGGCCGCGGCGCGGATGTCCTGTGCCATCGAACCTTTAGCGTGTGTCATCGAAGTTTGAGTGGCGTGGATCGCCAGGGATCAGACGCGTCGTGCGAGGAAGACGAACTCTTTGCCTGGCCGGTCGGGCGCATCACGAACGTCTTCCACCACGTAGCCGTGGGCGACCAGGTCCGTCTCGACCTCTTCACGCTCTCGGAAGCGCAGGGTTGAGTCCGAGGTAAGCACCTGTCCGTCCGCGGCGAAGATGTAGGTCCAGCGGAAGGTCACCATGGGTCGGCTCACGTCGATCAGCTGGACCCAGCTCTCGACGGAGCCGACGCCCGGGATCTCGGTCACGCGGTAGGAGTTCTCGCGGGTCCACTCTTCCCAGGCGCGTCTGGCCGGATCGCGGGTCTCGAAGACCAGGCGCCCGCCGGGCCGTAGTGCCTCGTTGGCTCCCCGCAGTGTCTTCTGCCAGGTATCGGGATCCGCGATGGCCTGAGCGACGTTCGCTGTCATCGTCGCGAGGTCGACCTGCAGCGACGGGAGTGCTGTGGCGTCACCGCAGATCCAGCGCACTCGTTCGCTGCCCGGTTTGGCCCGGGCGACGTCGACGGATGCCTGGGCGGGGTCGATGCCGACGACGTCGATTCCGAGGTCGGCCAGGAGAAGTGCGAACACCCCCGTGCCGCAGCCGATGTCCAGGACTTGGCGCGCCCCGAGCTCTTCCGCCATCCGGAGGTAGGCATCGAGATCGCTGCGGTCGGGGTCGAGCGGATCGTAGATCGCGGCGAGTCGTGGATGCCCGAAGCAGTCGTCAGCCATGCGGCCGAACGTATGCAGAGCCGGCCTCGAAGAGCTACTGAATTTCGCCGGGCTCCCCATCGAACCTTGAGCGTGTGTCATCGATGTTTGAGTGGTGTAGATCTCCTTCGCCATGAGGGGATGACGTTCCCTCGCTCTTGGTCGAATGCACTGAACTGACGTAGGACGACGGCGCTAGTTATCCAGGTGTCGTGGTTGTTGACGAGGTCGCGCCATGCCCGGCCGGGAGTCGCGCCCTGGTGGTAGTGGGCGGCGAGCAAGGAGTAGTGCTCATCGGAGAGGTGGGTTGTCCGGCCGATGACGTCCGCAAGCTCCGCTACCGCCGCCCCTGACGACCAGCACCTCGTGCCACTCAAACTTCGGTGGCACAAACCTAATGATCATCAAGGTTCGATGGCACAGGAGTGCGCCACGAGGCGCTACGCAATCGAGTGGAGGTTGTCCCGTCTCTGTTGATCTGGCCCCTGTCTCAGATGATCTGGTCCGATTCGCTGGTGGTCTCAAATGATCTGGTCCGTGTGGTGTACGGAACGGGTGGTCGCTCAATGGAGTGACGCCTTCGAGGTCCAGGACATGCAGTCGTGCCGGGTGGCCGACGCTGGCAGCGAGAGGCAAGGGCGTCGGGGAGGTGGCCTTGGGCAAGCCTGCGGAGTCAGGGGCTGCGTGGGAGTACGCGCCGGACGTGCAGGTGGCGTTCGTCGGTGCCGACGGGGTCGGCCAGCGTGGTTCGCTGGTCCGGTTCTGGGACGTGCCCTTCGAACGGGCCGCGCCGGTCCGGAAGTTCATCGCGTTCAAGGGACAGAAGAACTTCACGGGTGACTACTGGGCGGCGTCCTCGGGTGACCTGGTGGGTTATGAGTCGTGGGTCGAGCGGGACGCCGCGATGGCCCTGGACTTCGATCCTGCCGTGGTCGCTCTGGCTTCGCAGCCTTTCAGTCTGGCCTGGTGGGACGGCGAACGGGATCGCCAGCACACTCCGGACTACTTCGCGCGGCTGGCCGACGGCACGGGTGTGGTGGTTGACGTCCGGCCGGAGAACCTCGTCGACGAGGAGGCAGCCGAGGTCTTCGCGTTCACCAGGAAGGTCTGCGCGACGGTGGGATGGAAGTTCCGGCTGGTCGGGGACTTGGGGCAGCCGTTCCAGGCGAATCTGTGCTGGCTTGCGCGTTACCGCCATCGTCGCTGCCACCGGGCGCCCGTGGCAGGGCTGCTGCGGAAGGTGTTCGCCGAACCGCGGAGGCTCTTTGCCGGGGCGGACCAGGTCGGCGACCGGGAGGCTGTGCTGCCGACGCTCTATCACCTGCTCTGGAGGCACGAGCTGACGGCCGATCTGGTCTCGGCTCCGCTGGCCGGCGGGACCGTCGTCGGTCTGGGGGCGGGGAGGGCATCGTGAGGTCCGCGCGTCCGGGGCGATTGCGGCTGGGTGACCGGGTCAGGTTCGAGAACGGTACGTACACGGTCGTCGCGCTGACCGGGATGCGGGTCCGCCTGGCGGACGTCCATGGCACAGGCATGCTGATCGACCAGGTTCATCTCCAGGCGGCCGAGGACTTCGCCGTCGTCGGCACCGGTGAGCGGGCCGCGCTGGGGTCGGCGGCGCTGCTGGACCATCTCCCGGACGAGGTCGCGAAGCGGGCATTGTGGTGGCAGCGCCACTTGGTCGAGGTCCTGACCGGTCTGCCTCCGGATGCTCCGCAGGGGGCTTTACCTCGGCCCGAATACGATCCGGCACGCCGGTCGCTGGCGGAACGCGAGCGGGCGAAGGCCGCGGAGTTGGTCGGGCAGGGTGAGGAAGTCAGCGCGCGGACCGTCAAGCGCAAGCGGCAGCGCTATGAGGCGGGCGGGGTTGCCGCGGTGGTGGACCGTCGTCTCGCCCCTCATGCTTCGCTGCTGGGCCGGGCCGATCCACGGGTGGTGACGGCGATACGCCAGGCCATCGCCGAGAGCGTCCCGGCGTCCACCCGCACGATCGAGTACGCGCGCTGGCGGACCGGCCGCATCCTGGCTGCCGAGCACGGCGAGGACGTGGTGGAGCTGCCGTCGCGGGCGACGTTCTATCGTCTGTTCGCGAAGCTGTCCGGGGGCGTCCCCGTGACCGGGTCGGCCCGCACCCGCCAGTCCCTGGCCAACCAGCCGGAGGGGCCATTCCGTTACGAGCTTGTCGCGGCTCCGGGCGAGTTGATGCAGATCGATTCCACCCCGCTGGATGTTCTGGTGCGGCTCGACGAGGGGGTGACCGGTCGGGTCGAGCTCTGCGGCCTGGTCGATGTCGCCACCCGCACCGTGGCTGCCGCGGTCGTGCGGCCGACGACGAAGTCGGTGGACGCCTCGCTGCTGCTGGCTCGTGCTCTGACCCCGGAGCCGATGCGGCCGGGCTGGTTGGACGCGCTGAAGATGTCCCGTTCGGTCCTGCCGCACCGCAGGCTGCTGTCCTTGGACGAACGGTTGGAGCACGCGGCGGCCCGGCCGGTGATCATCCCGGAGACCATCGTCTGTGACCGGGGGAAGGCATTCATCTCGGAGAACTTCCGCTCCGCCTGCCGGACTCTGGAGATCACTTTCCAGCCCTGCCACCCTCGATCACCTGCGGAGAAGCCTCATATCGAACGGACGCTGGAATCGGTGGCCACGATGTTCTGCCAGTTCTTCCCCGGCTATCTCGGCCGCACGGCCGAGCACCGGGGCCGCAACGTCGAGGACGAACCCTTGTGGTCGATGCTGGAGATCCAGGAGTTTCTGGATGAATGGCTCATCGCCGAGTGGCAGAACAGGTCGCACGACGGGCTTCGGGATCCCGGCAGTCCCGGCCGGACCTTCACTCCGAACCAGAAGTACGCCAGCCTGCTCGAAAGTGCCGGCTACGTTCCCCTGGCTCTGACCGGGGACGACTACGTCGAACTGCTGCCCGCGACCTGGCGGGCAGTCAACTCCTACGGCATCAAGATCAATCACCGTGTCTACGACTCAGCCGATCTGGGTCCTTTCCGGCGTCAGCCCTCCGGGGTCGCCCGCAAGAAGGACTTGTGGGAAGTCCACCGCGACCCCTACGACGCCAGCTGGATCTGGGTCCGCAACCACTGGGCGGACGGCTGGGTCCCCGTCCCCTGGAGACACCTCGGCACTGTCCCGCAGCCTTTCGGCGATCTGGCCTGGGACCACGCAGCAGCGGACTTGCGTCAGCGGGGCGAGAGCGATCCCACCGAGGAACAGATCACCCAAGCGGTCGCAGACCTTCTGATCAGGGCGAACAAGGGACCCGCCAGCAACGGGACGCGGCGTCCGTCGCGCCGCGACCGGCGGGTCGCCTCCCGGACCAAGGCCGCCGCCGAACACTCCGGCCCGCGACTGCCCCGGCCCGAGACGGTGCTCTCCGGCACGGACGACCTGCCGCCCCACGACATCGAAGAAGACGACGAAGACGAAGAACTCGGCGACGTCCCGGACGGGCCGGTCGCGGAGGTCATCCCGCTCGGCGTCTTCGATCCTTTCAAGGAGGCTGACAAGCGATGGTGACCGCAATCGGACCGGGCCCCGGAGAGCCGGACCCGGATCGACAGCACAGCTGGCGACGTGCCCTGGACCGGGAGGAAGGGCACCGCTACCTCACCACGTTGGAAGGCTGGAGGGAGTTCGCCGTCCGGGAAGCTGATCCGCCCGAGCTGCTGCCCGACCACATCTTGGGCGACCTGGAGCCGGACGAGCGGCTGGACTACGACGACGGCCGCATCGACTATCACACCCGTCTGACCGTGGTCGAGACGTCCGTCCTGCGCACCGTCGTCCACACCGGCAGGCGTCTGACCCTCCTCAACCGGCACGCGGTCAGCGCCCGGCGGGGCCTGATCCTCTCCGGTCCTGCGGGCACCGGCAAGACCACCGCGCTCACCCAGTTCGGCAAGACCATCGAGGCCATCGACCGGCGTCGGCATCCCGGGATCGACGGCCGGATTCCGGTCGTCTACGTCACCGTCCCGCCCGCCGCGACCTCACGGATGCTGGCCGTGGAGTTCGCCCGTTTCCTGGGCCTGCCCGTCACCACCCGGGCCAACATCACCGACGTCATCGAAGCCGTCTGCGGTGTCCTCATCGACGCGAGGGTCTCCGTCGTGTGTGTCGACGAGCTGCACAATCTCTCCCTCGCAACCCGCAACGGCGCCGAGGTCTCCGACACCCTGAAGTACTTCTCCGAGCGCATCCCCGCCACCTTCGTCTATGCCGGGATCGACCTGGAGGACAACGGCCTGTTCAACGGCATCCGGGGACGCCAGATCGCCGGCCGGTTCGGCGTCATCGAGACCACCGCGTTCCCCCGCACCGAGGAATGGACCGGCCTGGTCACCATCCTCGAACAGGCCCTCCGGCTCCACCACCACCGGCCGGGAACCCTGAAAAGGCTGGCCCACTATCTCCACGACCGGACCGGCGGCATGATCGGCTCGCTGTCCCACCTCGTCCGCGGCGCGGCCATCGACGCCATCCTGAACCGCACCGAGAAGATCACCAAGCAGTCCCTCCAGAACGTGAAACTCGACCGCGCGGCCCAGACCCGCAAGGCCAGGCCGGCTTCATGACCACCGGCGCGAACAGAATCGGCGTCGAAGGCGTCCGCCCGCTGCCGGTCCTGGTGCGGCCACGGGCCGGCGAGGGAAACCGGTCGTTCATCGCCCGCCGTGCCCAGGCCAACCACCTCAGACCGTCGCTCCTGCTGGCCTTCCTCCACGAGCCGTCGGATTGCCGGGGCACCCCCGTCTGGTCGCGTCTGGCGGCGGCCACCAGGAGGTGCCCGGACGCTCTGCGGGCCACGCTCGAAACGCGGCACTGCCTGGAATGCGGCGCCGCGATGCCGCCCACGGACACTCTGGGCCGCAAGGCCCTGCGCTGTTCACAGCAGTGCCGCCACGATGCCCGCCGCAGACGGATTCCCACCAGCACATGGCGCCGGGACCCCTGCCTGGTCTGCGGACAGCCCGTGAAGATGCAGACCGGCCAGCGCCGCCCGCTGTGTTCATCAGCCTGCCGCCGAACCGCCTACCTCGAACGGCAGGAGCGGCGCACACATGCCGAAAAGGCCGGACAGCTTCGTGACCGTCGAGCGGGGTGACGGCGGTCTGGTCCGGCCGCTGCCAGTCCGTCTCCGGCCGAAGACCGGGGAGAGCACAGACTCCTACATCCGCCGCCTGGCTCGCGCCAATCACCTCAAACCCAGTTACCTTCGCGGATACCTCGTCGGCCCGCCGGATTACGGAAGCGGCAAACGCCCACGTCCTGACCGGCTCGCAGCGATCACCGGACGTCGACAGGACGTGCTGGAACGCGCCCTCCCCGACCTGGTGCGCCAGAAGCGTGCGCAACCCGATAAACCCAAGCGCAGGGTCACCAGACTCGCGGACAAGCCCGCCCTCTTCGCGGCGATCCGCAAGGATGCTCAAGCCGAGCAGCTACCGGTCTCCCATCTGGCGAAGCGGCACCACGTCAGCCAGGCCACCGTCCGGCAGGCTCTGAAGTCACCGACGCCGCCGCCCCGGAAGAAACGGCCTCCCATCGTGGGCCCTGCCAAGGAACGCGTCGGTCCCATCATCGACGCCGTCCTCCGCGAGTACGCCGCTGCTCATGCCGGCCGGTTCCCCACCGTGAGAGAAGTCTGGGAGAAGCTACTGGATGACCATGACGCCACCGTTTCCTACGGAACAGTTCACCGCTACATGTCCGGCCACCCGCTCAACACCCCGGACACGTTGAGCAGCCACGCTGAACAAACTGCCGGCAACTACCTCGCCGTCACCCAACAGACCTTCCACGCAGCCGTGTTCAAGCAGTACCGGGAGCTACTGACCGCAGTCCGCCGCGAGCCCACCCGGCACGGCCTCGACAACACCTTCGCCTCGACCACCGCCTTCGTCCTCGGCTTGGACGCCGGAACCAACTGGACCATGCTCACAGGCTTTCACGAATGGCTCGTCATCCGCCGGGGCACAGGGCACGACCTGACCTGGCCCATCCTCGTCCGCCACCTCGCTCCCGGGGGATGGATCCACCCGCTCACACAACAGGCCGATCTCAGAGCGGTGACCACGCTCCACCAACTCCTCAGCGAGTACTTCAACACACGGGAGCAGCCAGGCGGCCTCAGCCAGATCTTCAGGGACTACCAGACGTGGCTGACGACGCAGGCGCGGTCTCAGTCCGAAACAGCGGAACCAGACCAGATCAGCTGAGACAGCATCCAGCATTCACCCGTCCGGGACCACATCACCTGAGAATCACCGCGTCTCCGCGTCTCAGATGAACTGGTCGCCGCAGGCCAGGAGCCCACCTCAGGGCCAGATCATCTGAGACGGGACACAGCGGACTGCGTGATCGCCGACGGGACAGGCAACGGTGACCTGCGCTACGTGCCGTCTGACCTGTCGCAGTGAAGGTTGAGCGTTTCTCATCGGAGGTTGAGGGGTCTCAGGTGTGACGGCCGAGGGTGTCGTTGATGGGGATGCCCGAAATTCCCCAGGGTCTGCTCGATTCCCCACTTGGTTGAGCGGTAAACGATGAGCTCGGGGTCGCGCCCCGGCCCCGCCTTGGCTCAGCCCAGCGCGTCCATCAGGGAGGCGACATAGGCAGCCAGCCGCTCCTCCACGGCTCGTGTCGTCAGCTCGGTCCGTCCTGTCTCCCGCCACGGCTGCGCCACCCACTGCACTTCCTCCGAGAACGCCAGTGGCTCCCGCACCTGCCAGTACAGCCGCTCGTCCGCGGCCGCGGCCAGCATCCCGCCGGCCTCCTGGTACGCCTCGGTGAAGCGCAGGCCCCACGCCGGGCCGTGCAGCAGCGCGAGATTGGTGGAGCAGTGCGCCACGTCGAGGTCCGCCGGGCCCCAGGAGGCCGCCGCCCAGTCGACGACGCCGGTGATCCGGGCACCGGCGGCACCGGCCGGGTCCTCGGGCGGCAGGTCAAACAGCACGTTGCCGGGCTGGAAGTCCCGGTGCAGGAACCGCCCTTCGTAGCGCGGCGCGGGCTTGCGGATCACGTCGATCGCGGCGGCCCAGACCGCGGCGTCGGCGCCCTCGGGGGTAACGACCGTGTCGGCGGTCGTCAGCGCCACGTACTCCCGGGGCCGGACGGTCGGCCGCACGGCGTGGACCGCCACGAGTTGACGGGCCAGCAGGGGCAGGCGCGTCTCCAGCCCCTCGTCGTCGAGGACCGTCCGGCCCGGCAGGTGGGTCATGAGTAGCGAGGGGTACTCGCAGTGCGCGGCGGTCGGATCGACGGCGACGAGTCCGGGAGCTGGCACGCCGGTTCCGGTGAGCGTGGTCAGGGCGTCGGCCTCCCTGTGTAGGAGGTCCCCGGCCGGCCCCTGCCGGGTCGGGTCGGCAAAGGAGCGCAGCACCAGGTGCCGGGGGCCTCCGTCCCGCGTGCCGATGGTCAGCCTCCGCATGTCGGCGGTGGCGCCGCCATGCAGCGCCTCGGCTCCGACGACCCGCTCGCCGGCCTCAAGGTGCCGGAGCACCCAGGCCAGTGTCAACGGTCGGACTATCGCCGCCTCATCATGATTGGCCACCGTGCCACCTCATCATCCGGACGACGGCACGCGCCAACCCTTACGGGCCTGTCCGCAAGTCAGCGCGCAGGTGGTGGGTGGGGAATTTGGGCGAGCAGGTCTGTCCGCACCCATAGCGAGGGGTGGGGAATTTCAAAGAGCCCCATCATCGTCGATGGGTAGCTGGTTGATTGTCTTGAAGAGGGCGGTGGCGCTGGGGCCGCGTCGTCTGGACTGGCGGGGTGGCTGGTGCTGGAGCACGAGGCGGACAAGCCGTCGGGGAAGCCTGTAGCGGTGGTGGAGGACGTGTTGGGGAGATCTTCGTAGAGTGCATCAAAGATCAGGAGCATGAGGTCGACCCGGTCGTTGGGAGCGGTCAGTGTTGAGGCGACCCCGGTGGTGTGGACACTCTGGCAATGGATCTTGCAGATCCGGGGAAGGGTGTCCTGGTGGGACGGAAGT
>NZ_JAIUKE010000364.1:0-9186 GCF_020176795.1 Streptomyces sp. 8L
CACCAGGAGACCGCCCCGGCCGGCGCGGTCTCCTGGTGACGGGCGCCGCCGCGCTTACGTTGTCCACCGTGACCTTCGCCAACGACGCATCAGCGGACGGCGCCCCGGCCGCCCCCGGCTCCGGGACCGCGGGCGGCTCCGGCGCCTCCGGCGGCCAGGTCGCCAGAACCGTCACGGGCACCCTGCCCGCCGGCTCCCCCGACTTCGTGTACCTGCCCTTCCAGGTGCCGCGCGGTGTCCGCGAGGTGCACGTCGCCTACACGTACGACAAGCCCGCCGTACCCACCGGGACCCAGGGCAACGCACTGGACATCGGCCTCTTCGACGAGCGCGGCACCGACCTCGGCGGCGCGGGCTTCCGCGGCTGGTCGGGCGGCGCGCGCACGGAGTTCTTCGTACGCTCCGACGACGCGACGCCCGGCTACCTCAGGGGCCCGGTGCGCCCCGGCACCTGGCATGTCGCGCTCGGCCCGTACACCGTCGCCCCCGAGGGCCTGCCGTACGAGGTGACGATCACCCTCACGTACGGAGCCGAGGCGCCGGAGCCGCGGCCCGTGTACCCGCCCGAGCGCGCGAAGGGCCGCGCCGGCAGGCCGGGGCCCGCCTGGTACCGGGGCGACTGCCACCTGCACTCCGTCCACTCCGACGGCAGGCGCACGCCCGCCGAGATCGCCGCGCTGGCCCGCGCCGCCGGTCTCGACTTCATCCACAGCAGCGAGCACAACACCACCTCCGCACACCGCGCCTGGGACGGCCTGTGGGGCGACGACCTGCTGATCCTCGTCGGTGAGGAGATCACCACCCGCAACGGTCACGTGCTCGCCCTCTCCCCCGACCCGGGCACGTTCGTGGACTGGCGCTACCGGGCCCGCGACAACCGCTTCGGCCACTACGCCCGCGCGGTCCGGGCGGCGGGCGGCATCGTCGTGCCCGCGCACCCGCACCAGACCTGCATCGGCTGCAACTGGAAGTACGGCTTCGCCGACGCGGACGCCGTGGAGGTCTGGAACGGCCCCTGGACCCCGGACGACGAGGTCTCCCTCGCGGACTGGGACAACAGCCTGATCGCGTCGGTGCGTTCGGGCCGCGCCTGGACGCCCGCGATGGGCGACAGCGACGCGCACCGCGACCCCGACGTCGTCGGGCTGCCCCAGACGGTGGTGCTGGCCGACGAGTTGAGCAGGAGGGCCGTCCTCGCGGGGCTGCGCGCGGGCCACAGCTATGTGGCCGAGTCGTCGGCGGTCTCCCTCGCCTTCACCGCGTCAGGCGGCCGGGGCAGGCAGGCCGGCATCGGGGACCGGCTGACCGGCGTGCGCCCGGGCGACGACGTGACCGTACGCCTGGAGGTCACCGGCGCGCCCGGCTGCACCGTGCGGTTCGTGACGGACCAGGGCACGCTGTTCACGGCGCCGTCCCCGATCGGCGCGTCGGGCTCCGCGACCGTCGAGTGGACGACGACACCGCAGTACGCGAGCTACGTACGCGCGGAGGTCCGCCACCCGGCGACGGCACAGGACGGCGGACTCCCCGGCGCGGTCGCGGCGTTCACCAACCCGGTGTTCCTGGGCGCCGCGTCGCCGGGCACGGGCGGCTGAGCGCACGGGGCGGGCGCGTCGGCGGTACTCCGGCGCGCCGGACCGTCTCGCCGGCGCGCCCGGCCCGCTCCTGGCGCGCGCCCGCCCCGCTGCCGCTCACTCCATCGCCGCGAGATGGTCCGACACCGCTGAGACGTCACCCGCGTCGGAGATCAGCGCGACATAGCCGTCGGGGCGGATCAGGACGAGAGTGCGATCGGTGGCGCCGTACGCGGCGGCGAGCTGGCCCTCGGTGTCGGCGACGGACGTGGCACCCGGGAGGTCCTGCCCGGGGAGAGCGCCGTGGCCCGCCTGCCCCGCCTGCCCCGCCTGCCACTCGACGACCCGGAGCGTCCTGAGTCCGGACCGCGGGGCGGCCCGGAAGCCGGGCGCGGTCCCGGCCACGCCCCCGGCGTCGCTCCCGAAGTCCAGCAGGGTGAAGCGTCCGCCGCCCGTCAGGTCGAACAGCCGGCGTTCGCCCTCCGCCGTCATGAGGCCGGTCGCGTCGGGGGCGCGGTCCCCGGCGCGCAGCGGGGCGCTCTCGTCGCGGTCGTCGCGCGCCAGGACCGAGCCCCGGTAGTTCACGCCCAGTTGCCGCGTGCTCGCGTCCCCGCGGGTGGGGATGCTCCTCTGGTCGAGCGCCTGCTTGAGGCGCGCGTTCGAGAGCGCGAGCACCCCGACGGCGACCGGCCGCCGTTCGGCCCCGTAACTGTCGAGAAGATCCGGCGAGGCACCCTCCCCGACCGCCGCGAGCTTCCAGCCGAGGTTGTACGCGTCCTGGATACCAGTGTTCATCCCCTGGCCGCCGGCGGGCGAGTGGATGTGCGCCGCGTCGCCCGCGAGGAACACGCGCCCCTCGCGGAAGCGGTCCGCCAGGCGGATGTTGGCGCGCCACAGCGACGACCACTCCGGCTCGTGGAGACGGATGGAGGTGCTGCCGCTCCGCCGCTCCAGGATCGCCCGCATGTTCGCGAGGCTGAGCGCGGGGTCCTGGCCCGGCGCGATGGTGGCCTGGTACTGGAACACGTCGGTCGAGGGCAGCGGGCAGAGGCTGACGAAGCCCTCCGCGTGCGGCCACATGTGCCAGACGTCGCGGTCGAGCCCCTCGACGCGGACATCCGCGACGATCATCCGCGCCTCCTCGCGGGTCTCGCCCTCGAAGGCGATGCCCGCGCCCTTGCGGACCACGCTGTGGCCGCCGTCGCAGCCGACCAGCCACCGCGCGGTGACCGTCGCCGCCTCGCCGTCCTTGACGACCACGGCCGACACGCCCCCGTCCGACTGCTCGAAGCCGCGCAGCGCGGTGCCGAACTCGACGGCGCCGCCGAGCTCGGCGAGCCGGGACCTCAGCGCCTCCTCGATCCGCCACTCGGGCGTGATCAGGCTCGCCGCGTAGGGGATGTCGGGGCGGGCCGCGGGCGGCTCGGCGCCGTCCACGGTGACCCGGCCGTCGGGAGCGGTCGTACGGATCGGCATGGCCATCCGGCCGTGCGCGAGCACGCCGCCCACGATGCCGAGATCGTCGAACACCTCAAGGGTGCGCGGCTGGACGCCCTTGCCGCGCGAGCCGGGCCGCGGGCCGGGAGCGGCCTCCACCAGGCGGAAGGCGACGCCTCTGCGGGCGAGCTCGCAGGCCAGCGTGAGGCCTGTAGGACCCGCGCCGACGATCAGCACCGCGGGGGCGTCCGGCGCGTCCGGCGCCTGCGGCAACGGCTCCGTTCGTGTGCCTGTTCCCGTGTCCGTACGCGTACCCGTGCTCGTAGCCGTATCCGTACGCGTGCCCGTGCCGGTACTCGTGCTCGTGCTCGTGCCCGTGCTCATCGGGTCGGTCATCCCGCCTCCTGCCTGAGAAAGAACCCACCGGAGAGGAGTCCATAAGAAAGTAATCCCTTTCTCAGCACCATAGGGATCGTTGCCAAGAAAGGCAAACCTTTCTATCGTGGACCTGTGGTTACCGACGCACCCGAACCCGTCCGCCGCCGCCGGCACGGCAAGCAGCTGGAGTCCGCACTGCTCACCGCGGGATGGGACGAGCTGGTGGAGACCGGGTACGCCCGGCTGACGATGGAGTCGATCGCCGTACGCGCGCACACCAGCGAGGCCGTGCTCTACCGCCGCTGGGCGAACAAGGACCAGCTCGTGCTCGCCGCGATGGAGCACCACCGGGAAACCCATCCGGTCGCCGCCGCCGACACCGGCACCCTGCGCGGGGACCTGATCGCCCATCTGACCGCGCTGAGCGAGGCCCTGGCCGGCTTCTTCGCCGTCGCCGCGGCCGCCGCCTTCTCGGGCCTCCTCGCCGACAGCGGCCTCTCCCCCGCCGAGGCGCGCGACAAGATCATGGAGACCCGGCGGCTCCCACCGGTACGCACCGTCTACCAACGGGCCCACGACCGCGGCGAGATCGACCTCGGGCGCATCCCCTCAGCCGTGCTCGCCATGCCGTACGACCTGGCGCGGCACGACATGCTCATGGATCTGGAGCCGCTGCGGCCCGCACGTGTCCGGTCGATCGTCGACGAACTCTTCCTGCCCCTCGTACGCGATCACCAGGCCGGCGCGGACTGAGCAGCCGGCGCCCGGCCGCCGGTGCGGCGGGGGGCGTGAGCCACGCCACAGGAACCCCTGCCGCACCGCGGAGAGACAAGGGGTATGAGGGTCACAGACGACGGAGACGGTGTGCGTGCGCGCATCCGGGCGGGGGACCGCCAGGCGTTCGCCGATCTCTACGAGGAGCACGCGTCGGCGGTCTACAACCACGCCCTGCGGCTGACCGGAAACTGGTCGGCCGCCGAGGAGGTGATGTCCGAGACGTTCCTGGCCGCCTGGTCGCGCCGGGACCGGCTGGAGCCCGTGGGCGGTTCGCTCGCGCCCTGGCTGCTGGGGATCGCGACGCACAAGGCGTACAACGCCAACCGCGGCCTCCGGCGGCGCCTCGCCTTCCTGGCGCACCGGCCGCCGCCCTCGGTGCCCGACTTCGCGGAGGAGACGGCGGGCCGCCTCGACGACGCCCGCAGGCTGGCGGCGGTCCACGCCGCACTGAGCGCGCTGCGCCGCCAGGAACGGGAAGTGCTCGCCCTGTGCGTGTGGTCGGGTCTGGACTACGCACAGGCCGCCGAGGCGCTCGGGGTGCCGGTGGGCACCGTACGGTCGCGCCTCTCGCGTGCCCGCGCCCGCCTCGGCAGGCTCAGCGAGGAGCGCCAGGAACATCAGGTACGCCAAGAACACCAGCCACATCAGGAACGCCGCGTACGCCCCGTACGCCAGGAACGCCACGTACGGCAGGAACGGCGGGAACTGCGCAAGGGCCGCGGAGAGGGAAGAAGTGAAGCCGCCTTCGCGGCCCTGCCCCTTCGGGAGGAGAACTCATGAACGGCGCCCGACCGTCCCGTCCCGGCCCCCGGCCGAACGACGTGGAGGAACTGGCCCGACTGCTGCCGCGGCCCGTGGAGTTCGACCTCCCCCCGGAGCGTCACCTCCACTACAAGGACGTCCTGATGCAGCACATCGACCACGACCGCGACGCCGCCGCCCCGCCCGCCCCCCCGCCCCGGCGCCCCCCGCTGCGGCCCGGCGTGCTCGTGCCGGCCGCCTCGCTGGCCCTGGCCGGGGCCCTGGCCCTCACCCTGACCGGCGTGGCCGGGGGCAACCCCGCGTCCCCCGCGGCACCTTCGGGAAGCGCGCCGGGGGCCGTCACCGCGCTCCACCGGATCGCCGACGCCTCCCTGAAGACCGACGTCGCACCGGTCAAGGACAGCCAGTTCGTCTACGTCCGCAGCCTCGTCCAGGAGAACACGGGGGCCTTCGGCGGACCCGTGAAGCTGGGCAAGCCCTACAAGAGCGAGCAGTGGATGGCGCAGGACCCCGCTCCGGTCACCGTCGTCGGCTGGATGCGCGACACCGGCAAGGACGCCCAGATGTCCGGTGAGGACATCCCGATCGAGACGTCCGTGCCCGACGGTTCCGACAGCAGCGGCGCCGAGGCCCCCGGCTTCGACCGGCCCACCTACCGGTGGCTGGCTTCCCTGCCGACGGACCCCGGGGCGCTCTTGAAGGTGCTGGCCCCGCACAGCGGGGCGGACGGGCACGAGTCCAGGGACCAGGCGGTCTTCGAGATGATCGGCGGCATCCTGAGCTCGAACGTCATGCCCGCAGAGAACGAGGCGGCCTTCTACCGCGCCATGGCCGAGATCCCCGGTGTGCGGGAGGTCCCCGACGCGGTGGACGCGGCGGCCCGCCACGGCATCGGCATCACCCGCGAGGACGCCTCCTCCGCGAGCCGCGACGTGTGGATCTTCGACAAGCACAGCCTGCGGTTCATCGGCTCGCGCTCGTACACCACCGCCGACCACGAGCCCGGCAGGGCGGATGTCCTGTCCGGCTCCGTCGCCATCCTCCAGCGCGGCGTCGTCGACCAGCACGGCATGCTGCCGGAGAAGAACGACGGCACCTCCGCGACCGGCTGACCCGCGCCCCCTCCCGAACCCACGGCTCCTCCCGAACCCGAGGTCCCTCCCGAACCCGAGGCCCCTGCCGAACCGCCGCCCCTCCCGGACCAGTCGGCCTAATCGACCGCGCCGACCGGTGCGGCCGGTGCGACCGGTGTGGCCGCCGCTCGCCGTACGGCCCCGGCGGGGGGGGCGGGGGGGGGCGCGGGCGGGGGGGGGGGGGGGCCCCGCCGCCGGGGGTGCCCGGGGGAGACGGCCGGGGGCAGCAGGGCGGCGACATGGTTGTCGTGGAGCGAGTAGACGACGGAGCGGCCCTGGCGGGTGCCGGTGACGAGGCCGAGATTGCGCAGCAGGCGCAGTTGGTGGGAGCAGGCGGACTGCTCCATGCCGACGGCCGTGGCCAGTTCGGTCGCCGCGCAGGGCCCTTCGCGCAGCCGGGCCAGGATCAGCAGCCGGGAGGGGGTGGACAGCGCCTGGAGCGTCGTGGCGACCTGCTGCGCGTTGCCGGGCGTGAGGGGGGTGCGCGGCGGCCTGCCGGTGTAGGGGGTGTTCGCTCCGTGGCCCATGCGACCATCGTACGTAATGAACGCATGAACGACTCTTCAATCATTCCTGTACGGTGGACGGGTCGCCCATGCCTGCCCGAAGGGACGCCGCCGCCATGTCCTCCACCCTCACCCAGCGCCCGGTCCGGGCCCCCGCAGGCGAGAGCGCCGCCCCCGCCGCGCGTCACAGGACGCGGGTCTTCGCGTCGCCCGAGGCGCGGTGGGCCGCCGCCTCCCTGGTGCTGTTCCTGGCCGCGCTGCCCCTGCGGCCGGCCGGGGCCCCCGCCTGGCTCTGGGGCCCTCTCTACGCGTTCGCGTACGCCACCGGCGGCTGGGAGCCGTGCTGGGCCGGGCTCAGGGCCCTGAAGGAACGGACGCTGGACGTGGACCTGCTGATGATCGTCGCCGCTCTCGGCGCCGCGGCGATCGGACAGGTGATGGACGGCGCCCTGCTGATCGTCATCTTCGCCACCTCGGGGGCGCTCGAGGCCCTGGCCACCGCCCGCACCCGGGACGCCGTGCGCGGCCTCCTGGACCTCGCGCCCGCCACCGCCACCCGGCTGGGCGACGATGGTGCGGAGGAGAGTGTGGCGACCGCCTGCCTGGCGGTCGGCGACACGGTCCTGGTCCGGCCGGGCGAGCGGATCGGCGCGGACGGCCGGGTGGTGGGCGGGGCGAGCGAGGTCGACCAGGCCACCATCACGGGCGAGCCGCTGCCGGTGGCCAAGGAGACGGGGGACGAGGTCTTCGCCGGCACCCTGAACGGCACCGGGGCGCTGCGGGTGGAGGTCGGGCGCGACGCCTCGGACTCGGTGATCGCCCGGATCGTCGCCCTGGTCGAGGAGGCCTCCGAGACCAAGGCGCCGACGCAGTTGTTCATCGAGAAGGTCGAACAGCGCTACTCCCTCGGCATGGTGGCGGCCACCGTGGCGGTGTTCCTGGTCCCGTGGGCGTTCGGAGCGCCGCTGACCGGGTCGCTGCTGCGCGCGATGACGTTCATGATCGTCGCCTCCCCGTGCGCGGTGGTGCTGGCCACCATGCCGCCGCTGCTGTCCGCCATCGCCAACGCGGGACGCCACGGCGTGCTGGTCAAGTCCGCCGTGGTCATGGAGCGGCTCGGCCAGATCGACGCGGTGGCGCTGGACAAGACCGGCACCCTGACCGAGGGCACCCCGCGTGTCAGGGCCGTCCGGCCGCTGGACGGCGCCGGTCTGGACGAGGACACCCTGCTCGCCCTGGCGGCCGGGGCCGAGCACCCGAGTGAACACCCGCTGGCACGCGCCGTGGTGGACGCCGCGCGCGAACGCCGCCTCGACGTCCCCGCCGCCCGGGACTTCACCTCCGCTCCCGGGGCCGGGGTCAGTGCCACCGTCGCCGGGGCGACCGTCGAGGTGGGCGCCCCCGCCCGCCTCCTCGCCGACACCGCCGGCCCGGCTCGGCCCCACGCCGCCGCGATCGCGGGCGCGCTGGAGGAGAGCGGCCACACCGCCGTCCTCGTGCGGCGCGACGGCGTCCCGGTCGGCGTGCTCGGGATCGCCGACCGGCTGCGCCAGGACGCCGCCGCGACCGTCGCCGCCCTGGCCGCGCTGACCGGCCGGGGCCCGATGCTGCTGACCGGTGACAACCCCCGCGCCGCCGGGCAGCTGGCCGCCGAGGTGGGTATCACCGACGTCCGCGCGGGAGCGCTGCCGCAGGACAAGGTCGCCGCCGTGCGCGAGTGGGAGCGGGCGGGCCGGCGCGTGCTGGTGATCGGCGACGGCGTCAACGACGCTCCGGCCCTGGCCGCCGCGCACAGCGGCGTCGCGATGGGCCGCGCCGGTTCCGACCTCGCCCTGGAGACCGCCGACGCCGTCGTCGTCCGCGACGAACTCGCCACCGTCCCCGCCGTGGTGGCGCTGTCCCGCCGCGCCCGGTCCCTGGTGGTGTGGAACCTGGTGATCGCCGCCGTGTTCATCTCGGGCCTGGTCGCCTGGGACCTGGCCGGCCGCCTCCCGCTGCCGCTGGGCGTCCTCGGCCACGAGGGCTCCACCGTCATCGTCGGACTCAACGGGCTGCGCCTGCTGCGCGAGGGCGCCTGGCGCCGGGCCCGCTCCGGCCCGGGGCGGTGAGGGCCTCCGCACCCGTCTCCGCGCGACGTCAACACCGTGGCCGGGCCTATTAGTTCGGAGCCCTGACAAACCGCGACCGGGACGACTCCGCCCGCTCCCGCAGCTCCCGGACCCCGTCACCCCAAGGCCGACATCATCGAAGCTTTACGGACGGGCACCTTGTCAACTCGCCCGTAGCATCAATAAGTTGCCTTCGCCAACATAATAAGTGTCCATCGCGTAACGCGGCGTCCCGGGCGCACCGGGCCACGCCGCGCCCCCAACCGTTCCCCCGACGACGGAGACGCGAATGCAGGAACACGTTCCCCCGGCCTCCCGCGCGGCCCTCGTGCCGACCAGGCGCCAGGTCCTCACCGCCGGTGCCGCCACTCTCGCCGCGCTCGGGCTCCAGCGCTTCGACCGGGCCTCGGCCGCCGTCCCCCGGCCGGGCCCCGCGCCCCCGGGCGGCCGCGGGCGCCCAAACCCCCACCGGGCCAGGGGGGTACAGGCCCCCCCCGCCCGGGGCGCCAAA
>NZ_JAIUKE010000364.1:9194-13288 GCF_020176795.1 Streptomyces sp. 8L
GGGGGGGGGGGGGGCCGGGGGGGGGGGGGGGGGGCGCGGGGGGGGCGCCGGGGGCCCCCCCCCCCGCCCCCCCCCCCGCCCCCCGCGGGGGCCCCCCCCCGGCCCCCGGCCCGCGCCCGCCCCCCCCCGCCGGGCCCCCGCGACCGAGGGCGGCCGCGTCCTCCAATCCCTCAACGGGACCTGGGGCTTCCTGCCCGCCGAGGCCGGTGCCGCCTACCCGCCCCCCGGCACCGGCTGGGCGGACATCCCCGTGCCCGCCGAATGGAACATGACCGCCGGCCTCTTCGGCACGGACTGGGACGCCTACGACCTCTTCGGCACGCCCGCGGACTGGGACGACGTCGACACCGCCTGGTACCGGCGCACCCTCGCCGTGCCCGCGCGGCTCAAGGGGCAGCGCATCGTGCTGCGCTTCGAGGCGGTCAGCTTCGAGGCCACGGTGTACTGCGGCGGCGTCCGGGTCGCCCACCACGCCGAGGGGCTGCTGCCGTTCGAGGCCGACATCACCGACCACGTCGCCTTCGGCGGGGACACGGTCGTCCATCTGCTGGTGGCCTCGCCCGTCAGCGGCTCGAAGCAGAGCGACGGCTTCCACCACCCGTGCGGCTCCTGGTGGGGCCAACTGTGCGCGGGCATCTGGCAGGACGCCTGGCTGCTGGCGCGCGACCCCGTCAGTGTGGCCGACACGGCGGTCACGACATCGGTCGCCAAGGGCACGTTCACCGCGGCCACCACCCTGCGCAACGACGGCCCGAAGGCGGCCACCGTCACCGTCGACCACACCGTGTGGGACGGGGCCAGGCAGGTCAAGAAGGTCAGCGGGCGGGTCTTCGTGCCCGGTGGCGGCACCGCGGAGCTCCGGGCGGCGGCGAACTGGCCGGACGCCCGGCTGTGGAACCCGGCCGATCCGCACCTGTACGAACTCCGCGTGGACGTACGGGCCGACGCCGGCTCCCCCGTCCTCGACACCTCCGTCACGCGCTTCGGGTTCCGCGAGGTCACCGTGAGCGGCCCCCGTATCCTCCTCAACGGCGAGCCCGTCGTCCTGCGCGGCGACGCCTGGCACTACATGGGCTCGATCGAGAACAGCCGCGCCTACGCAACCCTGTGGATGACCATGGCGATGCGCGCGGGCGTCAACTACATGCGGCTGCACGCGATGCCGTACCCGCCGGTCTTCTACGACATCGCGGACGAACTCGGCATGCTGCTGATCGGCGAGTCCGGCATCTACGGCTCGTCGGGCAACTACGCCATGGGCGCGGACGACTTCTGGGCCAACTGCGCGACCCACCTCACCGCGCGCACCGTGCGCGACCGCAACCACCCCTCGGTCATCGCCTGGAGCGCGGAGAACGAGATGCTCGCCGCCTTCGGGCAGAGCTACGCGCACCGGGTCGCCGCGCTCAAGCCCGTCGTACTCGCCCAGGACGCCACCAGGCCCGTCTACTTCGAGGGCGACCAGGACCCGGAGGGCGCGGGCGACTTCAAGAGCACCCACTACCCGCTGGAGATGACCACCAAGAACACGGCGGTGCCCGAGTCGGGCCGCGTGTTCGCCGTCGGCGGTTCGTCGGAGTCGGAGTGGGACCGCCAGAAGCCGTTCCTCATCGGCGAGTTCAGCGCCATGTACTACGCCGACCCGTCCGACGTGAGCGCGCTCGGCGGCCCGGCCGCCTACGCGGACCTCGAGGGCTTCTGGTCGGCGCACGCGCTCGCGGTCCGCGCGCAGATCGAGGGCTTCAGGTACGCGGGGATCACCGGCGTATCGCCCTGGAACACCGTCTGGTACGGCATGCGCCCACTCCCGTTCGACGGTACGTCCGTGCCGAAGCCGGACCCGAGCGGGTCGGGCCCCCGGCTCGAGCGCGTGGGCCGCTGGGCGGCGACCCTCAACCCCGGCTTCGCCACGGGCCTTCCCGCGTACACACCGAACCCGATCCACGACGCCGTGGCCCGCGCCTTCCGGCCGCTCGGCGCCTACGCCCTGGACTACCGGACGCACTACTGGAGTGCGACAACGTTGTCCAAAAAGGTCGCGGTCTACAACGACGACGCGGCCGACGCGAAGGTGACCGTCTCCTGGTCACTGGACGTGCCGGGCGCGGGGAGCCGTTCCGGCTCGGCGTCCCCCACCGTCCCCGGCGCGGGCAAGGCGGAGCTGACCGCCGCCCTCGCCCTGCCGAAGGTGGCGCAGGCGACCGACGCGGCCTGGCAGATCAGCGTCCGGCGGGCGGGCAGGACCGTGTTCACGGACACGGCCACCCTCACCCTCTACCCGAAGCCCGCGGCGACGTCCGGCGTACCGGGCGGCCTCAGGGCGGCCGTCCTCGAGGCCCCGGGCTCGACCGCCACCACCGACGCGCTCACCGCGCTCGGTGTGAGCGCGCGCGTCCTCACGGACCTCGGGACACTTCCCGATCCCGCCGCCGAGGTGCTGGTCCTGGCGGAGGGCGGCAACCACACGGCCGACGCGGACGAGCAGAAGCGGGTGACCGCGTTCGCCGAGGCGGGCGGCCGGGTCCTCGTCCTCGCCCAGGACCATGTGCCCCAGGTGCTGCCCTGGCCGCTGTTCACCACCGGCACCCCGGCGACCGTCACCCATGTCTGCGCGCCGCACCACCCGGTCCTGGCCGGGCTGCGCGCCCACGACCTGCGCTGGTGGCAGACGGACCAGGAGGTCGTCGTCAGCACGCTGCTGCTCAAGCCCCGCCTCGGGAGTCTGCTCTCCCTGGCCGACGCGGGCCCTGGCCTCGGCGGTTCCGCGCTCGCGGAGGCCCGGTACGGCAAGGGCGCGTACCTGCTGTGCCAGTACCCCGTGATCGCCGCACGCGGTGCCGAACCGGTCGCGGACCTGCTGCTGCGGGGCATCCTGCGCCACCTCGCCACACCGCCCGCCGCCACCGGCCGCGTCGCGGTCCTCGCGGACGACGCGGATGCCAAGGGCACACCGGGCAAGGTGGTCGCCACCCTGCGTGCCGCGTCCCTCGATCCGAAGCGGCTCACGGCGCTGGACGACGGCGCGCTCGACGACGTGGACGTCCTGCTCGTCGACGCCGGTGCGCCCGGGGGCCCGGCCCTCGACTCGTTCGCCGCCCGCACCGCCCTGGTCCGCGCCTGGGTCGCGGCGGGCGGCACCCTCTGGATCAACGGCGCCACCGCGGCGACCCTGCCGAAGGCCGCCGCCCTGCTGCCACCCGGGACGGCGCTGGCGGCACTGGACGCCGACCACCAGCACGGCGCGGTCACCACCGGCGACTCGCCGCTGACCGGCGGCATCAGCAACGCCGACCTCGAATGGCCGGCCGCCGGGCCCGCGCTGGTCACCGCGGCGCTCCAGGTGCGCGGCGGACGGGCCGCGCTCACCACCCGCCCCGTCAGCTGGGGTTACTTCAAGGCGGGCACCGAGCAGACCAAGTACGGCAGGGCCGAGGAGAGCGCACGCGGCCATACGCCGGCCCCCGTGGTGTGGGAGACCACGTCGGGCAAGGGCCGGATCGTGGTGGACCAGCTGCTGTGGGCGACCGGGACGGCGCTGCCCGCGCAGGCCGGGCTCGCCGCGCTGCTCGCCGCCGCGCTCGGCGGTGGGTTCACCGCGGGCGCGGGCTCCGGCGAGCTGCCCACCGACGGATGGAAGGGATTCACCAACCCGGCGACCGGCGACCCGGCGAGCGGCTACGACCGCGACCCCGGCACCCGCTGGTCCAGCGACGCGCTCCAACAGGCCGGTTTCTTCTACGGTCTCGACCTCGGCGCCACCCACACCCTCAGCCGGATCGTGTGGGACACCTCCACCTCGCCCGGGGACATCCCAAGCGGCCTCGACGTCCAGGTCTCCCTGGACAACACCGCGTACACGACGGCGCTGAGCCTCGCCGACACGAGCCCGTACGCCTCCGGCGGCGTACTGACCCTGACGCTCGACCCCGTCGCCGCGCGCTACTTCAAGGTCGTCGTCACCAAGCCCGCGGGCACCTACCTGTCCGTGCACGAGCTGTACGTCTACGAGTCGGCCGGCACGGCGGACTGACCACCGCCCGGCGGAAGCGGGGCCGCCCCGGGCCCCGGGCCCTGTGCCCCGGGCCCCCGAGGAG
>NZ_JAIUKE010000365.1 GCF_020176795.1 Streptomyces sp. 8L
GGGCGGGTGGGGGCGCCGGCCCTGATGGCTTTGAGGACCAGGGGCGGAGAAGAGTGTCCAGCCGCTCCAACTCGGCTGCGACGCGTTCACGCCCTTTGCCTGGCTCCACGAGCTGCCGTACGGCCCTGGCCCGAGCGTCTTCCACCAGCGCGCGGCACACGACGCCCAGAGCCCACGGGAAGTGCGTGAGAGCGCGGGAGCTCCCGAGTGGCAGCGATGGACCCGGAGCCGCTCACGGGCCGTCTGCGGGGCGGTGGTTGGCCTTCGCGAGGCGTGGGTGTTCGGGCGCGGTGGGGGCTCTTGCCCGGGCGGGCATCCGGCGGGCGGGCCAATCCGCTCCGGGTGCGCCGCCGCTACGGAGCACACCCCGCCGGCCCGCCACGCGGACCGGCGCGGACTCGGGCGCCGCTCGTGCCTCCGGCCCGCACCGCCCGGCCCCGGCCCCGCGCCACCACAGGTAGCCGCAGGGTGCCCCGCTTCACGCTTTCCCCTGCCAACAACGCCCCCGGACTCCGAGAGCAGCATCCCCACCACCCGACACCCCGTCTCCACCTGCCACCAACCACCCCGCGGCGCCGAACCGGACCAATACCGGCGAGCAAACGGGGACGACGCGGCACCACCTTGCCCAGGACCGGGGACCGCTTCCGGCGAGAACCCCGAAGATGGCAACCTGCCCGAGGCGGAACGAGTCGATGAGGAGCCGGGCCGTCCTGGGGCCGTGCGAGGCAGAGCAGCGTTGACAAACGACGACAGAGGCCAACAGCATCAGCGCAGGTCGCAGAGGTGCGCCGAAGGGCGGGCCCAGGTGGAAGGCTGGCCGCACCACTTCCGGAAGAGCCGACTGTGGATAGACCCAGCAAGCATGCTGGGTGTTCCATGGGCCCATGCCCGACGAACCGAGGCGTCCGCTCAGAGATATCCACGCAGGTGACCGCGTCCAAGCAACCATCACCAGCCACCAACCTTGGGGCCTGACGGCGGAGATCAACGGCTACGAGCCGGTTGGCGCGTCGCTCGACGTCATCCGCCGTGGCAGTGAGCTGGGAGTCGGGCGAATAGCCGACGCTCTACCGGCGGTGGGATCGACGGTGGAGTTGATCGTGGCGGAATTGCGTTCCTGGCACCACGCACCATGGGTGTGGGTAGACCTCACGAGCGCATAGGCGCCTGATGTCAAGCCGCCCGTGGGACTCTGACACCAGCAGCCGACACCAACAGGCGCGGACAACGGCGATCAACGCCGGACAGCAACGGACCGCCAGCCAAGGAAACCCGCCGATTGACCGACGTTGCGGATTCCCCGTGTCGCGCGGCGAGATCTGTGCAGCGGGCCCCGGTCGCTGCCGTGGCCATCGCGATCGTTCGAAACTGGGCCCAGGGCGGCGACGATGTTGCTGACGGTCCGGCCGGAGCGGTGCGAATGCCGGGCCATCACGTGTCGCGTCCAGCCTTCACCGTCCAGCTGGCGGACGACGTGCCGCTCCTCCTCGGTGATCGGGCCTGCCTTGGCCACGGTCACCTCCGGGCGTCCCGAGGCCCGGCCGAGGAGCCGTCGGCCGGGCCTGGCCGGCAGCGGCTCAGAGGCCGAGGAGCTTGCGCTTCCCCGCCTCGAAGTCGTCCGGGGTGATGACGCCGGCGTCGCGGAGCCCGGCAAGCTTCGTCAGCTCGTCGGCCATCGACGCGGGCGCGGCGGCTGCGACGGCCGCCGGTGCGGTGTGCTGTTGCGCGATCGCCTTGTCCAGCGCCGCGCGCAGCTCCTCGAACGGCGGTTGCTGCTGCCTGGTGAAGACGACGCTGTTCTCGTCGTTCGCGGCGCTCTTGGACTGGCTGCCGAAGGCACTCCGCCGTTCGTTGCCACCCGGGACGCTGAACTGGATGAAGCCGTTGACGAGCGGACCGGCGGGCTTCCACTGCACGGCGCTGATCTGCGAGATGTGGAGCCGCTTCTCGCCCTTGCCGACGGTGGCCCTTGCCAGGAAACCCTTGCGCAGGATGGTGACGTACTCGCCGTCGAACTGGATCTGCCCGCCGGTGCCCTTCACTTCGAGCATGAGCTACCCCCCTTGGTAGAAGGGCATCGTGACACGGCGGGCTCGGGGCCGGGAGGGGAACGACAGAAGGCCCACCTAGGGCGGGCCTTCTGTCGTCTGCGTCCGGGCACGCGGGACTTGGCAGGCGAATGACGACTCATCAGCGGGAGGACGCGAGGAGGGCCAGCTACATGTGGCTCACGGGTCATTGCTGCCGCCCACGCGTTGTGGTGCCCGTAAGATAACAACACCTCGCTTCCTCCCCAGCGTTGCTCTACGGGGGTGGAGCTCATCACGCCCACCAGGCGCCGATCGGCGCCTGGACATGGGAGAAGGTGAGGTGAGGGAGATGCTGAAGTCGCGTGGCCCGCGAAAGCCGTGGACCAGCCCCGAGAGGTGGCAGGTCGTACTCGGCTGCGGAAGCTTCGTGATCGCGGCCATCGCCCTCATGGAGCAGTTCGCTCAGCACTGAGCGACCCATGCACGACCCGGTCGGGGGATGCTGCGCATGCGCAGCGAGCCCGGTCCTCAGCAGGACGACCGGGCTCGTGAACTGCGGGATGGGCCTGTCGCCGGTAGCCGCCGGTGGCGGGCCCTCTCTCGTGTGTCATCAAGCTGACTTGATGACACATAAAACATACCAGTTTTGAACCGGATCGCTTCCTTGAAACTGGTCCCGATTAAAACTGGCCCTGATTCCGAATTATCTTGAGCTTCAGAGTTCTCGTATCGGGCAAACACGCAGGTCACAGGCGTCAGAGGCGACGCGCCGAGGGCGTCGGTCGTCGTGGTGAGCCGCTCGCGAGCGGCCGCGTATTCAGCCAGAGACCTCGGTGTCGACAAGCCGCGACGCCGCTCGTGCCGGGGCCCGCACACCGGTCAAGGACTGTGTCGCCTTCGGGCACGCTGTGCACCAGCTGCCGCAGCCCCGGCACGTGCCGCTGCGTGGATGCGGACTCGGTCCTTCCCACGCGGCTAAGGGCCTTTGAGGCACGCGTGGCGCTGCCCGTGGGGATGAGCTGCCGGCCCCGGGCGCCATACACGGATTGGTGACCCGCTGCTTCTCTGAGCACCGTGCGGGCCGGTGCAGGTCCGTCGTTCGAACCGAGATCCACCCCACCGCCGTCCATGGGCTTCACCATGTCCGACTCCGGCGCCAACGGCCTGTCCTCCCGCGTACGGCCGCGCCGCAGCGAAGGCCGCGTGCGACGGCGGGGCAGGGGGCATGCCGGAGGGCCGGGCGGGTGTTGGCTCGTCCGGCCCTCTGGGTGGGGTGTTGTTCGGCGGCCCGGTCGCGGACCGTGGCACGGTCAGATGCGCCCGCTTGTCAGGCGGGTCAGGGGGCCGCCCTTCGTGTGCGACTTCGCGGTAGCCCTGCCGGCCGCGAACGCCGCGCCCATCAGGCCGACGAAACCGGCGCCGGCGCCCGCCGCGATCCTCTTGCGATCCTTCACGGCCGTCCACGCGAGCGTGGCGCCCGACGTGACGCTCGTACCGAGCGAAGCCGCCGCCTTGCGGCCGGAGTCGAGGCCCGCGGCGGCGGACCGGCCCGCGTGCGAGGCCGCCGCGCCCAGCGCCGTGGTGCCCGTCGCCGCGGCCTTCTCCGCGGCGGTCGCGGAGTCCTTGGCCCGCTGGGCCGAGCCCGCGCTCTCCTCCTTCGCGCGGCCCGCAGCGCCCTGAACCGTCCGGCGCGCCGCGGTGCCGTTGGCGCTGCCGGTTCGTGTCCCCTTGCCCGTCTTGTTCTCTTCTGTCGTCATGGTGTGCGTGTTGCCGCACAACTCGGCGGGAAACCAGGCGAGATGGCCTACCAGGGGTAAGGGGCCCCACGGCTTTCAGCTGTCCTGGCCGTGCGGCAGCAGGGACCCGAGCGGGCCGAGGTCCAGGTTCAGGTCGTCCATCGTCAGCCCGTAGCGTTCGCACAGCTCGCTCATCCGGTCCTCCAGGATCATGAGCGTCATACCGATGCGCTCCTCCTGGTTCTCGTCCAGGTCGCCCTGGTCCACGCGGTGCAGCGCCGTCCGCTCCATCAGCTGCCGCAGCAGCTCGACGATCGTCAGGACCAGCTTGATCAGGTCGCGTTCCACCGTCTCGGGGTCGGTGCGTAGCCGTTGCGCCACGTCCTTGCCGCGCGCGCCGGGCTCCTGCCCCGCCGGCCCGTCCGCACCGGGCGCCCGGTCCTCGCCCGGGGGCGCGGGTGCGAGGTCGAAGGCGCGGGCCGCCGCCTGTGCGACGGACGCGAAGTCGTCGTTCACGTTCATGGTTCACGCACCCAGGGGGCCGGTTCGTCGCCGGTGATCGAGCGGATCACGGCGCGCAGGTTGATGTGGACGAGGTCGACGTCCGCGATCGACAGCACGAGGTCGCCCGTGAGGACCGCGCCGCCGTTGAGCAGCCGGTCCAGCAGGTCGATGAGCGCGATCTCGCGCCCCGCGAGCGCCTCCTCCTCGAAGCCCCGCGCCCCCGCGCCCGGCGCGCCGGGCACCTCCGGCAGTGTGCCGGTCACGAGGCGCTCGCCTCCTCTGTCCGCGAGTGCGCCGTGAACGAGTACGGCGCCCAAGGGCCCGTCACCTCGACGTGCACCCCCGGCACGCCCGCCGCGAGCGACGCGACCGCGGCGCGGAACTCCGCGACATCGTCCCGGGCCACGAGGTAGGCCTCGTTGGCGATGTTCTCGCCCACTCGCGAGGCGAGTTCGCCCTGTTGGGGACGGTGCGCTGCGCGGGCCCGCGCGAGGGCGGACACCGCCTGCGGCAGCCGGGCCGCGACCTCACCGGCCGTACGGTACGCGTCCCGGTGGCTGCGGCGCTGCGCCTGGCGCCTGCGCAGGTACGCGCGGCCCGGGCTCTCGTCCCCGGCCGCGCCCGCCCCCGCCGTGCCGGAGTCCGAGCCGGACGCGGCCGGCTGCGGCGTCGCGTAGACCTTGACGCCCAACTCCTCATGGCCTTCGAGCCAGTCGAGGAGTCGGCCGAAGTCCTCGGCGCCCGCGCGCAGGACACCGGCCGTGCGCGCGTCGTCCAGGTGGACGGTGGCGAGCCGCATCGGCAGGACCGTCGTACGGGCATGAACGGCGTCCACCACGGCATTGTGCGCGCGGGCGAGGGCCTCCAGCTGTTCCAGGTCGTTCAGGCGCGCCTCAAGTCCCCGCGTGCCGAACGCGTCCGCGGGCACGGACGCCACGACCGCGGCGAGCCCGCCGTCCCGTACGAGCCGCAGCGGCGGCGCGGACGGCACGGCCGGCGGCTCGGGGGCGTCCGCACGGCACACGGCGTACAGGTACGTGACGGTGTCGGCGTCCGCCATCAGCGCTCCTCTCCGTCCTCCTGCTCGGGAGCGTGCCCGGCCCGGCGCGCTCCGCCGTCCGCACGCTCCGAACGGCTCGTACGCTCCGTACGCTCCGTACGGTTCGAATCGTCTCCGGTGTCGCGGCGCGGGCGCGGGCGCTTGCGCGGTCGCTCCGGTTCCGGGACCGAATCCGTCCGAGGCTCCCGGTCCGCCTCCCGGCCGCCGGCCGGTTCGCGCTGCGGCGCCCGGTCGCCGCCCTCGGTGCCGCGTCCCCGGGGCAGGGCCGCGCCCCCCGCGGCGGCACGCAGTTCCGCGACCTCGGCACGCAGCCGGGCGATCTCGTCCGACTGCTCCTCGCCGCCGGGACCCGGTACGGCGGCCTGCGCGCGCCCGCCCCGGTGCCCCGCCGACATCTGGCGCCCCGGGCCCTCGTCCCTGGCTCGGGACGACAGCGACGGGTCGTGCTCCCACCAGTCGATGCCCATTTCCTTCGCCTTGTCGACGGAGGCGACGAGCAGCCGCAGTTTGATGGTCAGCAGCTCGATGTCGAGCAGGTTGATCTGGATGTCGCCCGCGATCACCACGCCCTTGTCGAGGACGCGCTCCAGGATGTCCGCGAGGTTGGCGGAACTCCCCTGCGCCGGAGACCCGTAGGGGGTCCCGACAGGAGAGCCGCCCATGCGGCCTGCCAGTGAGTCGGACACGTCAGTTCACCCCTGTCCCTGCCCCGGGTTCTGCCCTGATCTCTGTGCCTGTGCCTGTCGCGGTGCCTGTGCCTGTGTCTGTCGCGATTCCCGCGCCTGTCCCCGTGCCTGGTCCTGTGCGGCGAGCAGGGCCCGGTGCCGCCGGGGCCACCGACGTCACCTGGCCCTGCCGCGTCGGGCACATCACCGGCGGCCGGCGCGGCCCGCGTCCGCGTACTCGCGGTCGTCGTCGGCCTCGTCCGCCTCTGGCTCGTCCACCTCGTCGTCGTACCGATCGGCCTCGTCGTCGGCCTCGTCCGCCTCCACGTCGTCGGCCTCGGCCTCGGCCTCGGCCTCGTCGTCGGCTTCGTCCTCGTAGGCGCGGTCGTCGTCCTCGGCGTCCTCGAACCGGTCGTCCTCGCCGGCGTCCTCGGCGTCCTCGTCGGCTTCGGAGCCCTCGGCGTCTTCTGGGCCCTCCGAGGCCTCGTCGTCCTCCGAATCCTCGGGGCCTTCCGCGCCGTCGGAGCCTTCCTGGCCGTCTCCGGTGTCCTGCTCCTGCGCCTCTTGCTCCTCCTGCTCTTCCTGCTCCTCCTGTTCGCGCTCCATCGCCTCGTCGTGGTCCATCACGACCTCGCCGTCGCGGATCTCGCCGCGCCAGGAGTCGGTGGCCTCGCCGCGCATCATGATGAACTTGCGGTACAGCTTCAGATCGAGCCGTGCCCGCCTGCCCTGCGCGCGCCAGATGTTGCCGGTCTTCTCGAACAGCCCCTTCGGGAAGTACTCAAGGACCATGAGCACCCGCGTGAGGTTGTCGGTGATCGGGTGGAAGGTGACGACGCCCTTCACGGTCCCCTTGGCGCCCTCTGTGGTCCACGTGATGCGCTCGTCGGGGACCTGCTCGGTGACGTTCGCCTTCCAGCTCCGCGTGGACTTGGCGACCTTCACCTTCCAGTTGCTGGAGGTGTCGTCGCCCTTCTCCACGCTGACCACGCCCTTGGCGAACGTGGAGAACTCCTGGAACTGCGTCCACTGGTCGTAGGCCACCCGCACCGGCACACCGACGTCGATGTCCTCGCTGATGGTGACGGACTTGGACTTGCCGCCGCCGCCCTTGCGGCCCTTGCCGAACACTCCCTTGACCTTGTCCTTCAGGGTGTTCTTCAGCTGGTCCTTGCCAACGGCCTTGATCGCGTCGGCCGGGGACCCGCCCTCCGTGAGGGCCTGTCCGCCCTTCGCCAGGCTGCCCGCGAGCCCGCCGGCGGGGTCGGCGAGCTTGCCCGCGCCCTCGCCGAGCCGCTGGCCGAGGTTCGTCACCGTGTGGGTGGCCTTGGCCATCACGTAGTTCCGCAGCTCTTCCTTCAGCCGGTCCGCCGCGGGGCTTTCCGAGATCTCCTTGCGGAGGTCGCCGAGTGTCGAGTCAGCCATTGCCGCCGCCTTCCCGGTTACCGGCCTTCCGGGTCGTTCCCGAGGCGGTCCTGCGCGCCGAGGAGGTGCTCTTGCGCGCTCCCGACGTGGCCTTCTTACGGGTGGACGAGGCCGCGGGCCCCGCCTTGCGCGCCCCGCCGGAAGCCGTCTTCCGCGCACTGCCCGACACCTGGGTACGGGTGCTCGACGCGGTCTTGCGCGGGGTCGAGACCTTGCCCGGCGTGGACTTCTTCGCGCTCTTCGAGGCACTGCCCGCGGACCTGCGCGAGCCCTGCCGCGACGCGGGAGCCGACTCGTCGTCGGCGCTGTCGTCGGCGCCGCGGTCGGCGTCCTCGGCGTTACGGGTGTCCCGGTCGTCCTCGTCGTGGTCGTCGTCCGTGTCACGGGCGTCGCGGTCGTCGTCGGCGTCGCGGTCGTCACCCGCGTCCCGGTCGTCGTCAGCGCCTTCGAGGTCCAGGGTGCGCTCGTGGAGGGAGTCGGCGAAGCCGCCGATACGCTTGGTGAGCGCGGAGGTCGCCGCCGTCTTGGTGGTCTCGAGCAGTTCCTTGCGCACCTGCTCGTTCAGACCGCCGAGCAGCTGCGAGTTGCCGAGCATGGACCCCAGCTGCTTGGGGTCGAGGTTGAGCTTCTTGCCGGCCAGGAACATCCCCAGGCCGATGGCCATCTTGGCCTTCTTCGTACGTCCCAGCAGATAGCCCCCTACGAGGGCCATCCCTATCTTCGAATTGGTGTTGGTCATCTGTCGCGCACCTCGTTCTCCCCATGAGTGAGACCGTCCGGCGTCAGGAATCAAGACCGAGTCGCCTGCGCTCTTGTTGGATGAATTCCAGCTGGTCGAGCAGTTCGTCCTCGCGCCGGTCGAATTCCTCTTCCGAGATCCGGCCGGCGAGGAGCTCCTGCTCAAGCGCAGCCAATTGACCGCGGACCGGGCCGGGGTCGTAGTACTCCTGCTCCGCCGCGGTCATCACATGTCCGAGTACCCAGGTGAATCCGCGGACCGGGGCGACCGGGAGAGTCAGGATCTGTGTGATGAGTCCCATGAATTCCGTTCTCCCTTCCCTCGCGTAGGGCTGTCGCTTCCGATCGCACGTTGCCTTCGCGGCTGCGGCCTTTGATGTGGCTATGGCTATGGCCACTGATGTGGCTATGGCCGCGGCCTTGGCTTCCGGTGCACTCGGGGGCGGAGCGGTGGGCCGGCCGGACCTGTCCGGAAAGGGCTCGGGCGGGCCGGGGCGCCGCGTGTACCGCTCACGCTCTCCGGCCGCTCTCTCCGGTCTTTTCTTTCGCCTGCCACGGTTTCGCCCGCATATGCATCCGGTCGTCTCCGACGTGCTCCGGGGCGCGCCGTGCGTAGCCGGGTGAAACTGCGTGTAGTCGGACAGCGTCTTGTCGGACAGCGTGTAGTCAGACGAAGCTGTACGGCGGAAGCGGACCGTTCAACCGGATCGTGTAAGCCTCGCTGTGCAGACCCGCTTCCTCGTGCACGGCCTGGGAGAAAGCGGCTGCTTTCTCGCGCTTGACGAGGAACGAGACATTCAGAAGGGTTTCCTGCGTCGCGTCGCCGACCGAGGTGTTCAGCGCGGCGGGGGCGAGCCGGTCCGTGATCTCCCGCGCGTCGCGCTCCTGGCGGGCCTTGACCTCCGCGGTGATCAGCTCACCGAGGCGCACCTTCTCGTTGTGCGCGTCCGGATTCTGGCGGGTGAGCTCATTGAGCTCCTGGATCTCGTCGGATTCCCGGACGATCTCCCTCAGCAGATCGTCCTCGTCGCGCGAGACCTTCAGATTGAATTCGAGGCAGTCGTCGAGCTCGGCGAGCCGCTCCTCGTAGCTCGCGCGGTTGCCGTCGAGCGCCGCCGCCACCTGCTCGTCGTCGGGGCCCACCAGGCCGAACCGCATGGGCAGCACGGCGCCGTCCGCCATCAGGCGTTCCAGTACGGCCTGGTGCGCGGCGACGTCCCTGCGCTTGGCCCGCAGGTCCTCGGGCGCGTCGCTGACGACGGCCGTCAGCCCCTCGGTCCGCACGGTGCGCATCTTCGACGCGGGCTCGCCGACCCCGTTCAGCCCGTCGAGCCGCACGGGGTGGTCGGACGCGGTGATCGCGTATACGTACGTGGACACGGACTACTCCTCCCGGCGGCGGGTCGTACGGCGGCTGCCGGCCGAACTCGTCTTGCTGCCGCGCTCGTGTTCGCGCTCGCGGTCGTCGTCACCGCTGCTCTGGAGCGAGTCGGTGATCGCCTCCACGGCTCCCGTCAGCGCTCCTTTGCTTTTTCCTTTGGCTCCGCTCTCCACGGTGTTCCCGACGAGGTCGGTGAGCCCGGAGGGCTTGTTGCGGCCGGACTCCAGGTCGAGCCTGTTGCACGCCTCGGCGAAGCGCAGATAGGTGTCCACGCTCGCGACGACGACACGGACATCGATCTTGAGTATCTCGATGCCGACCAGGGAGACCCGGACGAAGGCGTCGATGACGAGGCCGCGGTCCAGGATCAGTTCAAGGACGTCGTAGAGATTGCCCGAACCACTCCCGCTGGTGGGAGCGTTGGATTGCTGCACTATGCTCACGCGCTTCTTCCTTTCTCTGCTGAGTTGTTCGCGGAGGCGTCTTCCTAGTCGTTCGAGTACTTCGCCGAGGCGTTTGCCACGTCTCCGCCGACGCGTCCGGAATCGCGTACGTCGCGTGCAGCGCGTACATCATCTGCGACCGCACGTGGAAAAAGGGGCGGCGGCCATGTAACGCTGCGGCTCAGTCGACCCTGCCTCGCGGATAGCGTTGAACCCTTTCGTAACCGGTCAGTTCACCCTCGCCGTCCAGATCGACGCGGTAGGACGCCATGACACTCGATGTGTCCGGAATCCGCTCGATCTCGACGACCTCGACCGCCGCGGTCCATCCGTCGTCCGTCTTCTTGATGGCGGACACGGAATCCGGTTCGCTGCCGAGCAGCCCGGAGAGTTGTTCTGCCGCGCGGCGCATCGCTTCGGGGGCCGCGATGCGTTTCCGTTTGCTGTCACTCCGGTTCCGGCTGCTGTCGCTCTCGGAATTCGTCATGGTCCTGTCCGTAGCGTCGCGAAAATGTGTGCGCGCCGTGCCGGCACGCGCTGTGCGATCCGTATGCGCGGCACAGAGAGTGATACGTGTGACGCACCGACCGATAAGGGCTCGCGCTTTTTGCGTACGGTCCGCGTGCCCCTTGCTCGGTGACCTATGCGTGATGTGTGTCAGGGCTGCGGATGTCCGGTGCGCGCGGCGCGTGGAATACGGTCAGGGAACCGGCGGGGGGCGCCGTCGGAGGCGGCGTGGGAGACGGTGTCCGAGACGGCCCGCGAGGCGCGGTGGAAGGCGGGGCCGAAGGGGGACGAAGGGCCCGGTGTCCGGTGCGCCAGCAGGTCACTGATCGGTATCAGCCGGTGTGTATAGTCGGCAAGAGAACGTCCCCTACGTCAATGAAAGACGAGGTCGCGCGGTGAAGAAGCTTCTCCTGGTCGCACTGGCCGCCATCGGCGGGTTCCTCGTGTACCGCCAGATCCAGGCGGATCGCGCCGAGCAGGATCTGTGGACGGAGGCGACCGACTCCGTGCCGTCTTCCGGAGCCGACGCCTGAGGCACGCAACTCCACACAGTCCTGAAGAACGAGCCCCGGCCGCGCGAAGCGACCGGGGCTTCGTGCTGCGCGGACCCGGCTGGGACCGGGCCGGGACCGGGCCCGAGCGGGCTCTGGGACGCTGACGCTGACAGGGAACGGCGGGCGGGGCAGGATGGACCGGGCACCAGCCACCAGCAGGGGGAACAGTGTGACGTGTCGTCAATTCCTTCACAGCGCACGGGGCGTACGGAGCGCGGGGGGTGCAAGCAGCGGGCAGGCCGTCCTGAGCGCTCGGGGCGTACGGACAGGCGGCGTACGGCCGGGGGGGGGGCGGCCGTGGGATGCGCGGTCCGCCACCGGTGCCGTGCTGTGCGTCCTCGGACTGCTGGTCGCGGCGACGGCCGCGGCGCCCGCCGAATCCGCGTCCGCGTCCCCGTCCCCGTCGGCCGCGTCCTCTCCGTACGCGTTCGACCCGGATGCCCGGAACGTGGCGGGCGCCGCGAGCACCGCGGGCGCTCCCGTGCTCGCCGCCGGTGCCACGTACCGCGACACGATCAAGCCGGACTCCACCCTCCACTACCGTGTCGACCTGGACGCCACGAGCAGCGCGTACGTCTCCGCCGTCGCCGTCCCGAAGCCGGGCACGAAGGTGGCGTACGGCGACAAGCTCGAAGTGAGCCTCCAGGACAGGAACGGCCGCGAGTGCAGCTCGAACCAGTCGGAGTTCGGCGTCTCGACCGACTTCCCGAGACCGCTGGCGGCGTACGCGTACCGCACCGTCGGCGGCCCCTCCTCCACCTGCACGGGGGCCGGCCCCTACTACGTCGTCGTGCGGCGCGACGGGGACTCGTCCTCGTCGCCCGACCCGTGGGGCCTCGAACTGCGGCACGTGTCGGAACCCGGGCTGACGAAGGCGGGTCCGACGGCCCCGCCGGAGAGCTGGCCGAGCGCGTCCCCCGCCCCGGGGACCGGGGCCCCCGAGCAGGCGCAGGGCGGCACGGGCTTCTACGACGCGGGGCCACTCGGCGCGAGCGGCACGTACACGGCGTGGATCAGGCCCGGGCAGACGCTGTTCTACCGCGTGCCGGTGGACTGGGGGCAGCAGCTCTTCGGCAGCGTGGACCTGGCGAGCGCGCCGGGGCCGCTGCCCTCGGCCGGCGGACGCGGCGGGCTCGGGCTGGTGGACGGCGCGCTCGCGGTGTCGCTGTTCAACCCCGCCCTCGGGTTCGTGGAGAGCGCGAACGCGCCGCTGTACGACGGACAGCAGAAGACGACCTCGCTCGACCCGTTGCCGCCCGTGGCCTACCAGAACCGCTTCTCCTACCGCTCCGGCGTGCGCGACATGCGCTTCGCGGGCTGGTACTACGTGCGGGTCAGCCTGAACCCGAAGGTCGGCTCCGCGTACGGGGACAGGCCGTACGGGATCACGCTGCGCCTCGACGTGACCGGGAAGCCCGGCGCCGCACCCGCCTACGCGGGCCCGCCCGGGCCGTTCACCACGCAGGGCGGTCACCCGGCGGCCGGCGGGACGGGGACGCCGGCCCGCTCGGGCGGAGGAGACAGGGCCTTCGACCCGGGCACGAGACGCCTGGTCGGGTACGCCGGCATCGGCGCGGGTACGGTGCTCGTCCTCGGGCTCGCCGGGTGGACGCTGGCCGCGCGGCGCCGCGCCGTCAGGACCCGCTGAGCGCCCAGACCCCCACGGCGAAGCAGAGGAACGCGAGCAGCAGCACCGGGACGGCCACCGCCACGGGCGGTCCCGGCCGTCGCGCCGCCGCGGGGGCGCGCGCCGGCGCGCGGGCCGCGAGCGGCTGCTGCGCGCTGCGGGTGGCCGTGTCCGGCTGGACGGCGGGCGGCGCGGACGGCGCGGTGGGCACAGGCGGCGGCAAGTGGAAGCTGCCCGTGTCGGAGAGGGACGCCGCGACGGCGTGCGGCAGGGCGGCGGGCGCCCGGGGATCGCCCGCGGGTGGCGCGACCGGGGGCGCGTACGCGGGCAGCGGCGGGGCCGGCGGAACGGGCGGCACGCTCGGCGGCGGTGGGGCGACGCCCCGGGCGGCCTGCGAAGGACCACCCGGCGCGGGCGCGCCCGCGCCCACCGGCCCTCCCGCGAAGCCTGCCTCACGCGCCGGGACGGGCGCCGGGGCCGGGGCCGCGGGCTAACCACCCCCGTGCGCCCCTACG
>NZ_JAIUKE010000366.1 GCF_020176795.1 Streptomyces sp. 8L
CTGCCGCGGGAGATGGCAGCGAGCATGGACGACGAGAGGATCTTCGGGCCCGTCCTGTACAAACTCTCGCTCGCATCAGTGGTCGCGTACGACGGCGCGGGGCCAGTGCTCCACGCCGCCGGCGAGGACCAGGTGCTCGTGTACGACGGGGTCCGTCTTGCGGGTGTCCCACTGCTTCGGTGTCATCCCGCGCAGGTGGGCGGCCTCCTGGCGGTCGAGGAGATCGGCGTCGTCGTCGGTCTTGGGCAGGAGCGGAACGGGGCGGCCGGCCAGGTAGGCGTCAACCTGCTCTGCGTCGTACAGCTTCGGACGGCCCGTGCCGTTGAGCGGGGCGGGGAATCCTTCGGCCTGGTGCTGGCGGGAGTTGAGGAGGGTCTGCACGGCGATGCCCTGCTGTGCGGCGATGTCGGCGAGGGTGCGCACGCGGTGCTGGCGTCCGGCGCGGATCATCGGGGCCTCCTGTGGTCCGGTGTATCCGGACATTCGTACTCGTCAAGAAAACCAGTATAGATTTTGCTACCGTCGGGGGTGTGCGGGGTAGGCTGCCCTCTGAGCACATGCCCCGTGGGGCGGTGTCTTGGGTTGGCCGGCACCCGTGCCACCCGCCTTCGGGCGGACTGAGGGTGCCGGCCGCTTTCATCGGGTCAGGAGTCGCCGGCCCCGTACATCCACCCGAACCGTAGCCCGTTGGCCCTGTTCCCGCCGCTCCCACCGCCCGATGGCGCCCGGGGAGGGACATGACGACCGTGCAGGAGAGCACATGCCGCTGAAGCTGCGTGACCACCAGGGCGAAGCCGTGGCCGCCATCGTGCGCGGACTCGACGTCCCGCCAGGCGGTATCCCCGCCGACGGCCTGCGGGGTCAGGTGAACGCCGCGTGCGGCACGGGGAAAACGATCATGGCTGCGGCGGCGGCGCGCCGGATTGCGCCCAAGGGCCGTGTCCTCGTGGTCGTGCCGACCCTCGATCTGCTGACGCAGACAGTGCAGGCGTGGCGGGCGGCCGGGCACACGGGGCCGGCCGTCGCGGTCGCCGGCCTCGAAGACGACCCGGCGCTGTGGGGCCTGAAAGTCCGCGCGACCACGAACGCGGTACAGCTGGCGCTGTGGCACGGCCAGGGCCCGGTGACCATCTACGCGACCTACCACTCCCTCGGGGTCCTCGCGGAGGCCTTCGAGGGCGCGTACGGGCAGCAGCTGGCCCCGGTGGACCTCGCGGTGGTCGACGAGGCGCACCGCACGTCGGGCTCGATGGGCAAGGCCTGGGCGGACATCCACAACCAGAACATCATCCCGGCCCGCCGGCGCCTGTACCTGACGGCGACGCCGCGGATCTGGCAGGAGCGGCCCAACCGGGAAATCGCCGAGGGCGTGCGCGACCCGCTGCCGCGGGAGATGGCAGCGAGCATGGACGACGAGAGGATCTTCGGGCCCGTCCTGTACAAACTCTCGCTCGCATCAGCAATCTCCCGCGGCCTACTTGCGCGGTATCAGATCATCGTCCTGGAGCTGAAAGACCCGGTCGTCACCCCGGAGCGGCTGATGGGCGAGGACCGGCGCAGCGAAGAGGTGCGCGGGCAGCGTCTCGGGGCGCTTCAGGCCGCGCTGCTGCACACGATGGCGCAGCACAACCTTGAGACGTGCATCACCTACCACCACCGCACCATGGAGGCCCCCGCCTTCGCGGAAGGCCTGGGCCAAGTCGCCAAGCGGCTGCACGCCGCCCAGCCCCACACCTACCCGGCGACGATCTGGGCGGACTGGCTGTGCGGCGATCACGTCCCCGAGCACCGGCGGGGCGTGCTGGGAACGTTCGGGACCACCGCGCGCCGCGCCGTCCTCTCGAACTGCCGCGTCCTGGGCGAGGGCGTGGACATCCGCGCCGTGGACTGCGTCGCCCTGCTGGACCCCAAGGGCGCGGCGCACGACATCGTCCAGGCCATCGGCCGCGCCCTGCGCCAGACCCCCGGCCAGGGCAAGCTGGCCACGCTGATCGTGCCGGTCTTCCTCAAGCCCGGCGAAACGCCGGAGGACATGTTCACCTCCAGCTCCTACCGGCCCCTGGTCCAGGTCCTGGAGGGCCTGCGGGCTCACGACGAGGAGGCCGTCGAGCTGCTCGCGATCCCGCAGGAGCCGCAGAAAGCCGACGTCGCACCATCCCAGTACATCGGCGCGGCGCCCGAGGACGGCGAGGACGAAGCCCGCCTCCTGCTGCGCTTCGCCGCGCCCCGCGACCCGGTGATGGTCGCCGAGTGGGTGTCCTTCAACGTGATCGACACCGAACGCCAGGACTGGGCCCGCGGCTGGGCGAAACTCAAGACCTTCACCGAACGCGAAGGGCACGCACGGGTCCCGTACGGACACAAGGAAGGCGCCTACCCGCTCGGGCAGTGGATCGCGGAGCAGCGCCGCGCGTACGGGGCCGGGCAGATGACCGGCCGGCGAGCCCAGCGGCTGGAAAAACTCGGTATGGTCTGGTCCCTGGCCGATGAGCGGTTCCAGGAGAACCTGGAAGCCGCGCGCGCGTACTACGACCAGCACTGGACCCTGTGCGCGCCCCGCTCCGCGACCATGCTGGACCGGCCCGTGGGGCAGTGGCTGTCCAACCTGCGCCGCCCCGGCGCCCTGGCCGACCACCCCGACTGGGAGACCGCGCTCAAGGACATCGACGAGGACTGGAACCCGGCGTGGCCGGCCGAATGGCAGCGGAACTACGCGGCCCTACGGGAGATGACCGCGGAAGAGAGCGTCCTCGTGTACGTGGAATCCGGGGTCACCGTCCACGGCATGGACATCGGCCGATGGCTGGCCCGGCAGCGCCAGCCCACGGTGTGGCAGGGGCTGATGGACGGGCAGCGCGAGCGCCTGGAGCGGCTCAGCGTCACACCGCTCCCCGCGGCTCCCGCCCCGATCGAGCCTCAGGAGCCCTCCACGGCGCCCGTGAGCGCCTTCGAGCGGGGCGTTGCAGCCCTGGCACAGTACAAGACCCGCACCGGCTCTGTGACGGTCTCACGCGGGCACGTAGAGGTGCTGCCGGACGGGACGGAGGTCAAGCTCGGGGTCTTCCTCAGCAACAGCAAAACCCGCCGGGCCAAGCTGACCGCCGACAAACTCGCCGCGCTCGCCGGTCTCGGGCTGCCGTGGGCGCAAGAGGAAGGAGCCGCGTGATGAGCACGGGCGAGCACGAGGCCGGGGAGCAGCGCGTGCAGGACGCCGTGCGGAAGCACGCCCGCACCAGGGCCTTTGCGGAGGCGGAGGACGTCATCTCGGCCGTGCTGTCCGACCCGGGGGTGCGGGAGGCGCGGGCCCGGGTGGAGGCGGCGGAGACGGAGATGGGCACGGAGCTGAGCGCCCGTCTCCAGCCGTTCCAGGACCGCTACGACCGGGCCGTGGCGGAGGGCGACGCGGACGGGCTCGCCGGGCTCTGTGCGGGCAAGCACGGCCGCTGGGGCCGGATCTGCGTCCTGCCCGACGGGCACGAGACCTCGATGGAGGAACCGCACTGGGGCCGCAACGGCGAAGGCCGGCCGATCGCGTGGGTGGGCAGCGCACCTGACGACTGGTGATCCACAGAGGCAGCGGCACCGCACTCCAGTGCGATGCTCGCAGTTCAGGACCTGCGGGCATCGCACCCCAGAAGTTCCTCGATTCACCCCCTCCAATTGCGAAACTTTAGTTGTCACAACTTTTATGCGTACTATATTGTTGTCGCATGGTTGATATGTGGGAACTTGCAAGCGAGGGCATCGAGGAGCGGGTCGCCTTCCGCGCGCAGGTGCGTGACCTGGTGTGGCGCGAGACGAAGAGGCGGATGCGTTTCCTCGGCTTCAGCGAGCAGGAGGGTCCCGCCACTCCGAACGCGCTCGCCCCCACCTCCGCGGCCGCCAAGGCAGTGCACCTGATGTACCTGGAGGTCGCCACGGAGGTCGGTGACACTGCGCGGGAGCTGGCCGTCGATGCCGCCACTCGCGCGGGCCGGGCAGGCGCCTCCTACGCGGACCTGGGCGAAGCCTCGGGGATCACTCGTCAGGCCGCCCGCAAGCGGTGGCCGGAGGCGGTCGGCACGCACTGGTCGCTCTACCTCCTGACCGGCAAGAGCCGCGCGCACGGCAGGGCCGTCCAAGTGCTCCGCAGCAGCAGCAAGGCGATCGAGACCGGGCGCACCGCCGTGGACGAAGGCGCTCTCACCGAGGACGGCGCCGTGGGGGCCGTCGTCATCAACGCCGCCCGCGAGATCGTGTGGGCGTGCTACTTCGACGACGGCACGTGCGCGCCTGAAGAGATCACCCTGCCCGAGGACCTGCAGAACGTCCCGGCCCCCGGCGAGGAAGGGCATAACGACTGGCTGTATCGGTGGGAGCAGCACATCACTCGCCTGCTCTGAGAAGGCCGACCGCAGCCACCGGTCACAGCGCGGGGGGGGGGGGGGGGGGGGTGGGGGGGGGGCCCCCGGGGGGGGGGGGGGTGTACCGGGGGGTGGGGGTTTGGTGGGGGGGGCCACCCCCCGGGGTGGCTCGGGGCCCCCCCCCCCCCCCCCCCCGGGCGCGCCCCCCCCCCCCCCCCCCCCCCCCCCCCGGGGGGGCCCCCCCGCGCCGGGGGGGGGGCCCCCCCCCGCGCTGTACAGGCGATGTCTCAGCGGGTCTCGGTGTTCCCTTGCGGCTGCACCACCCTGGTCTCCACGGGTTTGGTGTCGTTTTTCTTGTCGGTCCCGATCAGCGCGGGGTCGGTGTAGATGTCGACGAGGTCCTGCTGTGGCGCCGGGGGGGGGGGGGGGGCGGGGGGGGGGGGTGCGGGCGAAGGCTGACCAGCCCCCTGGTTCTGTCCATTACTCATGGGACTCAAGTGTGCAGCAGCAGTGCGACAGTCGACAGGACAAGACCGACGATCAGTGACCCGAGGCTCACAGACCAACACTTGGCCTTCTTCTGGTGGCGGCGCTGGTTTTCCTCGAAGAGCGACGCCCGAGATGAGGCGAGCCGGATCAGGGCCAGCTCCTTGGGCAAGCGGGTGTAGCTGACGACCAGGTGTCGCGGCTCCAGATCCTTGTACTCAGCCACCCGGAACGTCTGCACCCCAGCCAGCAGGGAGATCGCGTACGCGGCGAAGGCGCAGTACGCGAGGACGTCGTGGTGCTTATGCGTCGCCAGAAACTGCGCGGCGGTGGCCGCGAACCCGATCAGGAACACCGCCTTGGTGTCGATCTTCGCCAGCGATTCCGACTGGCGCGTCAGGCGCGAGGCTGCCTCGGTGTTGAGGAGTTCCAGCGTTTCCTTCTGCGCCTCGAGTTCAGCCGGTGTCATCGTCATGCCGAGAGACTAGGAGCCAGGGGTGACAGGGCCACAGCCGCTCTCCAGATCGGGTCGGCAGGCGAAAACGACTCACGTCCCCTCGGACTCCTCCGCGCGACGGACCTCGCACTGATCCAGTAGTCGGGCGAAGTAGCTGTAGGCGGCCAGCCGCTCCATGCCTTCCTGCTCGGTCAGCTCATCTCGAGTGTGCGTCGCGACATTCCTGACCGTGAGGTTCAGTCCGGTCGCGAGGTTGTTGAGTGCGCCGGCCAACGGTGCCAGACCGCCGCGCATGCTCTTGGCCGTCTGGTCCTCCGCCGGGCCGGGCCAGGCGAGTTTGGGCTTGCCGGGCTCGGGGTCGCCCCCAGAGAGGGTCTGCTGCCAGAACGAGGTGTCGGTCGCGTCGTTGCGGCTCAGGCGTTCCTTCCAGTGCACGGTCAGTGCCTCCGACGCCTCTCGTACCGCAACCCGGTACTGGTGGGTCGTCCAGTGCGCGGCCGCCGCCGTCCAGATCACCTCATGGAGCTCGGACGGGGCGAACCCTGGCGTCGCTGACTCCGCCTCCTCCTCCGTCTCTCTGATCATCATGCTCAGACGGCCTCGGACCCTGGCCGCCGTAGCGCGGACTTCCTGGGGAGTGAAGAGCGCCTTTGGGGCCGACATCAGCGACCAGTTCTCGATCGGATCAACGACACCGATCCCGGCGACGTGCATACTCGCCCCCGTGACCGCGACCGCCCGCGCAGCAGCCCCCGCCGCCTCCGCAACGTCGAGCTCCAGCCTGCGGACCACCGCCTGGGCGTGCCCGTCTTTGGTCCAGACCGTGGGGTACAGTCCGCGCGACTGGAGGTGGTCCGACTCCTCTTGGGTCTCCATCCAACGCCCGAAGACTTCCTCGAACCGCTCCACCGCCGCCAGCAGCAGCTTCAAGTAGTCAGTGCTGTAAGTCGCCACGCCCTGCCCCTCCACCGGATCGTGTCTCTCTGACACAGAGAGCCTAGAAGGGTGCAGCGCAGCGATTGCGGTAGGGACCAGGCCGCCGCCCTTTCGACAACACGGACGAGGCAGATGCGGTTCCGGGCGCAACCGGTCGTGCCCTGCGATGCAGCGGGGGCCTGTCTGTACCGCGAGGACGACTTCCCCGAGCGGGTCTGCCGCCGTTCCGCGGAGGACGGGGCTCCCATCTCGTCACAGCCCGCGTGGTGATATCGCCTCAGACCGGGCGTCACCCCGCAGGAGTATCGGACTCCGGCTCCAGGGAGCGGCCGGGCAGATGCGTCCCCGCTACGGGCGCCAGCGTGGCCGGCGAATGCTGCGCACCAGCCACATGAGCATCACCCGCCACGAAATTCAGCACCCGTCGACTCCCACGTCGGCGCGGGCCAGCCGGCGCAGCTCGCAGCGCGCCGCCAGCACCGGCACCGCGGGCGCGGTCTGCCAGTAGGGGTGCCACCACAGCCGTACGGACAGGCGCAGCAGGCGGCGGCGCAGGACGGTGGTGTCGCGGGGGCGGGGCGCGGCGAGCGCGTCGTAGGTGGCGTTCCAGGCGGCTTGCGTCTGCACCAGGTCGTCGGGGAAGTCGATCGCGTCCATACCGGCATTAGATCGCTTGTTCGAATTTGGTGTCACGCCGGACACGCGCCGGCCGGAGCCGCGGTCGAGGTCGCGCTGCGCGGTCGGCATCACGGTCGGGCCTGTCCCCCGGCAACCGCGGTCCGGTCCGGGACACCGGCAACCCCGGGCCGGTGCCCCTCCTTCGCGCACGGAGGGGGAGGTCTAGCGGAATACCCCAACCCGCATATTTTAAAGGCTTATTGACGACCTTTATTGTGTTCTAGCATGTTATGCCCGCCTCTTCCGGCGGACGAGCGAGAGGTGATCTCATGCGACGGACCGAGTACGACGCGGGCCAGGCCGCGGGACGGCTGAAGGTGCCCGTAGCCGCCTTCCGTTGGGCCCGCCACACCGGTCTCATCCCCGCCCCCGATGCGTCGGCCTCCCGGTGGTCCCGGGCCGCCGTGGAGGCCCTGGACGCCGACGCCATCCGGGCCGCGATGCCCACCCCGCCCATCTCCGGCAGCGCCGCGGCCGACCGGATCGCCGACGCACTCGGCACCCCGAACCCGGCCACGTCCGGCGAGCGGCCGGTCGTGACGGCGTTTGTGGTGCGCCGGTTCGTCGACCGCGGCCTCCTGGCCGACCTGAGCGCCAACCCGGACGGAACGCTGCACCACCCCGGCCAGGTCACGCAGGTCTGCGCGCGGGCGGACCTGGCGGGTCTGGTCGCCGCCGACACCCCGCTCGGGCCGGAGCAGGCCGCCGCCCGCTTGGGAGTGCGCCGCGTGGACTTTACCGACCGTGTTGTAGGCGTTCGCATCGCTCATTGGGGTCGCTGTTGGCGTCGTCCCGTGTCCCTTTACTGATCGCCTCGGTTGCCTGCTCGGCGTACGGGACGAGGAGGCGGCAGCGTGCGGAGCAGGATGGTCCTGGGGGATCTTCGGGTACAGCAGATGCAGCGGGCGGGCGGGGGTTGGTCGTACACGATCGTGCGGCCCGACGGCTCCGTGGATGAGGAGGCAGACAGCTTCCTGCGCTCGTACGAGGGGCGGGGCACGCAGAAGACCTACGCGTACTACCTGGTGGACCACCTCCGGTGGCGGAGACGCGAGCGTCTGGCGACGGAGGCGGTGTCACTGCGGGACTTGCAGCGCTACATGGGGGCTGTCGGGGCCAGGGTGGCGATGCCCTTCGGTGAGCCGTGGCGGACACCGCCGAAGCGCCCGTACGGGTCCTCGGCTCTCCAGGTGGCAGCCTCGTGCTTGAAAGGCTTCTACCTGCATCAATGCGGGTCCGGGACCAATCCAGAGCTGCGGTCTGCTCTGGATGTGCGTGAGTTGCCGACGCAGGTGGACCGGGACCGCGCTCTGCTCGGACACGTGATGACCTCGGTGCCGTCTAATCCGCTGGCACCGCCCCAGGGCACCCGTCGCCGACACCCGAAGATGCTGCCGGACGGGGCACGCCCGGGGCTGCTGCCGGTCGTGAACACCGCGAGAGACAGGATGGTCGTCACCTGGCTGTCCGACACGAGCCTGCGGATCGGGGGCCTGACGGGGCTGCACCTGGTCGACCTGCATCTGCGGGAGAACGCGGCCTGCGGAGAGTGCCGGAGTCCGCATCTGCACGTCTGTCACCGATGGGGGAACCCCAACCGGGCGGCGGCGAAGATGAAACCCGACTGGCAGATGACCGGCGGAGTGATCAGCGGCGGTGAGATCTACCGGGTCAGTCCCGCAATGATCAGCAGCTACTTCGAGTACATGACGACGGAATACACGAAGTACGCCGCCGGGCACGGCATGCTCCTCATCCAGCTGTCCGGTCCAAACCTCGGCGAACCCTGGTCCGCGGACGCCGCTCGCGGCATGCTCCGACGAGCCGGCCACCGGGCCGGGCTTCCCGGACGGATCAAACCGCACGCTTTCCGGCACTCCTTCACCTCGGCGGTTCTCGACGCCTCCGGGAACGATCCGTTCGTTGCGAAGGAAGCCGGCAACTGGGCCTCGGCGCAGACCGTCGACGAGGTCTACGGCCACCCTGACCAGCACTCACCAGAGTTCATCCACGCCCTGCGAACGGTCTGGGGTGAGGAGGAGTGACCGCTCTACCGTCCCTGCCGCTGGTGACCGTCGGCAGCCCGCACGCGAAGCACACGGTCACCGACCGGCTCGAGGTACTACAGGCGCTGATCCACGCACCGGACTTCGATCCGCTGTTTCGGCCGGACGCCATCCGCATCCCGCCGACGCACGCGACCTACGGCTGGTCGTGCCGCGTTCCGGACTGCGGACGGTCGAAGATGGCCGGCAAGCAGCTCTGTCACGTCCACGACGACGAATGGCTCGCCTGGCAGAAGAACGGCGGGCACATCGGTGACTTCCTCCAGGCCGCCGAGCCGCTCACCTCGGTGAGATGGCTGGTCGCCCCGCCCTGCCTGCTCTGCCCGGACATGCCCGCCAAGGGCCAGGAAGGCGTGTGCTATCTGCACACGGAACGCTGGATCAGCTACCGCAAGATCCGCAAGGGTCGGCAAGCCGACTTCCAGACCTGGCTGGCCACCCAAAAGCCGTTCGCCGGATTCGGGAAGTGCCAGGTGGTGCCCTGCCCGTCGGTCGCCGACCACCCCCTTGGCCTCTGCCGCCAGCACCAGCATCGGTACGTGAACGAGGGCAAGCCCGGCGGCGCCGCCCTCCCGCCCGGCTGGACCCCGCGAGAGCTGGAACAGGGCAAACTGCCGAGGGTCTCCTACGCCCACGAGGCCGCCTTCCGGTCGTGGTGCGCGACCACCCGCCCAGTCTCCCGGATGAACGAGCTGTCCCTGCTGGGCCTGCGACCGTTGGTGAAGGCAGAGATCAAGTGGACGATGTTCCGTCACACTCAACGGCCCGACGACGGGCGGCAGTGGTCGACCTCCTGGCTCCAGCACGTCGCCGACGAATGCCGGGACCAGAACGTCAACTCCCTGGCGGACTTCGATCTGTCTCAGGCACGACCGCACACCGGGCACATCGTCAAGGTCGTGCTCGACTACCTGCGGCACGTCTACTTCACCCGCAAGGACACCAAGGATGCCGGCTTCATCGACACCGAGTTCTACGGCGTCCGCATCCGTGACCGCGGCACGGTGGTCGATCTGTCCGCCGTCACCCAGCGCTGGCTCCGCGATCTCCTCTGGGACCTCCTGGACGCCCGGCTCACTGCCGATCCGCCCCGCAGCAACAGCACTCTCACCCGCCCCCGGCGAGGATGCGTCGAGCTCAGCGCCTTCCTCGAAACACAGGCGCCTGACGGCGGTCACGACCCCCGGCTGCTGACCAAGGACCACGCGGTGGATTTCGTGAACGACCAGCGGCACCGCAAGCAGCACGGGCTGAAGTCCCTCGGCCTCTACGAGAACGGCAGCAGATTCGAACAGCGTCCGGTCACCAAAAGCACCCTGGCGACCACCTTCGGCGGCGCCCGCGATGTTCTGAGGACGGCTCTGGAATCCGGCGACGCCGAACGTATCGGCTTGGCACGAGAGTTCATCATCGCCATCCCCTTGTCCCCCGCGAAGTCGGGCCGGCGCCGCCCGTTCCCTGACGATGTCGCACGCGCCCTGGCCAACGAGGACAACCTGAAACGGCTTGAGGACTTCGACGCGGACGACCGCGGGATCCGCGACATCTGGGAGGCACTCGTCTTCACCGGCCGCCGCGGCCGCGAAGTCTCCAGCGTCCGTCTGGAGTGCGTCAGCAAGCTCAACGGCATCCCGCTGTTCTGGCATGACCAAACCAAGGTCGGCAACTTCGACCAGGCCATCCGCATCCCCGAGCGGCTCTACGAACGGATCCAACGCCGTCAGGCCAAGACGGTCTCCCGGTTCGTCCAACACCACGGGCGGCCACCGACCAGCCAGGAACGACGCGAGATCGCCCTCTTCCCTCGGCGGTCAGCCAACGCCGGCGGGAAGCACAGCGTGACCCACTCCTGGTTCGGCTGCTGCTTCCGCGACTGGGTGGACACCCTCGACATCGGGCATTACGTCGCCCACCAGGCCCGGCACACTCTGGCCACCAATCTCCTGCGCAACGGCGCCAACCTCACGCACGTCAAGCGCTACCTCGGCCAGGTCTCCGAGAAGATGGCCGAGCACTACGTCCACCTCGCCAGCACCGACCCTCGTCTGAACGACGCGCTGAACGCGGTCTGGGTCGCCGGCCCCGGAGCATCCGAGCCAGGTCTCCACCTGTCCAGCAGCGAACCCATGACACGGGAGCAGGCCGAAGCACTCGCCATCGACCTCACCCGCAAATCCACGCCTGCCGAAGGCGGCTTCTGCACCTTCCAGCCCGTCGTCGACGGCAACGCCTGCCCCTGGAACATGGACTGCCACAACTGCGACAAGTTCGTCCTGTCCGGGGCCGACCTCGTCTACTGGCACCGCAAGCGCGAGCAGTGGCGAAGTATCGCCGAGGGGGCCACGGACAGTGCCACCGCCGACTACCTGCACCAGCTCTTCGAGCCCACGGCCCGCGCAATCGACGGCCTGGAGAAGGCCCTGTCCGCCGTCGGCCTCCTGGACGAGGCCCTCGCCATCGACCTCCGCCGACCACAGGACTACTTCGGACGCGTCTGGGCCACCGCCTTCCGCGCCCACGAGCTCGCCCGCCACGAAGACCACGAGGACACCGACGTCCTCCACGAAGACGATGGCGCGGAGGCATCGTGACCTCCGCACCCAACCAAACCGCAGCAGCGACGGCCGCCCGCCGCCGCCAGACACAGGACAAACTCGTCCGCGTCGAGAAGGCCATCGGCCAGCTCCGCCGCGAGCGCGGCCGGCTCGCCGTCCGCGCGATCGCCCAGCGCGCAGGCGTCTCCGCCACATTTCTCTACGAGAACGCCGACGCCCGCAGCCTCGTCCAGGCCGCCGTGACCGACAGCAAGAGCCGCCACGACCAAGTCACCCAGGACGAGCACGAGCGCATCGAGGCATCGTGGCGGGAGCGGGCGCTCAACGCCGAGGAACAGCTGGCCCTCTCCCACAACGAGATCCTCGCTCAGCGGCAGCGGATCGGGGAGCTGATGGGCCAGCTCAGAGACTTCGAACAGATGGTTCCTGGCGAATCCGTCCAACGGATCACCACCGAGAACACCACCCTCAAGCGCCGTGTCCATCAGCTGACCCAGGAACACCGAGCCCTGCAGGAACGGCTCGAAGGCGCCCGCTCCAACCTCCGCTTCGCCGACAGACGCATCGCCGACCTCGAAGCGCAACTCCTCGAGTAGGAGCCGTCATGAACGCCACCTCCTACCCGGCCGCCCACATCGTCCTGAACCGGGACCAGGTCGCCGCTCGTGGATGTGGGCCCTTCACGCTACGGCGGCATCTGCTGGCTACGCCTATTCCGGCATCCAGTACGGGGCAATATGGCAGCAGCAGAGCCACGAGTTCCCCAGAACGCGAATGGGCCCTCGGGATCCGTCACGGTTTAGATCGACGCAGGCGCGAACCATGTGTGGTACTCCGAACTGCTTCCAGGGCTCTTCCTTGAACAAGCTTCGCAAGTGATCCGCCGGTACGTGGTACACGCACCGGTTTGCCAGCTTCTCCACCGGATGGACGATGGGCTGATACCGCGCCTCAAAGCCGAACTTGCTCGTGAAGAGGAGCGCGGGAACGTTGTGAAGCTGCACCTCGAACTTCCCACGGTTCTTAACTTCGATCTGCAGCCCATCTTCCGCCCACTCGCGATCCTGACCGGGCGTGATGTAGTCCTTGTTGGGGTAGTTGACGAGATCCACCGTCATGTCCAGCAGCCAAGTGCTGTAGTTGATCGACGCCTCCTTGATGTCCCGCCCTGCCGCGAACTGCCCGCCGTACACGGCTTTCCGGCGGCGCCAGATCCACCGGGTCACTGGTGCCGGTCCAGGTTGACGCCGATGATGTCCCGCCCGGCCGCGATGCCGTCGGGGCCTGAACGGACGTCCACGTCCGCGTCCACGTCGGCAGCGCCGTTCGACGGCGAAGAGGGGTCGGCGCCGGGGGCGACGATGTCCCTGCCGGCGGAAGCCCGTCCGCCATAAATCTGGATACGCCGACGCGGAGTGCTGGTAGTGAGAGAGGCGACGGACCAGACGAGTGCGGCTGCGCTCAGGACGGCGCCGATCAGAGAGGCCACCCAGCTGGCCGTCTCCAGGTCCGCGAGGACAACTGCGAGTCCCAGTGCGACCACAGCGGCGGTAGACAGTCCGACCGTCGCCCACAACGCAGGTCGAGGGATCGAGGATGCGGAGCCATTGGCGGGGCTCGGGGCGTTGGGGGCCATGG
>NZ_JAIUKE010000367.1 GCF_020176795.1 Streptomyces sp. 8L
GCCCCGGCCCCTCCGGCCCCTTCAGCTCCGGCCCGCCCTTGTCGCTCCTGTCTCCGGTTCCGCACGCGTCCGCGTCCCGGGTCTCCGCTCAGGAGCCGGTTCCGCTGTCTGCTCCGGCGCCGGACTCCGCGCCGCTGCCGTCGCTCGCCTCGCTGCCGGTCCTCGGGAACGAGACCTCGACGCGCCGGTTCTTCTTGCGGCCGTCCTCGTTGCTGTTGTCGGCGATCGGGTACTGCTCGCCGTAACCCCGGATCTCGTAGGTGATCCCCGCGTCGGAGAGCCGCTGTTCGAGCAGGCTGTGCACGGCTTCCGCGCGCTGCTTCGACAGCACGAGACCGTGCGCGGCGGTTCCGAGGTTGTCGGTGAAACCGAAGACACGGACGTTGGTCGCGTGCTGCTTCTCGACCTCGTCGGCGATCGCCGAGATCCGCGAACTCGCGTCCGGCGACAGCTTGGCGCTGTCCTTGGAGAAGAGGACCTCGGCCTGGAGCGCGAACGTCACGGTGTCGGGCGTGTCGGAGCGCCGTTCCTCGCCGCCCTGCGACTCGACCACGGAGACGAGGTCCAGCACGCGCGCGGGCGCGAGCGTGGCGCCGGCACGGAGCTTCAGACCGGGGGCGTTCCCGTCGACCTGGGGCGGCGGCGAAGTGGACGCGGCGCCGGGCGGCCCGACGGGCGTGTCGTCCGCGAAGACGGGCGCGGCGGGCAGGACCAGGGCGAACTGCGCGACGACGGTCAGGAGAACCGCGCTGGTGAGCGCGGCGGCGCGAGGTCTGGCGACGGTACGCCGCGGAGCGGGCCGCTCGGGCGCGGGCATCAGGAGATCGCAATCGTCGTCGGAGGAAGGCCAGGGAAGTCCATCTGGACCTGTTTCGTGGACGACGGAGGCGATGGGAACTGCGCGAAGAACGAAACCGACGCATGCGGCTCGAAGTTGGGAATGTTGACCGTGGTGAGCGGGTAGCCGTCGGTGTCCCGGAGCACGTAGTAGCGTTTCTTCTGTGCCGAATCGACCAGCGTCATGGCCGCCAGCGACGAACCCGTCCTGTTGACTTGCGACTCCTTACCGTTCCAGGCGTTGGGCGCGATCTGTACCTGCCCGGTGACATTGGTGATCGTGCCGTTGATGGTCAGGAAGCCGCCGCTGTCGCGTGTGGCCGAGCTGACGACGAACTGGAAGGTGCCGCTGTTCGCAGTCGCCAGGGTCTGGCTGGCCGAAGGGGACGCCTCGCCGCCCGACCGAGATTCCTGGCCCTGAGCAGGCGGACCCGAAGATTGCCCAGAGGGACTGCCGTTGTCATCCTTGCCTTTATCACCACTGTTTCCGCCGCAGGCCGCCAGAGAGAGCGTCAGCGCGACAGCGGTGACGGTGGTGGCTACCGCTCTGTGCGCCCGCGCACCGTGCCACTTGTTCATGAGTGACGTTCCTTATCGTTCATTCGGGTCAGTTGTCCACGAGCCGGACGGTGAACAGATCGGCCATGTCTGGCAGGCGATCGAGATGCTCGGGGTCGATGGTGATGTCCTCGGCGCCGGGGCAGGCGAGACTGCCCGGCGAGACGGGTTTCTGCGGCTTATGGTCACCGGAGGGAGGAGAGGGGTCCGTCGTCGCGGTCGACTGCGCCGTACCCGTCCCGCCCGCGCCCGTGAAAGTGCACCGCGGTTCCACCACAGCCGTGGCGGTAGCTTTGGCCCTGTCGTTTTCAGTGCCGGGCACCACACTCTTGCCCACCGGCTGGTTGGTGATGACGTCGACGGTGAACCCCCAGCGGCCGTCGCCGAGCAGAGCGCAGTTCTCAACCGAGGCGCCGTTGGCACCCGCGAACGCGCCGGCGGCACCGCAGGCGCCGCCGGCCGGGCCCTCGTCTGCCCCGGAGAAGACGCCGGAGAGGAAACCGGGCTCCAACGCTCTCGCGAGGAACTCCTGTTTGAAGTCGTCCCGTGACTGCTGAGCAGCCGCCAGGGCCGCCGCGTCCGCCGCGGACTGGCCGCCGTTGCGTGTGGCCCCGGCCTGCCCGAAGACGAAGAAGGCGAGCGCGGCGAAGAGCAGGCCCGCCACCATCACGATGTACAGCGCTGCGGCCTGCCCCGAATCTTCCGGTGGACGGGTCAGCCGCCGGCGCTGGTGACCTTGGCGACAGCCGACTTGAGCGCGTCGGCGATGGTCCCGTCGATCCCCGTGGCCACCACCGCCACGATGATCAGTGCGACCAGGATGATGATTCCCAGGTACTCGATCGAGCCCTGGCCACGGTCGCTGCGGCGTTTGAGGGCTTGTGTGGTTGTGTTCGCCCATGTACCGGCGTACGTCCTCGCTCTGGCCGCGAGGCGTTTCGTCGTGTCCGCCATGGTTCTCACCTCCGTCGCTGTCATCCCCGGTCACGGCCTCTGTACGGTCGGTGACACCGGTGACGTCGGCACCGTACGGCCGGGGCGGGGCGGGGCGCGTGGGCCCCAGGGCCCAACCGTGGGCCCACTCGTGGTCAGCCATGGCCGCCCGGCCCCCTTCGCGCGGTGCCGTGCCAGCGGGCGATGGCCTCGCCGCGGCTGCCCGCCCCGAGTTTGGCGAAGATGCGGTTGATGTGGTTCTTGACCGTTTTCTGGCTGATGAAGCAGGCGACGGCGATCTGCTGGTTCGTCATCCCGGACGCGATCAGGTCCATGATCTCCACCTCCCGCCGGCTCAGCTCCGACGAATGTCCCACATTTGATTGCTTCTGCAAAGGTGCTGGGTTCGGGTTGCTGCTTTCTTCTTGTGGAGGTGGCGAGTTGGGGAGGGGTGGTGTGTGTGCGGGTGCGTACGGGGATGGGGTCGAGCGGAGGGCGTCCAGGGCCGCGTTCGACGCCGTCGGGGTCAGGTGGGCCCGGCCCTGCGACACGTCGCGGACGGCCGTCGTGAGCTGGTCCGCGGTGAACTCGCCGTGGACGAGGTAGCCGCCCGCGCCCAGCCGCAACGCCTTCTGGACCGTCTCGGGTTCGCCGCTGTAGGTCATCATCAGGACGGGCGCCAGCGGGACGAGGTGCGGCAGGGCGGTGAGGCCGTCGCAGCGGGGCATCCGGACGTCGAGCAGCACCACGTCGGGGCGCGTACGCCACGTCGCCTCGTACGCCTCTCGGCCGTCCGGCGCCTCGGCCACCACCTCGAATCCGCCGCGTCCCGACAGCAGCGCCGTCAGGCCCGCGCGGACGACCGGGTTGTCGTCCGCCACGACCACCCTCAGCGTCCCGCCGTTCTCAGCCATCGGCCCGGACCTCCTCCAGGTGCGGTTCCAGAGGCAGTTCGAGGCGCACTTCCGTGCCCCGGGCCGCCGCTCCCCTGCCCACTCTGATCCGTGCGCCGATCGACGCCGCCCGCTCCACCATGCCGACGAGCCCGAAGTGGCCCGCCCCGCGCAGGGCTTCGAGGGTGGTGCCCGGCGGCAGGCCGCGCCCGTCGTCGTACACGCTGATCCGCAGTATCCCGTCCCCCGTCATGCCGGCGGACACCGCCACCCGGGTGCCGCCGCCGTGCCGCGCCGCGTTCTCCATCGCCTCTGCCACGATCGTCAGGACCTCCCGGGCCACCGCCGGGGGCAGCGGGGGCACGGTCCGCGTCCCCGCCGCCGGTCCGAAGGTCGCCGGGACGCCGTGCCGCTGCGCGAAGTCCCTGGTGCGGGAGGCGAGCTCCGCCGGCAGGTCGATGCGGTCCACCGCGCCGAGCACCCGCACGCGGCGCAGGTCGGAAAGCAGTTCCCGCGACTCGGCCGCGGCCCTGCGCGCCGAGCGGGCCACCAGATCGGCCTGCCGCCGCACCGTCGCGGGGTCCGTCGTGTCCACGGACGCCGCCAGGCCGTCCGCCGCAAGGGCCAGGCCGTGCAGGGTCTTGGCCACCGAGTCGTGCATCTCCCGTGCCAGCCTGGCCCGTTCCTCGTCCACGGCGCCGGCCGCCGCGAGCCGCTCCCTGGCCTCGCCGAGCGCCTGGCTCGCCTCTCCCAGGTCCAGCAGGAACGTACGCAGCGAGCTGCCGATCGCCCCGGCCGCCACACAGAGCCCCGGCAGCAGCAGCGCGTTGAACCCGCCGTGCTCGTGCTTCGGCGTTCCTCCGGTGACCGCGTACGCGCCGGCCAGCAGCAGCGCCTGGAGTACGGCGAACACCGCGGCGCCCCGCCAGCCGTACACGAGCCCGGCGAGCAGCGGCGTGCAGATCGTGACGTAGGCGAGGGTGGAGTCCGGGGAGGCGGTGACCAGCAGCAGCCCGCCGATCAGCATGTCGGCCGCGAGCAGCAGCGGGTGGCGCAGCAGGACCGGGCCGAAGCGCTCCCAGTCCCGCACGAGGGCGTACGACACCATGAACGTGACGAGCACGGCCGCGCCGACCAGCACGACCGGCAGGCCGCGCGCGGTGCCGCGCAGCGCGAACGGCGCCGCGAGCACGATCATCACCATGCGGAAGCCGAAGACCTGCCGGCACAGCGCCTGGAGGGCGTTCACCTGGAGGGGCAGCGGGGGGACGTGCCGTGGTGTGCGGTCCCGGAACCGCCGGGCTGCGGCACGGAAGGAGCGGCGCACGGCCTCGGGGGCGGCCGCCGCATGGCGTACGAGCGTGCTCATCCGCTGTCCCATCGTGCCTCCCCTCCTCTCCTCCTCTCCTCGCCGTTCCGTCAACCGCCCAGGATCTCGCCGAAGTTCACCCCGGACCCGTAGTAGAAGCTCAGCGCGATCAGCACGAGAGTCGCCGGGAGCATCACGAGTGTGACGACCAGCGTCGTCTTGGGGACGGCGCGGGCCGCCGTGCGCCGCGCGTTCTGGGCGTCGGCACGGCGCATGTCCTCGGCGATCTGGATCAGCGTGTCGACGATCGGCGCTCCCAGCTCCTCGCCCTGCTGGAGCGCGGTGACGAACATCGACACCTGTTCGCTGTCGTTGCGCCTGCGGAGCTGGTCGAAGGCCTCCCTGCGCGGCACTCCCATGTCCATCTGGCGGATGGTGATGCGCAGTTCGTCGGACCAGGGGCCCCGGTACTTCTCCGCGACCCGTTCGAGCGCCTGCCTGAACCCCAGCCCCGCGGAGACGACGACCGCGAGTACGTCGAGGAAGTCCGGCAGGGTCCTTTCGATGTCGCTGCGGCGCTTTCGGGTCGCGGCGCGGATGATGACGTCCGTCCAGACCAGTCCGAACAGCAGCGCCGCGATGCCGAGGGGGAACTGCCCCCGGGCCGTGAGCGCGAGGAACGCGAGGATGCCGAGGGCCCCGAACACCGCCCGGCGCGCGGCGTAGCGGTCCACGGTCAGGCCCGCGGGGTTGCCCGCGCGGTCCAGCCGCCTGCGCAGCGCGTCCACCCGTTTGGGGCCCATGAGGCGCAGGACGGCGGGCGCGTACCGCATGCCGATCCTGTCGATGCCGGAGCCGACGGCGGTGGTGCGGGTCGCGCCGACCTCCAGGGCGACGCCGAGGTCGCTCGGCAGCTTGGCGTCCGCGCGGTACAGGCGGATGCCGTGGAAGATGCCGTACACCGAGAGTCCGAAGACGGCGGCGAGGGGCAGTGCGAGCGCGGTCGTGGTCATGGTGTCCGCTCCGTCCTCTCCATCTCCGGCCGCTCAGACCCGTACCGTCGACATGCGGCGGATGAGGAACAGCCCGACGCCGTAGAGCGCGAACGCGACGACCGTGGCGGCCTGCCCGAGGCCCGACGAGGTCATCCGGTCGAGCGCGCCGGGCGTCGCCTGGTTGATCAGCAGCAGGAAGGCGAGGCCGAGTGCCGGGACGGCGACGGCCGTCACCTTGATCTGGGACAGCATGGTGGTGACCTCCCTGCGGGTCTCCTTGCGCTCCTCCAGGGTCTTGGTGAGGTTGCGCAGCGAGCTGACGACCTGGCCGCCCGCCCGGTTGGACAGGACGAGCGTGGTGACGAGGACGACGAGTTCGCGGGACGGGAGGCGCTCGGCGAGTTCGTCGAGGGCGTCCTCGAAGGAGTGGCCGACGGCGAGCCGGTCGGAGACTCGCCGCAGCTCCTCGCCCGCGGGGTCGTCGAGTTCGTCGGCGGCCATCGACAGCGCGGTGCGCATCGCGAGGCCCGCCTGGGTGGCGTTGGCGAGGACGCGGGTGAGCTCGGGGAGCTGGTTGATGAACGCCTCGGTGCGCTTGTCGCGCTGCCAGTTCAGGAAGGCGTTCGCGCCCCACAGCCCGGCGAGCGCGGCGAGCACGCCGAAGAACGGGGCGAAGAACGAGCCGATGAAGAAGTAGACGACGAGCAGCCCGGCCACCGTGCAGATGGCGAACTCCCCGGGGCTGACGCCGAGTCCGGTGACGGCGATCTTCCGTTCGAGGCGCTTGCCGAGGCCGGTGCGGCGCAGCCTGCGGTCCACGCCGGGGAAGCGGAGCCGCCGGCCGCCGGTCTCGGTTTCCGGCGGCCCGGTCTCCGTCATCCGCGCGATGAGCGCCCGCCGCTGGGACCGGCCGGCCGCGTACGCCTGGATGCCGATGACGGCGAACAGCAGCGCGAGGAGGGTGACGCCGAGCGTCAGCAGCGAGAGGTTGGTCTTGTCCATGGTGTCGGTGGCCCTCGGAACGTCAGGGAGTGGTGGGGGCTGCGGGCGGCGGCGGTACGTGCACCGCGCCGTTCGGCGGCGCCGTACCGTGCGGGGGTACGTGCGCGGTGCCGTTCGGGGGCGCCGTACTGTGCGGCGGTACGTGCACCCCGCCGTTCGGGGCACCCGGTGGCAGCGGGACCGACGGCGGCATCCGCCAGGCGGTGGAGCGGCGCGTGGCGAGCTGGTCGTCCGACTGGGCGACGCCGAACGCGGCGGGGATGCTCTCGCCCTTCATGTACAGCCGCTCGGCGACCCGGCGCGGCAGCGGGTAGTACGCGAAGTTCCCGTACACCCGCCCGTCCTGGGTCACCGGCTGGGTGAGGAAGCGGCAGACCGAGACGATCCGGTACTCCTCGTGGCCGTACGAGTCGACGACGGCGATCTCGGTGATGCGGCGCGAGCCGTCCGCGTGCCGGGTGAGCTGCACGATCACGTCGACGGCGCTGTTGATCTGGTCCTTGATCGCGCCGAACGGGATCTCCACCTCGGACATCGAGGACAGCGTCTGGAGCCTCATCAGCGCGTCCTCCGCGCTGTTGGCGTGCACGGTGGCGAGGGAGCCGTCGTGGCCCGTGGACATGGCCTGGAGCATGTCGAGGGTCTCGCCGCCGCGCACCTCGCCGACGATGATGCGGTCGGGGCGCATGCGCAGCGAGTTGCGGACCAGGTCGCGGATGGTGATCTGGCCCTTGCCCTCGACGTTCGCGGGCCGGCTCTCCAGTGTGATGACGTGGTGCTGCTGGAGCTGGAGTTCGGCGGAGTCCTCGATGGTGACGATGCGCTCGCCGTCGGGGATCATCGCGGACAGCGCGTTGAGCAGCGTCGTCTTGCCGGTACCGGTGGCGCCGGACACGATGACGTTGAACTTCGCCCGGACGAGCCCCGCGATCAGCAGCATCATCTGCTCGTCCAGCGAGCCGAGTTCGATCAGCTCGGCGAGGGTGAAGGAGCGCGGGAAGCGGCGGATCGTGAGGATCGGCCCGGTCAGGGACAGCGGCGGGATGATGACGTTGACCCGCTCCCCCGACGGCAGGCGCGCGTCGACCATCGGATTGGCCTCGTCCACACGGCGGTTGACGGTGGAGACGATGCGCTCGATGGTCTGCATCAGCTGCTCGTCGGAGCTGAACCGGATCGGCAGCCGCTCGATCCTGCCACCGCGTTCCACGAAGACCTGGTCGGCGCCGTTGACCATGATCTCGCTGATCGACGCGTCCTCCAGGAGCGGTTCGAGGATGCCGAGGCCGAGTGCCTCGTCCACGACCCGGCGGATCAGCTGGGACCGCTCGGCCGAGGAGAGGACCGGGCCCTCGCGGCTGATGATGTGGCCGAGGACGCGCTCCAGCCGGGCCCTGCGCTCGGTGGCGGCGAGCGCGGACATCTCGGCGAGGTCGATCTCCTGGAGGAGCTTCGCCCGGTACGCGCCGACGAGCAGGGGCTCCTGGCCCTGGCCGTCGTCCGGTTCGTGTGGGGTGATGCGGGACCGCAGGCTCATGGGGTCGCTCCTGGGCTTCCGTCGGGCAGTCGGTCGAGGGGCATGGTGACGCTGCGGGTCGCGTCCCCGAGGTTCAGCATCGGGATGATGGCGGGGATGGGGACGCGGGCGGTGACGGTGATGCCGGTGCCGCCGCCCGATTCGGAGAAGTCGGCGTTGTCGGAGAGCCAGCCGCTCATGGCGGCGTGCCCGGCCGCCTGGTAGTCGTCGCCCTCGGTCTCCCGGTAGGTCGCCGTACGGGCGGCGGCCCGCGCGCCGGTGCCCGCCTGCTGCACGGCGTATCCGGCGATGCCCAGTTGGAGCGCGGCGACGGCGACGAACAGCAGCAGGGCGACGACGCCGACGTATTCGAGGGCGGCCTGGCCGCCGTCGTGACGGCCTGGGCGCCGGTTTTCCGTCGAGTTCCCGGGCGGGTCGCCGAGCACACTCCCCGGCTCCCGCGCCCCGGCCCCGTGCACCGCGTCGCGGCTCGCCCGCAGGGCGCCGGCCCTACCACAAGCCGCCGTGCCGGTCCCACGAGCCGCCATGCCGGTCCCACGCGCCGCCGTGCTCGTCCTACGAGTCGCCATGCCGGCCGTGCCGGCCCTACGAGTCGCCATGCTGGTCCTCCCGTACGGCCGCCGCGTGGCCCGTCACGTCGACCGGGATGTTGAAGCCGGGGAAGAAGACGGGGATCTCGACCTTGACCTCGGCGGTGGTGACCGCTCCGACCCCGCCGCCGCAGCTCGGTTCCGCGTGGAACGCGCCGGGCATGGCGCGCTGCGCCGCCGCCTGGCAGTCGCCGCCGACGGCAGCGGCGTGGGCGGCCTCGTCCGCGGCGTCGCCCGCGAGGGAGAACGCGTAGCCGACGAGGGCGGCCTGCCACATCAGGGCGAGGGTCGCGAGGATGACGGGAATCATGCCGGTGAACTCGACGGCGGCCTGGCCCAGATCGCGGTGCGCGCCCCCGATCGCGGCCCGCAGGGCGCGGGCGCGCGCACGGGCGTGGGCGCGGGCCCGTGCCACCGCGCGCGCCGCTCCGCCGCCCCGCGCGCGCCCCTCAGATGTTCGCGTACCCGCCGCCGCTGCCCGTCTCGTGTCCATGGCTCACCGCGCCCCCTCGGCTCCGCGGGCGGCGTCAGCGGCTCCCGCGTACGTCATGCCCCGGCCCGTCACGTCCCTGCCCGGCAGGCCCCGGTCCGTAACACCGCAGCGCCGCGTGGCGTCCCTGCCCGGCAGGCCCCGGTCCGTAACACCGCCGCGCCGCGTGGCGTCCCGCCCCGTGGCTCTCATGGCGTCAGGCGTCCGTGTCGCGGCGCCACCGGGTCCTGGTCGGTTCGTGGCGGCGTGCCCCGCCCGTTCCTGCCCTTCCCGCCGCTTCTGCCGCTCTTGCCGCCCCGCCCGCTCCTGGCTTCCTGCCCTTCGCCCGCCCGTACGATGCCGAGTTCGCCCGCCAGGGACCACAGCGCCTGCCGCACGGTCGACTTGGCCTCCAGATCCTGCATGCGCCCCGTGTCCACGGCCGCCTGGAGTTCCTTGAAATGCGCGGGGACCACGGTCTTCGCGACGCGTGTGCCGGTGATCCGCTCGACGAGCGCCGGCTGGATCTCGGAGCTGCGGACATGGCGGTTGAGGACCGTGACGGTGTCCTCCGCCTTGCGGATCTGGAGCCGGTCCCAGAGCCTGATCATGCGGCGCGCCGCCCGGACCGCGACGACGTCGGGCGTCGTCAGCAGCACGGCGGTGTCGGCCATTTCGATGGCCGCGGCGTTGGCGCTGTTCATCTGGGTGCCGCAGTCGAGGACGACGATCTCGTAGCGGTTGCGCAGGGCGCTGACGATCTGCCGTACGGACCGGTCGTTGATCTCCTCGCCGCGCTCGCCGTCCGTCGGGGCGAGCAGCAGCCCGACGCCGGTGTGGTGCTGGAACACGGCGTCCGACAGGACGCGCGGCGAGATGTCCTGGATGGCCGCGAGGTCCACCGCCGACCTGCGGAACTGGACATCCAGGTACGAGGCGACGTCGCCGGCCTGGAGGTCCAGATCCGCGAGCGCGGTGCTCATGCCGGAGGCGTTCGCGGCGAGCGCGAGCTGGACGGCGGCGACGGTCGTGCCGACCCCGCCCTTGGCGCCGCTGACCGTGACGACGCGCCCGCCGGGCCCCCCGTACAGCTCGATGCCGCCCTGTCCGAGGTGCCGCCGCACGCCCACCGACCAGGCCGCCGCCGCCTGGACGCGCTGTGCGAGCTCCTCGTAGGAGAGCGGGAGCGCGACGAGTCCCCTGGCGCCCGCGTCCATCGCGGCGGAGAAGAGTCCGGGGCCCGGCTCGGAGGTGATGAGGATGACCGCGACGGCGGGGAAGCGCAGGGTGATCTCCCGTACGAGTTCCAGCGCGGGCACCGGCCCGATGCGCTCGTGCACGAGGACGACCTCGGGCAGTTCGCCGACCGACTCCGCCGCGAGCCGGGCGAGGGTGTCGAGGAGGGCGGTGGAGTCGGCGAGCGGTGCGGCGGGTTCGGCGTCCGGCAGCTGGCTGAGCAGGGTGGCGAGGGCACGCGCGGCGTCCGCGTGCGCGACGGCGGGGAGGATTCGGGTGCTCATGCCGTGCTCACTTGTCCCCTCCGAGGGTGTACACGTCCTGGCCTGGCGAGGGGGAGACGGACTTGCCGTCGGGCAGCAGGGCGAGCCGTACGTGGTCGGCGAAGGACTCGGCGTACGCGACGCGCTGGGCGTCCTCGGTCTTCAGCGCGAACGTGATCGGGACGGCCTGCTCGGTGCCGAGCGCGCGGTCGTCGGTGTCCTTCTGCTGGAGGGCGGTGATGCGGCCGACGTCCATGACGCGGGCGTCGCTGACGATGATCCGGGACTCGGCGGCGGAGGTCTTCCCATTGTTCTGCCCGCCCGCGAAGGTCGCGAAGATGTTCACCCGCGAACCGGGGGTGATCTTGCCGGCGACGCCGGTCTCGGCGTCGATCATGATGGCGATCTCCTCCTCGTCCGGCGCGAGCGCGGGCTTCGGCACGATCATGTCGCTCTGGAGGAGTGAGCCCTTCTTGAGCTGGGTGACGGCTATCTTTCCGTCCACCGCGGACAGGTCGGTGACCGCGGTCGCCGAGAGCCACCGCTTCGGCATGCTGACCTTGGTGAACTGCCCCTGCTGGAGCGGGGTGTACGGGGCGACGTCCTGCTTCAGCTCGTACGCGGTGACCTCGGGGCCGACCTTCGAGTCGACGTCGCCGATCACCAGCAGCACGCCGGCGAACGCGGCGACGGCGCACAGGACGGAGACGAGCAGGAGCAGAATGCCGCGGCGCTGCCGTGAGTTCATGTCGGTGTTCCTCGGGTCAGGGCACCCGCGACGCGCTGGTGGACCTCTGGCGGTGTGATGGCGGCCGAGCAGAATCCGCAGCGGTCACCGATCAGGTCGATCCCGCACCATGAGCACACCTCCCGGCGCACGGATGAGACGAGCTGGTAGAGAACCGTGATGTCGGGCAGGTAGGCGGCGAACTCGACGGCGCGCGGCGTGCCCCACCACAGGGGCGAGCTCTCGGGCAGCGGGCACTCGTGCACGGCCCCCGCCTGCCAGGCGGGGGCGAGGACGGTGGTGGGCCAGTCGGTGGCGAGCCGGCCCCTGGCGACGAGGAGTTCGGTGGCGAACTCGGGCCCCGCGAGCTGGTCCACGTCCCGGGACCCGCCGCTCCCGCCGCCCGCACCCGGTGCGCCGCCCGTGCCGTTGGCCGCGGCCGTCGCCGTGCCGCCGGGAGTCGCCGTGCCGCCGGCGCCGGTCCCGCCGGCCGCCTCCTTGCCCGAGCCGATCCGTACGAGGGCGGGGCGCGGCGCGGTGAGCACCGCGAACTGCGAGCCGGGCAGCCACGAGTTGGCGTGCGAGGTGAGGCTGACGGGCACCCGGTCCAGCTTCGCGACGGACCCGAGGACGGCGCCCGCGTACAGGTAGTGCGAGAGCAGCCGCGCGGCGGAGGCCACGACGCCCGCGCTGAAGTCGCAGACGGACAACTGCCGCAGCTGGCGCACGAGGACGCCCAGTGCGAGTGGCGGCAGGCCGGAGCGCAGCAGGGCGACCCGGTCGCTCTCCAGCAGCGAGCGCACGGTGTGCAGACGGCGCTCGTAGGCGACGGGAAGCGTGTCCGGGTACAGCACCACGACGTAGCCGTGCTGTTCGAGCAGCAGGTGTACGGCGGAGAGCGCGTCGTCCAGCGACTGCCGTTCTGGCGGCTGGAGGACGGCCGCGGTCGGGGTCTGCCGGTCGGTGGGCGCTAATACCAGGTCAGGGCTGGTGACGGCGATTGCGGTCGGCACGCTCGTTCCCCGTTCGGCTCCGGACGCCGGCGTCCCGGCCATCGCAGCTCAAGTCAACTCCCGCGGAGTGCTGTAGGTGTTCGCTCCTGCCTCAGCACTTTATCCACCCCCGGGGGCACAGTGAACACTTTTCGGAGCGCCCATGGCACCGTCCGTACATGAACACCGCCCCCAACCGGGGCGAACCGCACGCAACCGCACCGCGAAACCGGTGCCGCGCGCCGCCGCCGCGCCCCCGGAACAGGGCGTACGGGGCCTCCTTGGCGGGGCGTCAGACGTCCAGGATGCGGCTGCGCGGCGGAGCCATGAGGTGCTTGGCCTCCGCGGTCGCGTCGACGTGCTCGGCCTCCTGGTTCATCCGGCGCAGGGTGTCGCTCTCCTGGTTCGTGAAGCCGTCGCGGCTGAGGCGGACCGCCTCCTCGACCACGCCGAGGAGTTCGCCGACGCGGACGACGTCCTTGGCGACGCGGAGGTGGACCTCCCGGTAGCCGTCGCCGGCGTCGCTCTGCCAGCCGCCCTCGATCGTGTCGACGAGGGTCGTCATGCGGCGGACCTGGTCGCCCAGGTGATCGCGCATCTTGCCGATGCCGGTGGCGAGGTGGGTGAGGTCGTGGTCCGTTACGTCGAGGTCCTTGTCGTCGCCCATACGGCGACTCTACGACGCGGCCCGCGACGCCTCCAGGGGCTCGGGCGCTTCAGCCCGCCCTCGTTGCCCCCACACCCCCAACAC
>NZ_JAIUKE010000368.1 GCF_020176795.1 Streptomyces sp. 8L
GACGGGTGCATCCAGGTATGCGGACATGGCGAAGCCTTCGTGGTGGTACGGGCGGCGGGGACACGGAGGTGTGGCGCGGGGCGTCTCGTCATGGCGAGAACCCGGGGCGCCTATCGCATTCGCGTGTTCACGGACAGCTCCCTCTGAGGACCTGGACCCCAGTGGAAACGCAGGGCCCGCGCTTGCCGCGGACCTCGCTGCCCACGGCCTGGTCTTCACCCGGGGCACCCCGCCACGGACGGAGGGTTGCCGGACAGCGGGCCGGGGCCGTAGTCGCTGTCACTCATGACCTGAGAGGCGAGTATGCCACACGCGTACGAGGCCTCCCAGAGGCACCCGGGGAGCCCGCTCGGGACCGAACGGCCGTGCGACCGTGCGCGAGGACGGCGCACGCCGCGGGTACGGGCCCGGGGGGGGGGGGGGGGGGGCCGCCCGGGCCCCCCCCCCCGCCGCCCCCCGGCCCCCCCGCGGGGGGGGGGCCCGGCCCCCCGCGGGCCCCCGCGCGGCCCCCCCCGCGGGGCCCGCGGCGCCCCCCCCGCCGCCCCCCCGGGGGGCCCGGGCCCGGGGGGGGCCCCCGCGGCCCCCCCCCGGGGCGGGCGAGGGTCCGGCGGCGTGCGGAGGGTCTATCAGCGGGCGTTGGACGCCCGTACCCAGCCCGCGAGCGCGCGTGCCGCCGCGCCGGAGTCGACGGACTCCGCGGCCCGCGCGAGGCCGGCCGCCAGCTGGACGGAGAGCTCGTCGTCCGTCTGGTCGAGCGCCACCAGGGCCGCCGCCGCGTTCAGCAGGACCGCGTCACGGACCGGGCCGGGCTCCCCCGCGAGGAGCCTGCGCGCGACCTCGGCGTTGTAGGACGCGTCCTGGCCGCCCAGCGCGGACAGGGAGACCAGGTCGAGGCCCACCGAGCGAGGGTCGAACGCCTCCTCGTCGACGCGCCCGTCCCGCACCCGCCACACCCGTGACGTCGCCGTCGTGGTCAGCTCGTCCAGGCCGTCGTCGCCCCGGAAGACCAGCGCGGAGTTGCCGCGCTCCGCCAGGACGCCCGCGACGATCGGCGCCATGCGCGCGTCGGCCACACCGACCGCCTGGGCGCGCACCCGCGCCGGATTGGTCAGCGGGCCGAGGATGTTGAACGTCGTCTGCGCGCCGAGCTCGCGCCGTGCCGTCGCCGCGTGGCGCAGCGCCGGATGGAACTTGATCGCGAAGCAGAGGGTGATGCCCGCCTCCTCCGCGACCCGGACCACCCCCTCCGGCGTGAGGTCCAGGTTGACACCGAGCTTCTCCAGCACGTCCGAGGAACCGCTCGCCGACGACGACGCGCGGTTGCCGTGCTTGACGACCTTCGCGCCCGTCCCCGCCACGACGATCGCCGCCATGGTGGAGATGTTGACGGTCTTCGCCATGTCGCCGCCGGTGCCGACGATGTCGACCGTCCGGCCCGGCACCTCGATGGTGCGCGCGTGCCCGTACATGGCCCTGACCAGCCCGGAGACCTCCTCGACCGTCTCGCCCTTGGCGCGCAGCGCCACCGCGAACCCGGCGATCTGCACGTCCGTGGCCGCGCCGCTCATGATGCGGTCCATCGCCCACGCCGTCTGGTCGGTGCTCAGGTCCTCGCCGCGCAGCAGTGCGTTCAGGACGGCCGGCCAGGTGGGGACCGCCACGGTGTCGCCTCCGGCGGGGGTCACAGCGCTCATGGTCGCTCCTGGGCTGGTGCGGATGCCCCACCCGGCGGGCCCGCCGGGTGGTCTCGGTCGGGCGGGCGCCCCGCGGGACCGCAGGCGCCGGGCGGCCGCCGGTCCGTAGCCTATGCGCGCGCGGCGGGCGCCCGGGCCCGGGTACGCGCACGGGCCGGGCACGCGACCGGGGGGGGGGGGGGGGGGGCGGGGGGGGGGGGGGGGGGGGGGCGGGGGGGGGGGGTGGGGGGGGGGGGGGGGGGCGGGCGGGGGGCCCCGCCCCCCCG
>NZ_JAIUKE010000369.1 GCF_020176795.1 Streptomyces sp. 8L
CCCGCCGCGGCCGGGGCGGCGCGGGCGGGGCCCCGCCCCCCCGGCCGCCGCCCCCCCCGCCGCGCCCCCCCCCGGGGCCCGGGGGGGCCCGGGGGCCGGGGGCCCGGTGCGTGGCGAACTCTGCCCGCGCGGCAGGGATCAGTGGTGGCCGTGGCCGCTGGTGATCTCCTTGTACTCCTCCGCGGTCGGCTTGGGGATCTGGTTGCCCTCGCCGTAGTAGCCCTTGCTGAGCTTCGCGCGCAGCTTCTCGGCAGGGCCGATCTTGCGCTCCACGCCGTTCTCGTCGACGGTCTCGCCGAGGTCGAGCGGCTTGTACTGCTCGTGCGCCGTGAGCGTGTGCAGGGCCTCGGGCTCCAGCGGCGTGTGGACCTCGACGAACTCGCCGTGCGGCAGGCGCTTGATGAGGCCGGACTCGCGCCCGTGCAGCACCTTCTCGGCGTCCCGCCGCTGCAGGCCCATGCAGACCCGCTTGGTGACGATGAAGACGAGGACCGGGACGACGAAGAACGCGACCCGGACGAACCAGGTGATCGAGTTGATCGACAGGTGGAAGTGCGTGGCCCAGATGTCGTTGCCACCACCGAGGAGCAGGACGAAGTACCAGGAGATCCAGGCGGCACCGAAGCCGGTACGGGTCGGCGCGTTGCGCGGCCGGTCCGCGATGTGGTGCTCGCGCTTGTCCCCGGTGACCCAGCCCTCGATGAACGGGTACACCGCGATCGCCGTGAGCACCAGCGGGAAGATCACCAGCGGGATGAACACGCCCAGGACGAGCGTATGGCCCGCGAAGTTGATCTCCCAGCCCGGCATCACACGGATCAGGCCCTCGGAGAAGCCCATGTACCAGTCGGGCTGGGCGCCGGTCGACACCTGGTCGGGCCGGTAGGGGCCGATCGCCCAGATCGGGTTGATCGTGGCGACGGCCGCGACGATCGAGATCAGGCCGAAGACCAGGAAGAAGAAGCCGCCCGCCTTGGCCATGTAGATCGGCAGCAGCGGCATGCCGACGACGTTCTTCTCGGTACGGCCGGGGCCCGCGAACTGCGTGTGCTTGTGGTAGAAGACCAGGATCAGGTGGGCCGCCACCAGGCCCAGCATGATGCCGGGCAGCAACAGGATGTGGATCGAGTAGAACCGGGCGACGAAGTCGCCTCCGGGGAACTCGCCGCCGAAGAGGAACATCGACAGGTACGTGCCCACGATGGGCACGGACAGGATCGCGCCCTCCATGAAGCGGACACCGGTGCCCGACAGCAGGTCGTCCGGGAGCGAGTAGCCGGTGAAGCCGGTGAACATGCCCAGGACGAACAGCAGGAAGCCGAACATCCAGTTGACCTCACGCGGCTTGCGGAACGCGCCGGTGAAGAACACACGCATCATGTGCACGAACATCGCCGCGAGGAAGATCAGCGCGGCCCAGTGGTGGATCTGCCGGATCAGCAGACCACCGCGGACGTCGAAGCTGATGTTCACCGTGGAGTTGAACGCCTCGGACATCCGGATGCCCTGGAGCGGGACGTAACTGCCGTGGTACACCACCTCGTTCATCGAGGGGTGGAAGAACAGCGTCAGGTACACACCCGTGAGGATGATGATGATGAAGCTGTAGAGCGAGACCTCGCCGAGCATGAAGGACCAGTGGTCCGGGAAGATCTTGCGCATGTTGGCCTTGGCGAGGGAGTAGATCCCCAGCCGGCCGTCCGCCCAGTCCGCGAGGCGCTCGCCCGCGGGTGCCTGGCGGTTGTCGTCCGTCGCAGTACTCATCCGCGCTCCCAGAAGGCAGGACCGACGGGCTCGTCGAAGTCGCCGAGCGCCTCAAGGTTGCCCTGGCCGTTCACGCCGATCCGCAGCTGCGGGAGCGGGTGGCCGGCCGGGCCGAAGATGACCTTGGCACCGTCGGAGAGGTCGAAGGTGGACTGGTGGCACGGGCACAGAACGTGGTGCGTCTGCTGCTCGTAGAGGCTGATGGGACAGCCGACGTGGGTGCAGATCTTCGAGAAGGCGACGATCCCCTGGTGTCCCCAGTCCAGCTCGCGCTTGTCCTTGATCTCGTCCGGCTCGATACGGACGATCATCAGGGCCGCCTTGGCGATCTGCTCCTGGAAGTCCTCGTTGTCCTCCTTCAGCCCGTCGGGCATGGCGAAGGTGAGGGAGCCGACCGAGACGTCCTCGGGGCGCAGCGGCTGCATCGTGTTCATGTTGATGAGCTGCTTGCCCTTGGCCCACATGGTGGAGCGGAGCTTCTTCTCGGGCAGCGGGCCCAGGTCGCGCAGGAGCATGACGCCGGAGAGCGGGACGAGCGCCATGGCGCCGAACAGCGTGTTCCGGACCAGCTTGCGGCGGCCGAAGCCGGACTCGGCGACGCCGTCGGCGAAGTCCTGCATGACCTGCGCCCGTACCTCGGGCGGCGCCTCGATGGCGTGCCGCTCGGAGGGGACCTCGCGGTCCGACATCAGCGTCCTGGCCCAGTGCACGGCGCCCGCGCCGATGCAGAAGAGCGCCACGCCGAGCGTGATGCCGAGCGAGAAGTGCAGGATGCTGACGTGCCCGAACGGGAAGATGTAGACGATCTTGTCGACGGGGAACGCCACGTACGAGGCGATGAACGCCACCGTGGCCAGCATCGACAGGACGAACAGGAAGGCGACGGTGCGCTCGGACCGCTTGGCCGCGCGCTCGTCGATGTCCTGGATGCGCGGGAGGTGCGGGGGCAGCCCCGGGTCCGCGAACGGGTCGTCCTTGCGCGCCGCGGCGGTGCCGTGCGCCCCCTGCTCACTCGGCAGGTTCTCTTCTGGTGGGGTGTCTTGGCTGCTCATGACTTCTTGGCCTTAGCGGTGTGGGCCGCGATCCAGACGGCGACGGCGATGAGGGCACCCAGACCGAAGATCCAGGCGAACAGGCCCTCACTGACGGGGCCGAGACCACCGAGCTTCAGACCGCCGGGCGACGTGGACTGCGAGCCGTTGACCGTCTGGATGTAGGCGATGATCTGCTTCTTCTGCGCAGTCGGCATCGTCGTGTCCGGGAAGTTCGGCATGCTCTGCGGGCCGGTCTGCATGGCCTCGTACATGTGCTTCGGGGTGACGCCTTCGAGGCCGGGCGCGAACTTTCCGTTCGTCAGCGCGCCGCCCTCACCGCTGAAGTTGTGGCACTGCGTGCAGTTCGTACGGAACAGTTCGCCGCCCTTGGCGACGTCGGACCCGGCCGGGTTGTACTCCTGCGAGGTCGGGACGGAGGGACCGGCACCGAGCGAGGCGACGTACGCGGCGAGCTGGTCGATGTCGCCCTGCGAGTACTGGACCTTCTTCTTCTCGATCTGCGGGCCGGGCTGCTGGGCGGGCATACGGCCGGTGCCGACCTGGAAGTCGACGGCGGCAGCGCCCACGCCGACCAGGCTCGGCCCGTCGGAGCTGCCCTGACCACCGGTTCCGTGGCAGCTGGCACAGCCGACGTCGTACAGCTTCTTGCCCTCGTCGATCTTGAGGGACTGGGCGGAAGTGTCGGCCTGCGCCTTGTCCGCGGGCGCGAACGCGGCATACAGCCCCCCTGTGGCCGCCAGCGCGAGGAGTAGGACGACGACCGCCGCCAGCGGGTGGCGTCGTCGTGCGGAGAGCTTTTTCACGGATTACCCCGGTGTCAGGATCTTCTGCGTCGGTGCTTCTGGAGTGTGTGCGAGCGCGTCGGGCGCGAGGGCCCCGCTACTTGATCAGGTAGATCGTGGCGAAAAGGCCGATCCAGACGACATCGACGAAGTGCCAGTAGTAGGAGACGACGATGGCGGCCGTAGCCTGCTCGTGCGTGAATCTCTTGGCCACGTACGTACGGCCGAGCACGAACAGGAAGGCCATGAGGCCGCCCGTCACGTGCATGCCGTGGAAGCCGGTGGTCAGGTAGAACACCGAACCGTACGGGTCGGAGGAGAGCGAGATGCCGTCCTCCTTGACCAGGTTCGTGTATTCGAAGATCTGGCCGCCGATGAAGATCGCACCCATGACGAACGTGACCACGAACCATGCCCGGAGCTTCTTCACGTCACCGCGCTCGGCGGCGAACACGCCGAGCTGGCAGGTGAGTGAGGAGAGCACCAGGATCGTGGTGTTGCCCGCCGAGAACGGGACGTTCAGGTGCGAGGCCATGGACTGCCAGTGCGCCTCGCCGGTCACCGAACGCAGGGTGAAGTACATCGCGAAGAGGGCCGCGAAGAACATCAGCTCGGAACTCAACCAGATGATCGTTCCGACGCTGGTGAGGTTCGGCCGATTGACCGTCGGGTGCGCGGGCCCGGTTTCTACTGTCGTTGCTGTCGCCACGACCGACATTATGTCGGTCGCTTATCCCGCCCTCACTCCGGGGGGTGCCGTTCGGTGTGTCTATGCCCTGTGTCCAGCTCCAACGGCTCAGCCGGAGGCCGGTTGACGGCTCGGTCAACGGCTCGGCCCTTGGCTGTCCTTACCGGTGCTGACTGGGTGTGTGACGGAGTAGCATCCGGCCATTGGCCCCACGGCGTACGACCGCCGCGGGTCCCTCGCAGACGCCTCAAGTCATGGAGGAACAATGCGGCCGACCGCCACCGTGCTGGTCTACAGCGACGACGCCAACACCCGCGAGCAGGTACGGCTGGCCACCGGGCGTAGGCCCGCCGCCGACGTGCCGCAGGTCGAGTTCCTGGAGTGCGCGACCCTGCCCGCCGTACTGAGCGCCCTGGACCGGGGCGGTGTCGATGTCTGCGTGCTGGACGGGGAGACGGTCCCCGCCGGCGGCATGGGCGTGTGCCGGCAGATCAAGGACGAGGTCTTCCACTGCCCGCCGGTGCTGCTGCTGATCGGCCGCCCGCAGGACGCGTGGCTCGCCACCTGGAGCCGCGCCGACACGGCGGTCACTCTTCCGGTGGAACCTGTGGACTTCGCGAGTGCGCTGGCGTCCCTGCTGCGGGGCAGGCTGGCCGTCAGCGCCTGACCCGGTCTCCCCCACCCGGTTCCGTCACCCGGTTCCGTCACCCGGTGGTACGCGTACGACGCGGCAGTGCCGCTCCAGGGGCCCTCTCAGGGGCGCCCGGGGCGGCACTGCCGCGTTTCCAACCGCTTTCGCGGGTCGTGGGGCGCGGGTCAGACCGCGGGGCGCAGACGGGACGCCTGGACCGTGTTCTGGGCGGAGTCGCTGGTGCTCTTGTCGGTACCGGTGGACGAGCCACCGCCTTGTATGGCGCTCCCCTTGAGCCATTTCCTCCAGTCGAGGTTCCAGTCGCCGTAGCCGTTGCCGAACGGCTCCATCTCGTCGCCGTCGCTGTTGACGACCTTCACGACGTCGCCCGGGCGCACGGCGTTGAAGAACCACTCGGCGTCGTCGGTCGACATGCCGGTGCAGCCGTGGCTGGTGTTCGCGGAGCCCTGTGAGCCGACGGACCAGGGTGCGGCGTGCACGTACTCACCGCTCCAGGTCACCCGGGTGGCCCAGTGCACGGGCAGGTCGTACGAGTCGGAGCTGCCCGCGGCGATGCCGACGGTGGAACTGCGCATCTGGACGAACGCCTGCTTCTCCAGGACGACCTTGATGCCGTCGCGGGTCTCGAAGCCGGGCTTGCCCGTCGTGACGGGCAGATCGTTGATCTCCTTGCCGTTCCTGTACACCTTCATCCGGTGTGCCGCGGCGTCGGTGACGGCGATCAGGCGGTCGCCCGTGGTGATGCTGAGCGGCTTGGAGGCCCCGCCGTAGAGCTTGCCGTCGACCTTGACGCCGGCGAGGTTGCTCGTCGCCTTCACGGAGGCGTGGGCGGGCCAGTACGACTCGGGCCGGTAGTGCAGATGGGTGGAGTCGACCCAGTACCAGGAGCCCTCCGTGGCGGGCACCGAGGTGACCTTCAGGGACCGCTCCACGACGGCGCGCGCGGCGGGCGACTTCACGGGTGAGCTGAGCTGGGCGGTGATGGGCTCGCCGACGCCGTACTCCCCGGCGTGGGGGCCGAAGGCGACCTTCAGCTGCTTGGTGGAGGGCGGCGCCGCCGTGTCGAAGGAGAGCCTGCGGGTGCCGGGCTTCCCGTCGCTGTTCTCGGTGGAGACCCGGACGGTGTAGCGGGTGCCCGCGGTCAGGGGCGCGGTGGAGTGCCACCGCATGCCGTCCGCGGCCAGTTCGCCGGCGAGGTGGTGGCCCGCGGTGTCGACGGCGGTGACGTCCGTGATGCGGCCGTCGCCGTCCCTCGACGTGATCTCCAGGGGCTTGTTCAGCGGTACGGGCTTCTTGTGGTCCGTGGCCGCGCTGAACGAGACCTGGTCGGCCGCGTTGTAGGGGTGCGATGAGAGTTTGCCGCTGTCTGTGCCACCGCACGCCGCGGCGCCCGCCCCGAGGGACGCGAGCAGCAGGGCGCAGCCGGCAACGGTGCGGTAACGAGGCGTGTCGTTCATGGCCTCACGCTATGAAGGTTCGTCAGCCCTGGCGCGACGAGTGCGGCAAACGAGGGACCCGGACCCTCCGCTTCGGAGTGTCCGGGCCCCTCGGGTGATTCCGTGTGCTACTGGTTCCGGCTCTCACCGTGGTAGTACTCGAAGACCCAGCCCCACAGGCCGATCATGATGAGCGGGGCCGAGAAGTACAGCAGCCACCAGCCCATCGCGACGGCGAGGAAGGCGAGCGCGCCCCCGATGCCGAGCGAGACGGGGGCCCAGCTGTGCGGGGAGAAGAACCCCACCTCGCCGGCCTCGTCCGCGACGTCGGCCTCCGTGTTGTCCTGCGCCAGCTGGTCCATGCGGCGGGCGGTGAAGGACAGGTAGAAGCCGATCATCAGCGCCAGGCCGAAGGCCAGGAACAGCGCCACCGTGCCGGCGACCTCGCGCGACCAGTAGCCGTAGACGATCGCGACGACCAGGACGAAGAGGCTCAGCCAGAGAAAGAGCCGTCCTTGGATCTTCACTTGCCGGCCTCCTTGGCGCTGCCGCTGCCGGCCAGGGCCTTGTCACCCTCTACATGGGCGAGCTGGTCCAGTGCGGCGATCTCCGGGTGGTGCAGGTCGAACGCCGGGGATTCGGAGCGGATGCGCGGCAGCGTGAGGAAGTTGTGCCGCGGGGGCGGGCAGGATGTCGCCCACTCCAGCGAACGCCCGTATCCCCAGGGGTCGTCGACCTCGATCTTCTTGCCGTACTTGGCCGTCTTCCAGACGTTGTAGAAGAACGGCAGGATCGACAGGCCGAGCAGGAAGGAGCTGATCGTCGAGATCGTGTTCAGCGTGGTGAAGCCGTCGCTGGCGAGGTAGTCCGCGTAGCGCCGCGGCATGCCCTCGGCACCCAGCCAGTGCTGCACCAGGAAGGTGCCGTGGAATCCGACGAACAGCGTCCAGAAGGTGATCTTGCCGAGCCGCTCGTCCAGCATCTTCCCGGTGAACTTCGGCCACCAGAAATGGAATCCCGCGAACATCGCGAACACCACGGTGCCGAACACCACGTAGTGGAAGTGCGCCACCACGAAATACGAGTCGGACACGTGGAAGTCCAGCGGCGGGGACGCCAGGATGACGCCGGTGAGGCCACCGAAGGCAAAGGTGATCAGGAAGCCGATCGACCAGAGCATCGGGGTCTCGAAGGACAGCGACCCCTTCCACATCGTGCCGATCCAGTTGAAGAACTTCACACCGGTCGGTACCGCGATGAGGAAGGTCATGAACGAGAAGAACGGCAGGAGCACGCCACCGGTCACGTACATGTGGTGGGCCCACACGGTCACGGAAAGGCCGGCGATGGAGATCGTCGCGGCGATCAGGCCGATGTAGCCGAACATCGGCTTGCGGCTGAAGACCGGAATGACCTCGGAGATGATCCCGAAGAACGGGATCGCGATGATGTACACCTCTGGATGGCCGAAGAACCAGAAGAGGTGTTGCCAGAGCAACGCCCCTCCGTTCGCGGCATCGAAGACATGCGCCCCGAATTTCCGGTCGGCCTCCAGGGCGAACAGCGCGGCGGCCAGGACGGGGAAGGCGAGCAGGACCAGGACACCGGTCAGCAGCACGTTCCAGGTGAAGATCGGCATCCGGAACATCGTCATGCCGGGCGCGCGCATGCAGATGATCGTGGTGATGAAGTTGACGGAGCCGAGGATCGTGCCGAAGCCAGAGAAGGCCAGACCCATGATCCACATGTCGCCGCCGACGCCCGGCGAGTTGACCGCGCTGGACAGCGGCGAGTAGGCGAACCAGCCGAAGTCGGCCGCACCCTGGGGGGTGAGGAAGCCGCCGACGGCGATGAGCGAGCCGAACAGGTACAGCCAGTACGCGAACGCGTTGAGCCGTGGGAAGGCCACGTCGGGCGCGCCGATCTGGAGCGGCATGATCCAGTTCGCGAACCCGGCGAACAGCGGCGTCGCGAACATCAGCAGCATGATCGTGCCGTGCATCGTGAACGCCTGGTTGAACTGCTCGTTCGACAGGATCTGCAGACCGGGCCGCGCCAGCTCCGCCCGCATGAAGAGGGCGAGCACGCCGCCGATGCAGAAGAAGGCGAACGACGTGATCAGGTAGAGCGAGCCGATCGTCTTGTGGTCGGTCGTGGTGACCCACTTCACGACCACGTTGCCGGGCTGCCTGCTCCGGACCGGCATCTCGTTGGCGTACGAGTCCTCGTCCTCGGCACCCTGGGATTGTTCGTTGAGGATGCTCACAGTGTCTTGTCCTCCGCGTTCCTGGCCGGACCCGTCTGGGCGATGCCCGCCGGGACGTAGCCGTTCTGGCCCTTCTTCGCCAGGTCCTTCAGATGCTGCTGGTAGCGCTCCGGAGAAACGATCTTGACGTTGAAGAGCATCCGCGAGTGGTCCACGCCGCACAGCTCGGCGCACTTGCCGCGGAAGGTGCCTTCCTGGGTCGGCGTGACCTCGAAGGAGTTGGTGTGGCCGGGCACGACGTCCATCTTCATGAGGAACGGCAGGACCCAGAAGTCATGGATGACGTCACGCGACGTCAGGATGAACCGCACCTTCTGGCCCTTCGGAAGCCAGAGCGTCGGGCCGGGGTTCCCGGTCTGCGGGTTGCGCTCGCCCGGCGTACCGGCGTCGTAGACACCCTCGGCGCCCTTGGGGAAGGCCTTGGTGAACTTGTCCGGGATGGCGCTGAGCTGGCTCGGGATCTTGGAACCCGTCGAGTCGTTGCCGTCCACGTTCTCGACGTAGTTGAAGGCCCAGCTCCACTGGTAGCCGACCACATTGATGGTGTGGGCGGGCTTGGGAGAGAGGTCGAGGAGCTTCGACTCGTCGCGCGCGGTGAAGTAGAAGAACACCGAGACGACGATGAGCGGAACCACGGTGTACAACATCTCGATCGGGAGGTTGTACCGGGTCTGCGGGGGAACCTCGATCTTCGTGCGGCTGCGCCGGTGGAAGATGACGCTCCAGATGATCAGGCCCCACACGAGGACGCCGACCACCAACGCCGCGGCCCAGGATCCCTGCCAGAGGGAGAGGACCCGAGGTCCCTGCTCCGTGACCGGGGTCGGTAGACCAAGGCGTGGAAAATCCTTGTACGAGCAACCGGTGGCGGTCACCATGATCAGGCCCGCGGTCAGCACCACCTGCGGCAGCTTCCGCCGCATCGGGCGCCGCGACGAGCGGTCGGAGCCGTTGGGACTCACGTAGCGCCTTCCCGAGAGTCTCGCCCGCGCGACCGGCTGCGGCCGTCTCGGTCGTCGCCGGCCCTGTCACGGGCAGGGGTTTGATGTTTATGCGGACCAAACCCTACTGGACGCTATTTGGCGTCGCGCGGGGAGGGTGCCCAACGCGCCGCCCGACGCCCCGAAGGGATTCAACCCCTGGCCGGGCGGCACTTCTGACACTCCCTCCGGCCCCGGCGAGCGGCCCGGGTTAGCCTCACGGCGTGCCCTACTTCGACTCGGCGTCCTCCGCTCCCCTGCATCCCGTCGCACGCCAGGCGCTGCGGGCGTCGCTGGACGAGGGGTGGGCGGACCCGGCGCGCCTGTACCGGGAGGGGCGGCGCGCCGCGCTGCTCCTCGAGTCGGCCAGGGCCGCCGCGGCGGAGGCCGTGGGCTGTCGCGCGGACGAACTGGTTTTCACTCCTTCGGGGACGCAGGCGGTCCACGCGGGCATGGCCGGCGCCCTTTTCGGCCGTCGGCGTGTCGGCGGGCACGTGGTGGTGTCGGCGGTCGAGCACTCGTCGGTACTGCACGCCGCGGGGTTCGCGGCGGACGCGGGCGGCTCCGTCACCGAGGTGCCCGTGGCCCGGTCGGGGGCGGTCTCGCCGGGGGCGTACGCGGACGCGCTGCGCGCGGACACGGCGCTCGCGTGCCTCCAGTCGGCCAACCACGAGGTGGGCACGGTGCAGCCGGTGGCCGAGGTCGCCGGGGCGTGCCGCGAGCGCGGGGTGCCCCTGCTGGTGGACGCGGCGCAGTCGCTGGGCTGGGGTCCTGTCCCGGGCGCCTGGTCGCTGCTGACGGCGAGCGCGCACAAGTGGGGCGGCCCGGCGGGCGTGGGGCTGCTGGTGGTGCGCAAGGGCGTGCGGTTCGCGCCGCAAGGCCCTTCGGACGAGCGGGAGTCGGGGCGGGCGCCGGGCTTCGTGAACATCCCGGCGGCGGTGGCGGCGGTGGCGTCGCTGCGGGCCGTACGGGAGGAGGCGGCGGCGGAGTCGCGGAGGCTGGCCGCGCTGGTGGACCTGGTCAGGGCGCGGGTGCCGGAGCTGGTGCCGGACGTGGAGGTGGTGGGCGACCCGGTGGCGCGACTCCCCCACCTGGTCACATTCTCCTGTCTCTATGTCGACGGAGAGACTTTGCTGCACGAGCTGGACCGCGCCGGTTTCTCGGTGTCGTCGGGTTCGTCCTGCACGAGCGACACGCTGACGCCGAGCCATGTGCTGCGGGCGATGGGCGTGCTGTCGGAGGGCAATGTGCGGGTGTCGCTGCCGCGCGGGACGGAGCGTGCGGAGGTCGAGCGTTTCCTCGACGTGCTGCCGCGCGCCGTCGCGACCGTACGGGCGCAGCTCGACGCGCCGGGCGCGGGCGCGGCGCGGGGGGGGGGCGCGGGCGCGGCGCGGCCGGCGGACGCGGCGGCGGGGCCCGCCTCGGAGACGCCGGGAGGG
>NZ_JAIUKE010000370.1:0-1636 GCF_020176795.1 Streptomyces sp. 8L
GGGGTGCCCCCCGCCCCCGGCGCGGCGGCGCGCCGCGCGGCGCGCCCCCCCCCCCCCGCCCCCCGGGGGGCCCAAAAAAAACCCCCCCCCCCCCCCCCCCCCCCCCCGCGCCCCCCCCCCGGACTCTTATTGCAGCCGCCGGGACCACACCGGCGCCCGCTTCCACGCAATCCCCATGCCTTCACGGAGGTTTCTTCCGCATGCGCTCCACCCGAATTGCCGTCACCGCAGCAATGCTCGGCACGCTCGCCCTGCCGCTGCTGTCCCCCACCACCGCCGGCGCGTCACCCGCCGCTGTCACCGCGGCTCCTGCGAGCAGCTGTTCGTCTCTGCCACCGCTGCCGTACAAGGTCCACGCATCGGCCGTGACCATCCGTTCCAAGGCCACCGCATCGTCCACAGCGCTGGGCGTTCTCTACCCCAGCCACACGTTCAGTGTGTCCAAGAAGAGCGGCAACTGGCTGTACATCACGGACACCTCGACCGGTGTCAAGGGCTGGGTCTCCGGCACATACGTCTACCGCGCCGCCCGCATGTGCCTGGACTGACAGGAAGCCGACACGTGCCGATAAGCGTCTGAGCCGGCGGGTACGTCCTGGCCCTCATCGCCTGGAGCATTGGCCATTCCAGAACAGGAGTTTCTCTTTTGTCCGACGGCATATCCGATGACACCGAGAATGTCGTGAGTGTGCTCACCCAACAGATCGAAGCCCACTTCGGCATGGACATGGACCAGTTGCAGGCCACGGCCACAGCCGCGCCGGTCGCGAATCCGGAGACTGCCGACGTCGTCAAGTGGCACGGGCTCCTCGTCGAGGCTCAGGGTGTGCTGGAGCGCGCGGAGGACAATCTCCTCGCCGCGCTGCACACCCGGCCCGGCGAGGCCGACGACCCTGCGATGGATCTCGCCCATCGTGTGAACGCAGCTGTCACCGTCCGCGACGGCCGGGCCATGGTCGTGCGATGGCTCCTCGACCCGGACGCTCCGGGCAAGGAGGACCTCGCTGCAGAGCGCCTCGCTCGCCTTCGCCCTCGCACTGGACCGGCGGTACAGACTGGCGTGCCTCACCGGCCCGCGGGCACAGCCGTCCCGGCGTCGGTGGCACGGGCGGGAAGGCCCGCCCGATGAGCCGGGACAGGTCCAGCAGCATGGACGGCGACCTGCAGAGGATCTTCGGAGAGCCGCTGTCCGCGCTGTACGAGGCCGCTGCCGTCGCCCGGGATGTGTCGCCCGCGCTCGCCCGTGCCCTGGACCTGCGCTCGTTCCTGGCCCTCACCGAGGAGCAGGTCGCCCGGGTGCGCGACCGCGTACACGCCGACACGCATCCGGGCCGCGACATGGGCGAGCTGTCGGCGGACAAACTGCACTTCGACGCGCAGTGGCTGGACGCGGCACTCGACGCCCGCGACGGGTACCGCACCGCTCTTCACGAGCTGCTGCGCACCATGCCCCCACCCGACCGACGGGCCGTGCCCGTCCGTACTCCTCAACTCGGTGCCGCCGCAGCCCTGCGCCCGTCCCCCGCCCCCGTCCCCGCCCCGGCGCGGGCCGGGGCGGCCCGGGCCGGCCGCCCCGGCTAGCCCGCGCGTGGGTGCCCGCCCCTCCCCGGCGAGCGCCCGCCGGGGCGCGGGCAGG
>NZ_JAIUKE010000370.1:1642-10098 GCF_020176795.1 Streptomyces sp. 8L
CCGCCCCCCCCCCCCGCCCCCCCCCCCCCCCCCCCCCCCCGCGGGGGGCCCCCCCCCCCCGGCCCCCCCCCCCCCCCCCGGCCCCCCCCCGGGGGGGGGCGGCGGCGGCCCGGGCCGGCCGACCAGGATAGCCCTCGCTTGTCTCCCCTCACGTCCACGGAGATCGCCGGACGGATCGAGGACCTGTACGGCGCACCGCTCGCCGACCTCAAGGCCCACGCCCAGGACCAGCCGCCCGGCATGCTCTCCGCCCTGCTCGGCATGCACGACGACCTCGCCCTCGCCGAGCGCAGCATCGCCTTTCACCGCGACCATCTCGCCCGGCTCCTCCATCCCGAGCGGCAGATCGGCCAGCACGAGGTCTCTCACCTCATCGACGACTCCCGACGGCTCGCCGAAGCCGTAGCCGTCCGGGACGCCCAGGCCGCGTCGCTCGACGCCGTCCTGCAGAGCCTCGCTCGCGTCCCGGAACCAGCGCCCGACCCGCCGACTGCCTCACCTCCCGCCGTCGCCGTGCCGCTTGCGACGCACAGCACGGCACACAGCCGCTGACTTGCGGGTCATGACCCGCACTCATCCAGGAGTTCCTTTCCTTGGCCATCACCGCCCTGCCCCCTGACACCGACGCCGACCTCGCCCGGGTCACCGAGGCACTCGCCATGATCACTCCACGCTGGAACGTGAGGATTCTGCTGGCCCTGTCCGGCCCGCCGCTGCGCTACAGCGAGCTGACGGCCAAGGTGCCCTGGCTGCTGGATGGGCAGCTCCACCCTAAGCTCAAGTCGTTGTGCGACGCCGGACTCGTCGAGCGGACCGAACACGGTGCGCGGCACGTGACCTACGGCCACACGGACCGCGCCGTGACCCTGCTGCCGGTCCTGCCGACGATCGTCACCTGGGCCGAGGAACATCTGGAGACGACGGAGCGGCCGGTGCCTGCGATCGAGCAGATCGAGGACAGCCTCACCCTGCTCACCCGGCGCCACGCTGCCGCCATCTTGTGGGTGCTCAAGTCCCGACAGGAGGCCAGCGGCCGGACTCTGGCCCGGATCGTGATGCCCAACAGCGAGTACACCAACGTCTATCCGCCGTTGCGGCAGCTCGTCACCGACGGCCTGGTCGACACCGAGGGCACAGGACGGCCCTACCGGCTGTCCGCCGCCGGCGAGGGCCTCGGCCCCGTTCTCGGGAGCCTGTCCGCATGGTCCGCCGGGCAGCCCCTCGACCAAGCAGCCCGGCACCCGCTGTGGGGGAACCTGCAGTCGAAGACCGCACCGCGGCCGTGGGTCAGCAGCCGGGCCCGGCCGGCGCCCGCAACGCCACGACCCGCCCGGGTCGGCGGGTCATCTCCGGGCTGGCACGACAGCGATCTCTTCTCGCACGCCACGCCCGCCCGTACGAAGGCGGCCATCCCGGCGGGAGGCCCGCGCCGATGACCACCCTCCTCACCCCCGCCGAAGCGCGCACCGCTGTCGAGCTGCTCGCCTCACGCCCGTTGATCCGCCTGATCACCGAGATCGACGACAACGGCCCCATACCACCACGAAGGCTGGCCAGCACCCTGCCCGACCTCTCCGCACACCAGCTGCGCCGCGCCGGCGAAGCCGCCCGCACCTACCATCTCGTCCAGGCCGAACCCGGGGCCAATCTGGAACTCACCGCCTCCGGAGCCGAGTTGGCCGACCTGTACGACGCGACTGCGCGCTGGTCCCGACACCACGCCTACCCCGCCGCAGTCAGCGAGTTCAGCACGCGCATCGGCCACGTCCTCGACCTCCTCGCACCCTCGCTGACGAACCGGCACACCGACGGCCTCCCGCGGCCGGCCGCCCCCCTCCTGCCCAGCGGCGAGGCCGAGTTGGAGCTGGCCCGTCCCCGATCGCTCCTGCTCCAGTGGCTGGCCGCAAACCCCCAGGTCACCCAGGTACCCGAAGCCGAACCTGAGCCGGCCGCGTGAGCACAGCCGTCACACCCCCGCACGCACCGCACACTGCCGGACTGATGCGCAGCATCTACCTGCCACGCGCGGCGGACGCGTTGGCGTTCGCGATGTCCACCTACGGTATCCCGCTGCTCGTCCTGGCCACCACACGCTCGTCCGCGCTGACAGGCGCCGCGTTCGCCCTGGAGTGGCTCCCCAGAGTGGCGGCGTTCGGATGGGCCGGTGCGATCGTCGACCGGCGCGGAGCGGCCATCGTCTTCCACCTCGCCTCCCTGGGACGCGCGCTGGCGCTCGCCGTCGGCGCGGTCCTGCTCCACCTCCACCCCTCCGGCACTGTCGCGAGCGCGACCGTCGTGGTCCTCGCGGCGACAACCGGCGTGCTCACCGAGTTCAGTTACCTCGCTGCCGAGACCGCGGGTGCCGCCGCCGGCCGCCGAGCGGGAGCGCGGGCTCACCGCGTCCAGGCCGTCCTGCTGGGCATCGACCAGACCGCGACCCTGGGCGGCCCGGCACTGGCCGGGGTCCTCCTGCTCGCCGGGCCACCGCCGATGCTCGCGGTGATCACCGTGCTCTCGCTTCTCGCTGCGCTGCTCGCCCTGCGGACACCGCCCTCGCCCCTCGCCCCGGCCCGCACGCCGAAGGGAACGTCCGGTGCCGGACTGCTCACCGGGTGGCGCACCATCCGCTCGCTTCCCGCGCTCGGCTGGATGGTGACCGGGCTGACCCTGTCCAACCTGGCCACCGGCCTTCTCCAGGCGGCCGGCCCCGTGATCGTGGTCCAAGACTTCGGGCAGTCCACCACGGCCGTCGGCCTGGTCTGGTCCGCTGCCGCGGCAGCCACCCTCCTGGCGGTGACCGTCTGCCGCTTCGCACTCGACCGCCTGGGCCTGTGGCCGGTCGGCGCCGCCTGCGCGGCCCTCGCCTCACTGGCCACTCTCGCCGCCGCACAGGCCCCAAATTACCGGTCCTACCTGGTCCTGGTCGCGATCCTCATGGCAGCCGAAGGCGGCCTGACGGTCGTCCTGCGCACCCTGCGCTCCCGCCTGATACCGCAGGAGAAGTTCGGCAGCACCCTGTCGGCGACCATCCTCATCCTCCTGCTGCCCTTCCCCGTGGCCGGCGCGCTCACCGCGCTCACGCCGCCCCATGCATTGGGCCATGTGATTACCGTGTGTGCCGTCCTGCAGGCCCTCGGCCTGTTCTGCGCCTTCGCCCGCCTGCGCACCGATCGCGCACTGCGCACCTGAGGCTGTCGCGCCGCCTGCGCCCTCTACGCCCGCCTCCTGGTCAAGGAACACACCGATTGGGATGGGGCGTTCGAGCTGCGCCGCCGCCGCAGTGCCACCTGCGAGAGCTCTCTCGTTTTGCCCTCAACCGATACGGAGCACCTTCTTGTCCGCTCGTTTTGGCAACCCCGGCTATCAGGGATTGCTCCATGCCCGTGCCGTGGGGGTCCGCCGCTGTGCTTCGGACGCCGAATCACCGGCCGGCGTGCTCTCGCACGATGCTCTCGGGACCCGCACACCTCCTCCAGCCCGTTCGTTCGCGTGGCCGGTGGCCGCTCCAGGACCGGGGCGGGCTGCGTGCGGTGGCGTGCTGGCCGCCGCATACCTGGGCACGGTCCCGGCGGCGAATCTGCTCACCGCCCATGCCGGAGCAGTTCCCGTCGGGCTCGGCATGATGGCTCCGGCCGGGGTCTACCTGCTCGGCCTGGCGCTGGTCCTGCGGGACCTGACCCGGGAGAGCCTCGGCCCCCGTGCGGTACTCGCGATGATCGCCGCGGGCGGGGCCATGTCGTGGCTGCTCGCACAGCCGAAGCTGGCACTGGCGTCGGTGGCCGCGTTCGTGCTGTCGGAACTACTGGATACGGCCGTCTACGAACCGCTGCGGCGCCGCGGCCTGATGGTGGCGGTGGTTGTCAGCAACACCGTCGGTGCGATGGCCGACTCGGTGGTCTTCCTGTCGCTCGCCTTCGGTTCGCTCGCCCTCCTGCCGGGCCAACTGTTCGGCAAAATGCTGATGACCCTCGCCGCCCTCACCGTGATCGCCACCGTGCGGCGCCGTCATCAGGCGGTGAACGCGTAGCCGTCGCAGCGGTCGGGCCGACGTTCTACCTCGGCACCCACATGGTGAATTGGCTCGCCGACAGCGACATCCCCTTGTTCATATCCCGCAACCGGCTCACGAAGCGCAAGACCTTCCCACGCGCCCGCACCGCCTGGGCCCTGGACTCCGGCGGCTTCACCGAACTCCAGCGACACGGCCGATGGACCATCACCGCTGCCGAGTACGCCACCGAGGTGCGGCGATATGCCGAGGCGATCGGCCACATGGCATGGGCGGCTCCCCAGGACTGGATGTGCGAACCGTGGGTGGTCTTCGGCAAACGCGAGGCCCCGCCCGCGGGCCCCGGATGGTTCCACGGCACCCGTAGCGCCCGCGGCCTGGCACCTGGCGAGCTTGATGAGGATCTGGACGCAGCCATCGCCCTGCACCAGCGCTACACGGTCGCCAACCTGATCGAGCTGCGCGCCATCGCCCCGGACCTGCCGTTCATCCCGGTCCTGCAGGGCTGGGAACTGCGCCACTACCTGCACTGCGCCCAGCTGTACGCCGACGCGGGCATCGACCTGGCGGCGGAACCCGTGGTCGGGCTCGGCTCCGTCTGCCGTCGCCAGGCCACCGACGAGATCGCCTCGATCGTCCGTGAATTCGCCCGCCAGGGCCTGCGCCTGCACGGCTTCGGAGTCAAGATCGCGGGGCTCGGCACCTACGCCGACGCACTCGTCTCCGCCGACTCGATGGCCTGGTCCATGGGCGCACGCCGCTCGGACCCGCTTCCCGGCCACACCCACAAGAGCTGCGCCAACTGCTGGGACTGGGCCAGCCGCTGGTACCAGCGTGTCACCTCCCAGCTGCCCCAGACCCGCCACCAGACCCCCACCACACAACTATTCGGAGGGCCAAATCCGCCATGCCGCACCCTGTTTCCCCGATAAATGCCACCACCCGTCCGCCGTGTGGTTCCTCGGGCTCCCCCCGCGTCCTCGTCGTCTCCGCCGGTGATGCGATCTACCGCGGTTATTGTCTGGAGCAGGTCGCCGCCGCCTACGACGTGGTCCTGCTGACGGGCACCGAGCCGTCCTGGGAGAAGCCCTACATCGTCGATCACGCCGTCGCGGACCTGAGCGACAACACCGCGCTGCTGGCTGCCGGCCGGGAGCTGGCGGCACGCCACACCCTGGCCGGGATCGTGACCTGGGACGAATGGAACCTCGTCCCCACTGCCCGTCTCGCCCGCGCGCTCGATCTGCCCGCGAACTCCGTCGAGGTGATGCGTGGCTGCCGCAACAAGGCCACCGCCCGCGCCCTGTTCGCCCGTCACGGAGTGCCGTCGGCCGCCTCGATGAAGGCCCGGACCCTGCTGGAGGCAGGGCTGGCGACGATGAGCATCGGCTATCCGGCTGTCCTCAAGCCCGCCGCCTTCGCCGGCAGTATCGGCGTCATCCGCATCGACCGGCCCGAAGAACTCGCCGACGCTTTCGAGTTCGCGTCGGCCGGAGCGAGCCAGAGCCGCGAGGACACCGGCGTCCTGGTCGAGGAGTACCTGGACGGTCCTGAGGTGTCCGTCGAGTGCGTCACCCAGCACGGCGTGACTACCGCTGTCGCCGTGACCCGCAAGAGCCTGGGTCCCGCACCGTACTTCGACGAGACCGGGCACACCGTCGACGCGGCCGACCCGCTGCTCACACAGGTCGCTCCCGCGGCCGGCGCAGCGGTCAAGGCCCTGGGAATCACGGATGGCGTGCAGCATGTCGAGATGCGTCTGGTCGACGGCCGGCCCCGGCTGATCGAAGTCAACGCACGCATCGGCGGCGACATGATCGGCCACCTCGTCCGCCTCGCCACCGGTATCGACCTGCCGAGGGCCGCCGCCGACCTCGCGTGCGGCGAGACACCCGACCTCACCCCGACTCGGCACGGTGCCGCAGGCATCCGCATGCTCTATCCGGCGGCCTCGGGCACCCTCGCCGCGCGGCAGGTCAACCAGCCCTTCGTCGCCCACACGCCCTGGCTACGCCAGCTCCAGTGGACCCGGAAACTCGGCGAGCAGCTCCTGCTGCCGCCCAAGGGGGACCTGTTCACCGCGCGAGCCGGGTTCTACGTCGTCACCGGCCGCAACACCGCCGAGGTCAACGAACGCCTCGATACCGCCGCCGACGAAATCACCGTGACCACTCAGGCAGGACGATGAGCCCACAGCCCGATCCGCGCTACGACATCGACGGCGACGTTTACGTCACCCCGCGCTACGTCGCGGCCAGCACCGTGACCGGCGACCCCGCTCTCGCCCCGCTCCTGGACCTCGGCTGGGATCTCCGGCACGACGACCTCGGCAACGTGTACGTCGACGCCCCGGACCGGCGCCTACGCCTCGGCTACCTGCCCGAGGGGGAAGACGACGGTCTGTGGCGCATCAACGCCTACAAGGACCCCTTCGGTCCGCCGACCTGGGGCGTTTGCTTCAACGACCGCACCCCCGAGGAATTCGTCCGCGCCTTCACCACGGCCCTCGCCTCGGCCTACAAGCAAGATCCGGATATCTCTCTCGCTCGGCCACTCGCTCAGATGACCGAACGCGATCCCTTTCTCGCTGTCACGCCCCTCCTGAAGCAGGGCTGGGTATTGGACCGCCCGCGCCAGGGTGTCTTCGCCGTTCAGTCGCCAGACGGGTTCGCTGGCCTGGAGTTCACCACCGGCGACCTCGACCCGGACATTGAACTCACGACCCGCGCGGCGCGCTGGCAGATGTGGGCCGGCAAGTCCGTCGAGCGGCCCGCCTGGTACGCCACGGCCAGCACCGACACACCGATTGTCCTTCTCGCCGCCTTCACCGAATCCGTCTGCGACCCCGCCCCGCTGCCCCGCTGGAAGAAGGACACCTTCAGCTACATCACGGGCATGGCCCGCCTTACTCCCGTTCTCCCGCCGCAGCCGCCGGCGCCCACTCCACTCGACGTGCAGCGGGCCGTCTCCTCTCGCCGTCCGGCCGCGCTGCCCGCAGCCAGCGTCCCGCGATGGAGCACCTCCACCCGACACGCCCTGCCCCCCTCACGTCGATAACGCGCTGACCTCCCGGGACTCTTCTTCGTCTCTGCAGGCTGCCGAGTTCTTCGCCGAACTCTGCCTCCCTTCCACGACCACACACTGTCGTGGGCGATGCCTACTACGCCACACCCGTGCCCGGCGCAGTCCTGCGACTGCGCATCGCCTTCACCACCGCGTTCTACAGGTCTACCGCCGTGACAACGTCGGCAACATCCGGTCAAGCGGCCCCATTTACGGCATCTTCACCGAGAACCACCGTGACGGCTCGCCGCCGTGGGAGGGGGCTGAGTTCACGGGGCTTCGCCACGCCATCGGGCAATACACCGCCGTCTGGTTCCCCGGTGTTTGGACCGTGACCACACCGAGCCGTACGGCGAGCCGGAACGCGCACACCGCTCCCGTTGCGCCGGCCACCTGCAGCGGCGCCCCCGCCCGCTGAACCACACCCACACCGCCCGCTCTGTATTTCGCCCCGCCCAACAGGAGTCCTAACCAGTGACACACCCCTTTGACAACCTCGACCCGGGTCAGAGCGTGAAAGTCCTGCCCCGTCACCTCGCCGGTCCCGGAGCTGTAGACCCCCGCATCGTATGGGGCTTTCCCTACGACGAGGGCTGGCCATTCGTGCAGACCGAGGAAGGCACAGCCGTAGCTTTCAGCCCGTGCCTGCGACTGCAGACCACCTACCGGCCCCAGCTCGGCACGGGCATGTGGACCATCAGCGCGCATCGGGTCCCCTTCGCCAAGCACACGTGGCGGATCACCTTCGATGGCACCACCCCCGTCGAACTGCTGCAGGATGTTCACGCTGAGGTGCTCGACATCTACCTCGAAGACCGGCACAGCGACCGAGACTGGCTCTTTCCGGGTGAAGGGGTGCCCCACGAGGCATACGTGCCCCTGTTCGCCAACGGCTGGATACACGATGTCAAGACCAATGGCACACAGACCTTCCTCGCCCCGGACGGGCTGGGCGGCGTGTGTCATCGATACGCCACCGGGTACGACGGGCCAGCATGGGAGTACTGGGGCGGTCACCCCGACGCGCCGTATTGGACGGCACGCTTCTCGCGCGACACTCCCACCGCACTCGCCACAGCCTTCACAGCTTCGCTGATCTCCACCGAACCGCTGCCCGCACGGTCAAGGACATCCCCCTCTACAGCCGCAGCGCCCTGTACGTCGCCACCCCCACAGACAAGCGACCGAACGGCACCACACCCGCGGCTCCGCCACCGTCCGCCCTGCTCCCAGGCCGGACCCGATGATCTCTCCCGCCCCCTGTCCCAAGGAGTCCTCTTCCTCGTGCACGCACGTCTCGTCCGATCCGCCGCTGCCGTCGCCGTCGCGGCCGGGCCCCCCCCCCCCCCCCCCCCCCCCCCCCCCCCCCCCCCCCCCCCCCCCC
>NZ_JAIUKE010000370.1:10107-12998 GCF_020176795.1 Streptomyces sp. 8L
GGGTTACCGGCGGACACCGCAGGTCGCACGGGCGCGGGCGGCCCGGACGCGACGCGCCCCGGCGCCGGGCGGTGTGGCCGGGCACCCCCCCCCCCCCCCGCCCCCCGGCGCCCTCCCCCCCGCCCCCCCCCGCGGCGCCCGCCCCGGCGCGGCCGGCCGCGGCGCGGCGCCCGGCTCCCTGACCTGGGCGCCGGCCGCGAATGCCGAGCCCTCCGTACCGACCCCCTCGGCCTCAGCCGCCCCAGCCGGGACACCGGCCCCCGACGCGGGCAGCGTCGAGATCACCGTGAAGGACACGGCCGGAGGCGTCCTTCCCGGTGCTGCGTTCCTCCTGCTCGACACCGCTGGCCAGGAAGCCGGACGCGGACAGAGCGACGTCCGGGGGAAGCTCACCCTCCTTGACCTGGCGCCGGGCGTCTACCGGCTCAAGCAGACGGCTACCGGCAGCCCGCTCTACGAGGCCGTCGCCGACCAGGATGTGATCGTCACCCCGAACCACGCCACCCCACTGACGATCACGGACCCGTTCAAGGCCGCCAAGGTCCTCCTGCAGGCCAAGGACGACAAGAGCGGAAAGCTCCTGTCCGGCGCGACCGTGAACATCGGCACCGGCACCTCGGCGCTGCTCACCCTGATCACGGGAGCCAACGGCACAGCCTCCGCAGAACTGCCCGTGTCGAGCCGCAGGAAACGGTTCTGGGCCCAGGAGGCCAAGGCTCCCGCCGGCTACGAACTCTCCAAGACGGCAAAGCCGTTCACCGCCATTCCCGGCGCCTCGGTGACCGTGACCGTCACCAACGCCAAGACGGCCACGGACCCGAAGCCCGATCACCCAGACAAGCCGACGCACCATCCCACCCACTCTCCGTCCAATCCGGGCGAGCCGAGCCGTGGTACCGAAGGCGCCACGCCCTCCGCCACGGGCAGCTACACACCGGTTACCGACTCTGCGTCCATGGCCGCGACCCCGGTCGGGGACTCCACGCCGAAGACACCGACCGGCTCTCTCGCCCACACCGGGACTGACGCCACACGGTGGCTGGCCGGCGGCACGGCCGTGCTGATCGCAGCAGGCGGAAGCGCTCTCCTCCTCGCACGTCGCAGCCGAACAGACGGCCACGCCGACGACTCCACCGAGACCTGACCCACCCTCCACGCCTGTCCACGAGTCTCAAGCCCCCGGATTCCACAGCCTGGAATCCGGGGGCTTTGTCGTCCACGCACGGACGCAGCCTTCGCTACGCTGCCGTAGTGACCGCCCCCTCTGTTCGTCCCCGGCGCTGCGGTGCCGGGCGGATCACCAGCCGGAGGCCGGGGCGAGTGGAGGAGCGGGCGAACGCCGGGCGGGCATGTGGACCGATTCGTTCGTTCGTTGGGCGTCAGTTTCTGGGCCGGTCACCCAGACGGTGTACTCGCCCCTCTCGACCCCGTCAGGCCGCGCGGTCCGGAAAGGGATGCCTGCCAGGTGATGCCGCGGATGGGCGCCGGCGAGCTTCCCTGCGTGCGGGGAAGTGGACCCGCACGGTTGGTCCGTTCGGCAGCGTGATTGCTGTGCCGGCGGCAGGGGGTCCGGCTACTCGCCGATCACCGTGCGGGGATCGGTCACCTACCGAGTCCCTGGTTCCAACTCCCGCGCCCAGGAGCGCAGCGCTGCCCGGTGCCAGCCTGCTGCCAGTAGGGATGCCACCACACCCGGACCGACAGCTGCAGCAGGCGGCGCCGGAGGGCCGTCGTCCGGTGCCGGTTCGCCGGATCGGCAAGGCTCCGATAGGTCTGTTCCCAGGCGCACTGGGTGGCGGCCAAGTCCTCGGGAATCGCAGGGCAGTACATACGAGCTATTGCATCATGTGTTCGATTTATGGCGCATCCTTGCAGGTGAGGTACTCGACGAGGCAATCCCTCGCTGCGGTCGTCGCGCGAGGAAGGCTAAGCGCGTGTGGTGACAGGTGTACCGGTGACGGCTCGGCAGGGTTTCGGCGTCGAGGCTCTCGTCGCCCTCCAGGGCGCTAGGCCCGTGGAACGGATTCCAGTGCAGGGCTTGCTGTCCTGTGCCGGTCGCTGTTCCGCGGCGCGGGCCCGTATGGCGAGTCGTGGTGATCGGGCAGTTCGCCGGGGGCAGACAAGCAAGATCGCGGAAAGACTGGCCAACGGGTGCGAGGGCATGTCAACGTAGACGACCTTGCTGGAAACCCCAGGTCAGAGAGGTGATTTCCTGTGACCGTAGCTCCTACGGGTCCTGGTTTCTCCACCACCGTCGAAGCCCTGCGGCTGCGGAAGTGGCAGCTCGGTCCCGGTCAGCCGACCCTGGTCATGGACCAGTTCTCGGCCGAGGACTTCCACCTGATCGTCGATGACCGCGCGGACGTGCACGTCAGCAGTAAGGACGGCAGGTTCTATCTCGGTTGGTTCCCGCTCGGCCGCCCCGGAACGGACGGCGAGGGATGGAAGATCGCTGTCACCGGCACCGCCGAAGTCCCGGGCTATCAAGCGTCGTTCGACACGGAGACGCCGGCCGACATCGTCGCAGCCGCCGTAGCGCGCGTGCTGGAGAACGCAAGCCCCCTCTGACAGAGCGGACACCGACAGCAAACGCCCGCTCAGTGAGTCAGCCGGCCGTCCGCACGGAGCTCCCGCGCCACCGCCCTTTCCCCACTCCAGGAGGCTGTTCGTGACGTCCCCCGAGATGACTGTCGGCGATCTCATCGACCTGCTGTCCGGCTGCGACCGCAATGCTCCGGTCCGCCAGGCCATGAACCCCTTCTTCCCGATGGCCCACCGCGTGGCGCAGGTCCTGCAGTCGGTCGACGAGACAGGCCGGAGCGTCGTCTACCTCGCCGAAGGACGTGACGAGGACGCACAGCTCGGCCACCTGCCACCGGAGGTCGCCGTTG
>NZ_JAIUKE010000371.1 GCF_020176795.1 Streptomyces sp. 8L
GCTCTCCCCCGCCTTGCCCGTCGCCCCCGCCGATGCCTTGTGCCCCGTCGCCTTCTCGGCGCCGCAGGCGGCGAGGCCGGCCGCCGCCTCCGCGCCCACTGAGGCCCCGAGGATGTCTCTCCGGCTGATGCTGCGCATACCGTCCCCATCCGTGTCAGGTCGCTGGTGACCGGCAAGCACAGGTCAGGTACTTGTCGGTTCATCACATTATTTACAAGCGACATACCGTGAGACAGCGCACCAAACACGGCGGTTCATGGAATTATCATATCTTTACGAATAAGAGAGGTATGTCACATGCCTCTCTCGCGTTATGGCCTGGGCCGTCCGGGTTGTCCCTATGCCCCGAACGCCTTGCCCGCGCCCGGCTGAGGTTTGCCGCCGGGCAGCAGGTGCGCGGGAACCAGGTCGCGCGCCGGCTCCGTGTACCCGACCGAGACGATCTGGTCGCCCCGGTACGTGAACGTCGTCAGCGAGGCCAGGGTGCACTGCCGGCGGCGCGGGTCGTGCCACAGCTTGCGGCGCTCGATGAAGCTGCGCAGGACCCAGATCGGCAGCTGGTGGCTGACGCACACGGCCTCGTGGCCGCGGGCCATGTCGCGCGCCTTCGACAGCGCGCCCATCATCCGCACGACCTGGTCGACGTACGGCTCGCCCCAGGACGGGCGGAACGGGTTGGTCAGGTACTTCCAGTTCGCCGGCTTGCGCAGCGCGCCGTCCCCCACGCCGAACGTCTTGCCCTCGAAGATGTTCGCGGCCTCGATGAGCCTGATGTCGGTGTGCACCTCGAGGCCCTTCTCCTTCGCGATCGGAGCGGCCGTCTCCTGCGCCCGCTCCAGCGGGGACGCGACGACCAGGGTGATGTCCCGGTCCGCGAGGTGCTCGGCGACCCGGTCCGCCATCCGCAGACCCAGCTCTGACAGGTGGTAGCCGGGCTTCCGTCCGTACAGCAGCCCCTCCGGGTTGTGCACCTCGCCGTGCCGCATCACATGGACCACGGTCAGCTCGTCCGGGTTGGCGGCGTTGATGGGGTTGCTCATGACGAATCCTTCGGCACTCGTACGGCTGCGGCCTGCGGGGGTTACGGAACATGGAGCGGACACGGGCGGGGCGGCGTCCGGCCGGAAGCGTACGGGCGGCGGCGGTGACGGCCGTGGGGCCGCCCCTGTACGGGTCAGGCGGCCGGCGGCGTGGCCCGCGCGGCGGCGCGCGCGGCGGCGGGCAGCGCGTCGGCGATCCGCTCGACCGCACGCTCGTCGTGCGCCGTGGACAGGAACCACACCTCGAACGCCGACGGCGGCAGGTAGACGCCGTTCGCGAGCATGGAGTGGAAGAACGCGGCGAAGCGGAACGTGTCCTGCCGCTTGGCGTCCTCGAAGTTCCGTACCTCCGCGTCCGTGAAGAACACGGAGAACATGTTCGACGCCGTCTGCACCGTGTGCGCGACGCCCTCCTTCGTGAGCGCCTCGGTCACCAGTTCCTGTACGCGCGCCGAGACGGCGTCGACCTTCGCGTACGCGGCGTCGTCCAGCAGCCGCAGCTGGGCGATGCCCGCGGCGGTCGCGACGGGGTTCCCGGACAGCGTGCCCGCCTGGTAGACGGGGCCCACGGGGGCGAGGTGCTGCATGATCTCCGCCCGGCCGCCGAAGGCCGCGGCGGGGAAGCCGCCGCCCATGACCTTGCCGAAGGTCATCAGGTCGGGCTCGACGCCGTCGACACCGAACCAGCCGGCCTTCGACGTACGGAACCCGGTCATCACCTCGTCGGAGATGTACAGCGCACCGTTGTCGTGGCACAGCTGCCGCAGGCCCGCGTTGAAACCGTCGCGCGGCGGGACCACGCCCATGTTGCCCGGCGACGCCTCGGTGATCACGCAGGCGATCTCGCCGGGGTGCGCGGCGAACGCGTCCCGCACGGCGTCCAGGTCGTTGTACGGCAGCACGATGGTCTCGCCCGCCTGCGCGCCCGTGACACCGGGCGTGTCGGGGAGCGCGAACGTGGCGACCCCGGAACCGGCCGACGCCAGCAGCGCGTCCACATGACCGTGGTAGCAGCCGGCGAACTTCACGACCTTGCCGCGCCCGGTCCAGCCGCGCGCGAGGCGGATCGCGGACATCGTCGCCTCCGTACCGGAGGACACCAGCCGGACCTCCTCCAGCGGCGCGACGCGCGCGACCATCTCCTCGGCGAGCACCACCTCGCCCTCGCTGGACGCGCCGAACGACGTACCGCGCGCCACCGCCGCCTGCACGGCCTCGGTCACCCGCGGATGGGCGTGCCCGAGGATCATCGGCCCCCAGGAGCACACGAGGTCGACGTACTCCCGGCCGTCGGCGTCCGTGAGGTACGGCCCGCTGCCGGACGCCATGAAACGGGGCGTGCCGCCGACGGCGCCGAAGGCGCGTACGGGAGAGTTGACCCCGCCCGGGGTCACTCGCGCCGCACGCGAGAAGAGTGTCTGCGAAACTGGTGCATCAGCATCAAAGGGGAAGCTCACGTAATCCATGGTGTCAGAGGCCCGGATGTTCTTGCGGACAGGTGTTTCACACAGCGTCTGCGGGGGAGGTCACTGTCACGATGATCGGGTTGCGCGGCCGGGGCTGCGAGTGGTCGGGTGGAGATATGCATCGCGGTGGCGGACTGGGCGAGGGGACCGACGGTCTGGGGCCCGAGCCTGCCCGGCGGGGCAGGCACCGGCGCAACGACCGGCATCGCGAGCACCACGACCACGATCGGCAGGGGCATGACCAGCCGCAGCCGACGAGCAGGAGCGGTGGCCGCGTGGGGGTGACCTACAAGTACTTCGGCGCGCCGGACGGCGCGACCGCTGCCCGTGTCCCCATCTCCATGCGCCCCGAGGAACTCGGCGGCGACGAGCTCGGCATGGGCGGCATGTTCACCAAGATCAAGCCGGAGACCATAGCCGCGATGGTCCTGACGGGCATTCAGGGCCTGCCCCTGTACCGGGTCCCGCCACTCGAACTGGTCGTCCTGCACCCGGACTACGCGGTGGTCAAGCTCCCCATGACGGCGGTCGACCCGCTGCGCGGCGTCGGCGAGGAGTCGGTCGGCGCGGCGGCCTTCATCTGGTCCACGGTCCCGGACCGCGGCGGCCCGCGCGACGCGTTCGACGTCTACCAACTCCTCCACGAGTGGCAGGACTTCTCCCACCGCCTGCACGAGGCGGGACACCAGCCGTACTGCCTGGTCTGGCCCTGAGGGCTCGCCCCCGCGTCAGGTCGCGCGGGCGCGGGACGCGAGGCGGTCCGCGAACTCGCTGACGAGCGTGCGCAGTTCCGCGGGGCGTTCGATGACGAACGGGCGGTCGAGCGAGGCGAGCAGCGGGGGCAGCCAGTCGAGCCGCTCGGCCCGCAGCTCGACGCGCAGCCAGCGTTCGGCGTCGGGGTCCGCGCCGGGCGCCTCCATGCCCGCGCCGGGCGTGCGGAGTGCGCCGTCCGCGCCGGGCGCTCCGTCCCCGCCGTCCGCCTCCACGTGTGCGCCGTCCGCGCCGCTCGCCTCCACGTCCGCGCCGGGCGGGAGTTCCTCCACGAGCGCGAGGGCGGCGGGGAGGCGTACGCGGATCTGCGCGGGCGTCGCGTGGACGCGCAGGGTCACCCGGTGCCGGTACTCGGCCGCGGCGAATCCCGACAGGACGCGCTGTGCCGGGTCGAGTCCCGCCGGCGGCTCGAACGAGCCGGGCAGGGTCCTCGCGTCCGCGATGCGATCGAGCCGGAAGGTCCGGTCCTCGCCGATCCCGGGGTCCGCGCCCGTGACGTACCACCGGCCCCGGTGGCTGACGATCCCGTACGCGTGCAGGGGCCGCTCGCTGCGCCGGCCGTCGCGATCGGTGTACCTGATCGAGACCGGGCGGTGGTGGCGTACGGCGTCGGCGAGGGTGAGCAGGCCCCCCCCCCCCGGGGCGGCGGGGGCGGGGGGCCGGGCGGTGAAGGCGAGGGATTCCACGACCGTGTCCAGCCGGCGGGCGAGCCGTTCCGGCAGCACCCGCCGGATCTTGGCCGCCGCCGTCTCGCCCGCCGTGTCCGCCGAGGTCGTCAGCCCGGCGCGGCGGCCCGCCGCCAGGCCGAGCAGCACGGCGAGCGCCTCGTCGTCGCTGAGCATGAGCGGCGGCAGGCGGAAGCCGGGGGCGAGCCGGTATCCGCCGTAGCGGCCGCGCACCGCCTCGACGGGGACGCCGAGGTCGGTCAGGTGGTCCACGTACCGCCGCACGGTCCGGCCGCCGACGCCGAGCCGGCCCGCGAGTTCGGACACCGTCCGCGTACCGCCGGACTGCAACAGCTCCAGCAGGGTCAGCACGCGGCCGGTCGGTCGGGACATGTCTTCGAGCCTAACGCCGATAGTGGACCGGTTCTGTCCCCTATCCGTCCTAGCCTCGGAGCGAGCGATCCGAACGAGCAAGGGAAACACCATGTACTTCGCCTCTGTCCGCGTGATCACCAACGACGTCGCGCGGCTCGTCGAGTTCTACGAGAAGGCCACCGGAGTCCGGGCCTCCTGGGCGACCGAGGACTTCGCGGAGATCGGCACCGAGGGCGCCACCCTCGCGATCGGGAGCACGCGCACCGTCCCGCTGTTCGCGCCCGGCTCCGCCCGCCCCGCGGACAACCACAGCATGATCATCGAGTTCCTCGTCGACGACGTGGACCGCGTGTACGAGAACCTGGCCGGCTTCGTGACCGACTTCGTCAACAAGCCCACCACCATGCCCTGGGGCAACCGGTCGCTGCTGTTCCGCGACCCCGACGGCACCCTCGTCAACTTCTTCACGCCGGTCACCCCGGAGGCGGTCGCGAAGTTCGGGCGCTGAGGGCCGCGTGTGAGGCCGCGGACCGGGCGGAGCGCCGCGCGTCGCCGTCCGCCGCGGCCGCCTCGCCGTTAGCCTGCCGTGTAATCTGGGGTTCTGCCTCAGCCTCCGGGCTGTCGCGCGGCGGTGGGGCCCGCCGTACCCGAACCGCGGTGTTCTGTGCCGCCAACGGTCCCTACTCGTGACCTTCCCTGCCTGTGACACCGCGGACAGGAGACACACGTGTAGGGAGACGTATGCGTTCCGAGGAATCCCGGCCGGCGATAGCGCCCGAGCCCGTGGACCCCGATGTCGATCTCACGGACACCCGCCAGCGCGCGGAGCTGCGCCGTTCTCACTACGGTGTCCTCGGGGTGATCGCCCTCGGCGGTGTGCTGGGGAGCGTCGCCCGCTACGAGGCGTCCCTGATCTGGCCGACGGCGACGGGCACGTTCCCCCTGACGACCTTCCTGGTGAACGTCATCGGCTGCCTGGTGATCGGCGTCTTCCTGGTCTCCATCACCGAGATATTCACCGCCCACCCGCTGCTGCGCCCGTTCTTCGGCACGGGCGTGCTGGGTGGCTTCACCACGTTCTCCACGTACTGCGTCGATTTCGAGCGGCTGGTCGACGGAGGTCACGCCGTGACCGCCCTCGCCTACCTGGTGGCGACCCTCGTCGCCGCGCTGGCCGCGGTCACCGCCGGTGCGTGGATCACCCGCAGGCTCCTGGCACATCGGAGTGCATCATGACCGTCCGTACGCGCGAAGCGGTACGTCTGACCGTGCTGGTCGACGACACCGACACCTGGCACCACAAGCCGGTCTCCAGCGAGATCGTGCACCGGGCCCACCGGGGCGGGCTGACGGGCGCCTCGATCTTCCACGGCATGGAGGGTTTCGGGGCACGGCAGATCGTCCACACCAACCGGCTGCTGTCGATGTCGGACGACCTTCCCGTCGCGGTGGTCATCGTGGACACGGAGGAACGCGTCCTGGGGTTCCTGCCGCAGCTGGAGGAACTGGGCGTCGAGGGCCTGATCACACTGGAGCCGGTGCGGGTCGTCCACTTCGACGGAGCACGTGAGGACCAGCCGTGATCAATCTGCTGCTCGTCATCGTCGGCGGCGCGGTCGGCGCGCCCCTGCGCTACCTCACCGACCGTACGGTCCAGGCCCGGCACGACACCGTCTTCCCCTGGGGCACCTTCGCGGTCAACGTCGTCGGCTCCTTCATCCTGGGCCTCCTGACCGGCGGCACGATGGCGGGCGCCGTCGACCAGCATCTGCAACTGCTGCTCGGCACCGGGATGTGCGGGGCGCTGACCACCTACTCGACGTTCTCGTTCGAAACGCTGCGGCTGGCCGAGAGCGGCGCGAAGTTCTTCGCCGCGGCGAATGTGGTCGCCTCCATCGTGGCGGGGCTCGGGTCGGTCTTCGTCGGGTTCGCCCTCGCCCGCGCGCTGTTCTGAGCCGCTCACGCCCTCACTCCGGCGCGTCGCCCTCGGCCGACTCGCCGAGTTTCTCCGCCAGTTGGAAGAGTGCGGGCACCGCGCCCCCGATGGCGCGCCGCTCCGCGTCGTCCAGCGCGGCGAGCGCGGTGTCCATGCGGCGCTCGTGCGCGGCGGTCCAGGCCGCGAGTTGGCCGCTCCCCGCGTCGGTGAGGGCGACGACGGAGGCACGCCGGTCGGCGGGGTCGACCTCGCGGGTGACAAGGCCCGAGCTGATCATCTGTCCGATCAGGCCGCTGACGGTGCTGGGCGCGAGGCGCTGGCGCGCGGCGAGGTCGCTGATGCGCACCGGGGAGTGCTCGCCGAGCACTTGCAGCAGCTCGACCTGGGCCATGGGGAGCGTCTCCCACGGATAGTCCGTACGGATCGAGGCGCGCAGCGCCCGGCGCAGACGGGTCACGGCCTCGGTGAGCAGGCGGGCGTCCGGCGCCCCTTCGGCCTGCGGGGACGACGGGGCCCCTGGACGGGGCTGGGCAGACATGCCGCAAGGTTAGCCCGGCGCCACGGGACCGTCAGCCGAGGCCGTCAGTACGCGGATCGTCAGCCGGCCGTCGTGGGCCGGTGCCGTCAGTACGCGGATCGTCAGCCGCCGGTCGTGAGCCGGTGCCGTCAGTACGCGGATCGTCAGCCGCCGGTCGTGGGTCGGTGCCGTCAGCCGATGCGGGGGGCCGTCGGTCGTTGCCGGAGGACCGTCAGCCGCCGGCCGTCGGCCCGGGGCCGTTCGCGCGCCGGGCGGACGCGCCGCGGCCCGGCAGTGGCGCGGCCGAGAGGAGCGCGACCGCCGAGGCCGCGGTCAGCACCAGCGCGGCCCAGCGGGCACCCGTGGCCGTCCCGCCGTCACCCGCCAGGTGCAGCGCCAGCGTGACGAGCGCGACGCCCAGCGCGGTGCCAAGGCCCCTGGCCATGTTGACCAGGCCGCCGCCCGTTCCGGAGGAGCGGGCCGGGATCGCCCCCATGATCATGGTGTTGTTGGCCGGTGTGAACGTGCCGAGCCCCAGACCCGTGACGGCCAGCACCGGTACGAGCCAGGCGAGGGTGAGGGGAACCACGAGGAGCGCGGCCACCGCGACGGCGAACACGCCCGCGCCCACCAGGCAGCGCCCGCGATCCGTCAGCGCGCGCGGGAGCAGCCGGTCACCGCCGGTCGCCGCCAGCGCGAACCCGGCGGGCAGCGCCGTCAGCACCGTGCCCGCCGTCAGCTCCGAGGAACCGCGGGCGGTCAGCAGGACCGGTACGAGCACCAGCGGCCCGAACAGCACGAGATAGCCGCTCAACGCGCCGACCAGGCCCGACGCGACCGCCCTCACCCGCAGGAGGTCCAGGTCGAGCAGCGGGGCCGCGGTCCGCCGCTGCCTGCGGACGAAGGCCCAGCCGGCGCCCGCCGCGATCACGAACAGCCCGCCCACGCACCAGCCCGGCAGGTCCAGCCCGGACGCCGCGGACACACCGAGCAGGGCGCCGGTGGTCGCCACGGCCAGCAGGCCGAGCCCCGCCAGGTCGAACCCGGCCGTCCTCGTACGGGCCCGGGTGCGCGGGAGCAGATAGTGGCCGCTCACCAGGGCGACCAGGCCGACCGGCACATTCACCCAGAACACCCAGCGCCAGCCGAGCCCGGACACCAGCGCGCCGCCCACCGTGGGCCCGAGCGCGAGCCCGAGGGCCTGCGCGGCGCCCTGCACACCGAGCGCGACGCGCATCCGCTCCCGGGGCGCGCTGGTCGTCACCAGGGCCACGCTGTTGGCCTGCATCATCGCCGCACCCGCCGCCTGCACGACGCGGAAGATCACGAGCAGGACGAGCGAGGGGGCGAAGCCGCAGGCCACGGAGGCGAGGGTGAACACGCCGAAACCGTAGAGATACAGCAGCTTGCGTCCGTGCGCGTCCGCGAGCCGTCCGGCCGGTACGAGCAGGGTCACGAGGGTCAGCAGATACGCGAGCGACACCCACTCCACCGCCGCGAGCGAGGCGTGGAACCCGCTCCGCAGTCCGCCGTAGGTCAGCGTGACGATGCTGGCGTCGAGCTGCCCCATGAACGCCCCGAAGCACACCGTGACCACCGCGAGCCACCACGCGTTCGGGCGCGACCGTATGCCCTCGGGACGCGCCCGCTCGCTGGTGAGCACGGAGAGCACGGGGAGCCGGCGTATCGCGGAGGGGTGGACCTTGGCACGAGCGGTCATGCCACCAGATTACAACGGACACCGAAATATTCTGAGGGCGTCTGAAATCGAGGGCGTGCGGCGCAGGGGTCGCCAGGCGCCCGGGGTCCGACACGCCCGGCGCCCGGCGCCCGGCATCGGAGGCATGCGGCATCGGAGGCGCCCGGCCTTGGAGGCGCCCGGCGCCCTGTGTCCGGGCGGGACGGCCGCCGCGCGCTCAGCGCTCCGCGGCGAGGTCGACCTCGGTCGAGGGCAGGACGCGCACGGTGCGTCCGGGGAAGCGGATGTTGCGGAAGATCTCGTTGTGGTGCGCGATCGACCGGTCCGGCGGCGCGTACCCCCCGGCATCGGGCCTGGCGGACGTGGTGTGCCCGTCGGCGACCAGCACCACGTCGTACCGGTGGCTCAGCGCCTGCCGGGCCGTGGTCTCCACGCACATCTCGGTCGCGAAGCCGGTGACCACGACCTCCGTCACACCCAGTGCCCTGAGCGTCTCGTCGAGGTCCGTGTCGAGGAAGCTGTCAGGGCTGGTCTTGTGGACGACCGACTCGCCCGCGGCGGGCGCGAGTTCCGGCACGACCCGCCAGCCCTCGGTGCCGGCCGGCAGCGCCTCGCCCTGGTCCTGGACCGTCACGATCGGAGCGCCCACCGCCTTGGCACGCTCCCGCAGCCCCGCGATCACGGCGACGGTCTCGGCGGCACGGTGGGCGATCGCCACGGGGGCGTTCTGCATGTCGATCACGAGCAGTGCGGGTATACGCGACATGAGCCCAACGTAATCCCCCTGGGCCCGCCGCAGTCACCCGCCGGCACGCCGCCCGTCCCGGAGACCGGTCCCGGTCACCCGCGGGCTTCGCCCGGATTACTCGCGTACCCGGGCGTTGGCCGTGGGCCGTGCGGTCTCGTTGTCCGCGGCCAGGCCGGCGAGGAGGCGGAGGCCGTCCTCCGCGGGGCTGCCGGGGGGTGCGGAGAGCACCAGCAGCTCCATGCCCGGTTCGTCCGGCAGTGCGAAGTTCTCCTGGTGCAGTTCCAGCAGTCCGACCAGCGGGTGCCGGTACGCCTTGGGGCCATGAGTGCGGGCGCGCACGTCCGCGCGGGCCCAGAGGCGGCGGAAGCGCTCGCTTCCCATCGCCAGCTCGCCGATCAGCGAGGCCAGGCGCGGGTCCTCCGGGTAGGTGCCCGCGGCCAGGCGCAGGTGCCCGACCGCGTCGAGGGTGCACTGCTCCCAGTCCGCGTAGAGGCCGCGCTCGGCCTCCTCAAGGAAGAGGTGCCGCGCGGCGTTGAGGCCCGGGATCGGCCGGCCGTAGAGGAGCTTGGCGAGGCGGTTCGCGGCGAGTATGTCCAAGCGGTGGTCCATGATCCACGCGGGTGCGTCGGAGACCAGGCCGAGGACGCGCAGCAGTTCGGGCCGGACCCGTCCGCCCGGCGCCTTCGCGCGGCGGCGGCGCTGGCAGGCGAGGCGGTCGAGATGCCCTCGTTCGGTCTCGTCGAGGCCGAAGACGCGGGCCAGCGCGTCGCGGACCTGCTCGGAGGGCTGGGTCGCGCGGCCCTGCTCCAGGCGTACGTAGTAGTCGACGCTGACGCCCGACAGGTGCGCGACCTCCTCGCGGCGCAGCCCTTCGACCCTGCGGCGGCTGTCGGTGGGAATGCCGACGGCCGCCGGATCGACCCGGGAGCGCCGGGTCCGCAGGAAGCCGGCGAGATCGTCCATTTCTCCAGTATGGCCTCGCCGGCGCCCGCGAAGGTGGTCCTGCCGATACCAGGAAGTCCCGTCCGACGGTACGGGCGCCCCTGAACAACGGGGTCCGCGGCGAACAGAGTTGGGGCCATCCGATCCGAAGGAGTTCCCGTGAAGACCCTGATCGTCCACGCCCATCCGGAGCCGAGGTCGCTGAACGGCTCGCTCAAGGATCTCGCGGTGTCCACCCTGGAGGCCGCCGGGCACGAGGTACGGGTGAGCGATCTGTACGCGATGAAGTGGCAGGCAGCCGTGGATGCCGCCGACTACGGTCCGGCCGCCTCGGACCCACTGAGGGTCGCCTCGGACTCGGGCCGGGCCTTCGACACCGGGACCCTCGCCCCGGAGGTCCGTGCCGAGCAGCAGAAGCTGCTGTGGGCCGACACGGTCATCTTCCAGTTCCCGCTGTGGTGGTACGGCATGCCCGCGATCCTCAAGGGCTGGGTGGACCGGGTGTTCACCTTCCACTTCGCGTACGGCGTGGGCGAGCACAGCGACACCAAGTACGGCGAGCGCTTCGGCGAAGGAACGCTCGCGGGCAGGAGGGCCCTGCTGTCGGTGACCACCGGCGGCCCGCAGGCGCACTACGCGGCGCGCGGGATCAACGGCCCCATCGACGACCTGCTGTTCCCGATCCAACACGGCATCCTCTACTACCCGGGCATGGAGGTGCTGCCGCCCTTCGTGCTGTACGGCGCCGACCGGCTGACCGCCGAGGACTACCCCGACGTCGCCAAGGCCTGGGAGCAGCGCCTGCGCACGCTGGAGACGACCGAGCCGATCGCGTTCCGGCGCCAGAACTTCGGGGACTACGAGATCCCCTCGCTCCAGCTGAAGGAGTCGCTGGAACCCGCGGGCCGCACGGGCTTCGGACTGCACGTACGCGGCTGAGCGCGCGCGGCTGCACGTACGTGGCTGCGCCTGTGCGGCTGTACGTACGCGGCTGGGCGTACGCGCGTTGGGCGTACGCGGCTGCGCCTGTGCCTGACGGGCGCCGCGCGCACGGAGCGTCGCCGCGCGTAGCGGCCGGCGCGTGGCGGCCGGGGTTCGCCGCCCGGCGCCCGGTGTCACAGGAGGGCGCCGCCGGAGACCTCGATGCGCTGGGCGGTGACCCAGCGCAGCCCCTCGGACGCCAGCGTGGCGATGGCGTCGCCGATCTCCTCGGGTTCGCCGACGCGGCCGAGCGCGGTCTGTCCGGCCAGAACGCGACGCATGCCGGCGTCGTCCCGCATCGCCCCGCCGTTGAAGTCGGTGGCGGTCGGCCCCGGGGCGATGGAGTTGACCCGGATGCCGCGCGGCCCGAGTTCCGCGGCGAGGGTGCGGCTCAGAGCCTCGACGGCGGCCTTCGACGCGGAGTAGGCCGAGGTCGCGGGGCTGGTGTGGCGGGTCAGTGACGTCGAGACGTTGATGACCTGGCCGCCCTGGGCCAGCAGCGGCACGAGCGACTGGATGAGGAAGAACGTGCCCCGGACGTTGGTGCCCATCACCGTGTCGAAGTCGTCCACGGTGACGGTCTCCAGCGGCCCGAAGATCCCCACTCCCGCGTTGTTGACCAGGATGTCGAGCCGCGAAGCACCCCAGCGCTCCAGCCGCGCGCGCAGTGCGGACGCGAAGGGCACGAAGGAGGAGACGTCGCTGATGTCGAGCCGGAGAACAGCGGCGGCCCCGCCCGCGGCCCGCACCTGTTCCGCCGTCTTCTCCGCCCCGGCCGCGTCGCCGCGGTGGGTGGCCACGACCCGCACCCCGCGTGCGGCCAGGGCGACGGCGGCGCTGCGCCCGAGCCCGCGATTGGCACCGGTCACCAGGGCGATCTTGTCGATGGTCATGAGCTTCCTCCGCGGCGCGACAACCGGGACCCAGGACGGGCCCAGGCGTCTCGGATAAGAGACGAGTCACTCGTCTCGCCTTACTGGTGCACCGTAAGCGGACCTCCGAGGCGAGTCAAGTGACTCGCCTCGGAGCTGCGGCATACTCTCCGCATGGCAGCAGAACTCACCGCGCATCACCGCAGGCTCGCCCAGCAGAAGCGCGAGGCGATCACCTCCGCGGCCACCGAACTGTTCCTGGACCGCGGCTACGACGGCACGTCCCTCGCGCGGATCGCCGAAGCGGCCGGAGTCTCGAAGTCCACCCTGTTCAAGCAGTTCCCCACCAAGGCGGCCCTCTTCGAGGCCATCGTCACCGAGTCCTGGCAGCGTGACGCCGGCGATACCGCCGCGCGGCCTCGGGCGGGGGATCTGCGCTCCGGGCTGGCAGCCATCGGCCACCGCTACGCCGACCTGATCGGCCGGCCCCGCATGACAGGGCTGTTCCGGATCGTCATCGCCGAACTGCCCCGTTTCCCCGAGCTGGGACGGATGCAGTTCCAGCTCGGCAAGCTGCCCTACTTCGCCTCCGTCCAGCGCTACCTGGAATCCGAGCACGAGGCGGGCAACGCCGAGGTGCCCGACGCCGAGAGCGCCGCGAACCAGTTCCTCGGCATGATCGCCAACTACGTCCTGTGGCCCCGCATGCTGCTGACCGACTGGAGCCCCACGGCCTCCGACGTCGACAAGGCCGTCGAAGAGGCCGTCCTGACCATGCTCGCCAGATACGCCCCCGCCCCGCCGGCCTGACCCGTAACCCGGCGGAGTCCCCCCGTAGGGACG
>NZ_JAIUKE010000372.1 GCF_020176795.1 Streptomyces sp. 8L
GGGACCGATGGTTCGACGAACTGGAACGCCGCGGGATCGATCCGTGGGAGGACGAAGTCCCAGCCGAGTTCCAGGACGAACGTTGGCTCGCCGCCCCGTTGCGGGACTGACGAACCAACAGCCTCTCAAGCCACTTCCGATACACGCCCTAGAGTCAACCGACCTTCGGAGCTTGCAACTTCGCGAACAAGTACGCCGCCCCGCAGGTCTCGGATGTCCAACAGGCCCCTCCCCCCATCAGAACCACCCGGGTATCAGTGTCACGAACACCGTGGCCGACCGCGGCATTCGCTGAAGGTCAGTCCCTGTCGGCGCTTCCACGGCCAGCCCCCACACAGTGCGACAGTTGGTCCACTCGCGTGACGCGAACTCCGACACGTGTCGATTGTTGAGCGAGGCGCCCGCCGCCACCCTTTCCAGCCATGACGTATCGGTCACGCATGAAGCTGACGGCCACAAACACCTCCTCGACGCCTTCGATCGGGCACGAGGAGTTGGCCGGACCGGCCAGCAGAGGCTAAATCGCCTCCAGCGCCATAGCGCCACTCCGGAAGTGCCGGTACCGCAGGCGTGCTCCCGCGCGTCCCCGCTCCTTTCTCGTCCCCGCTCTTCCCTGGAGGCCGTCGTGCCCAATTCCGCACCACGCTCAGATCAGCGCAGCCTTCCCCGAGCGGGCATGGCCGTGCTGGCCATACTCGCTGTCGCAGTCGGCGCTCTGGAAAACGTCCCCATCCCGATACTTCCGCTCCTGCAGCGTGAGCTCTCCCTCACCACGTCGCAGGCCGCACTGCTCACCACGACGCTGGTCCTGAGTGGCTCGATCACAGGGCCGGTCACGGCGAAACTCGCCGACATGTTCGGCGGGCGGCGCATGCTCCTCGTGATAACCTGGATCATCGTCGCGGGCGCTGGCATATCGGCCTTCGCCGACACTTTGCCCGTGATGCTGATCGGCCAGACGCTCCAGGGCATCGGCGTCGGCATCCTGCCGGTCGCGTTCACGATGGTAGGGGAGTTCGTACAGGAGCGCGTTGCGCTCGCCGTCGGGCTCGTCACGGGACCCTTCATCGCCGGCACCGGACTCGGGATCGTGGCCGCGGGCCCGATCGCGGACACTCTGTCCCGTCGCTGGGTGTTCTTGCTGCCCACCCTGCTGGTGGCCGCCTTGGCGGTTGCCGCCCAATTCGTCCTGCCTCAACGCAGGTCGCCTGCCGCGCGACGAGCAGGACAGGCGAAGCTGGACTGGCCCGGAGCCCTCCTACTGACCATCGCACTCGGCGCGCTTACCTTCGATCTCTCCCGGATCCCCCGCACCGGGTGGCTGTCCATAGAATCCTTGGCACTGTTCGCCGTCACGCTCGTCAGCGGAGCCTGCTGGGTGGCCGTGGAGCGGCGGGCTTCCTCACCTCTGATCGACCTCCGCCTGCTCGGGCGCCGCGGAGTGTGGAGTTCGGTCGTTGTCGCCGGCGTTCTCGGCGCGGGGTCCGCCATCCCCGCGTACCTGTTCCCGCAGTTGCTCGCGATGCCGTCGAAAGTGGCCGGGTTCGGTTTCACGGCCTCCACCAGCCAGGTCAGCCTATACCTGTTCCCCGCGTATCTTTGCGCGATGTTCGTCGGACCGCTGTCTGGGCAGTTGGTTAGCTGGTTCGGATCCCGCCTGGTCGTCGCCGCGGCATTGGTGGTCACCGCCGTCGGACTCCTCTTCGCCGCGGTCTGGCACAGCGCCCCTTGGCACGTCGTGCTCAGCTTGATCGTGGCCGTGGGCATTGGCGTCGGTGCCGCCGGTACGGCGCTGTACGCCGGCACCATCGCGGCTGTCGATCCGGTCGACACCGGTATCGCCAGCTCGGTCAACATGGTCGCGCGCGGGATCGGTGCGGCGATCGGCGTGCAGATCTCGGCCGCCGCGCTGTCCAGCGGCACGGACCGCCTCACGAAGCTGCCCACCGAGGGCAGTTTCCAGTTCGGGTTCCTGCTCGCCGCAATCCTGGCCGTCCTGCCGCTCGCGTTCGTCGCGTTCATGCCCGGCCGTGCTCCGGTGGCAAGTCACCCCGCGGCCAGCAGGGTGCCGGATCCGGTGCCGGGCTCGTAGACGACCGCCGCGGTATGAGCCCGCGGTCGCCTCGGGCCGCGGGCCGAAGCGACGCACACGGCCCTTCGTGAACATCGGGCTCAGTGTCCTCACCGGCATCGCCCTGGCAGTCGCGCTCGCCTCCGGCATCCCGGCTGTCCTGCGGGTCTGGGGTGTCTGGGCCGTCACGGCCGGCATCACGCAGCTCGCCATGGCCTTGGTCCGGCGCCGGATGGGCGGGCAGTGGCCGATGGTCGTGAGCGGTGCCATCTCCACCCTGGCCGGCGTGAGCTTCTTTCTCCAGGCCGGCAAGGACGGCGCCACGCTCCGGAATTTGGCCGAGTATGCCTTCCTCGGCGGGATCTTCTTCCTCGTCTCGGCGCTGCGCCTCAAGCCCGCGCGCCGGGATACCTGAATGCCCGTCGATGCGAACTCTCCTTCATGTCGGGCAGCCATTTTCAACATCCGTCGAACAGGCATCGCGCTCGACACGACAACTGTCGCTCGCCTGCCATGTCGCGTAGTCCTAACATTCGGCCGAGACCCGCCTTTCGCCTCTGGGAGATGTATGAAGCAGGAGTACGCGACGAAGCAGCCCGACTTCGCGGCCGAGTACGCCCAAGCGCTGGTGTGGGAGCAGCATTGCTGCCTTCCGCTCGCCCCGGACACCCGCGTCGACGAGTTGTGGCGGTACGCGGAGGCGGGAGCCTCCTTCGTGTCGGTGAACGTCGGTTACGCGCCACACGACATCGCGGACACCATCACGGTCCTGTCCGCGTTCCGCCGTCACCTTCTCATGAACCCCGACCGCTACGTCATGGCCGACTCGGCCGACGACGTGATTCGGGCCAAGGCCACCGGGCGTCTGGCGGTCGCGTTCGACCTTGAGGACACGCGTCCCCTGGGTGGTCGCATCGACACGGTCCAGACGTACTACGACCTCGGAGTCCGGACCATGCTGCTCACCTACAACCAGCGCAATGCCGCTGGTTCAGGCTGTCATGACGACCTCGACGGCGGGCTAACCGAGTTCGGCAGAAGAGTGGTGGCGGAGATGAACCGCGTGGGAATGGTGGTCGACGCCACGCACTGTTCCTACCGCACGTCGATGGACATCTTCGAAGCGTCGACGGCGCCGGTCGTGCTGTCCCACTCGGCGACGCGGGCGGTCCACGACCACGAGCGCAACGTGTGGGACGACCAGATCCAGGCATGCGCCGCGACAGACGGCGTCGTCGGGATCAACGGCGTGGGAATCTTCCTCGGCGACAACGACACGAGCACCGAAGCGCTCGTCCGCCACGTCGATCACGCCGTCGGGCTGGTCGGCTGGGAGCACGTGGGGCTCGGCCTCGACTTCTGCTTCGAGTTCGACGACGTCAACGGTGAACTGACCCAGAATCCCGACCTGTTCCCGCCGAGCTATGAGCAATGGGATCGCATCGATTTCATCGAGCCGGAGCGGCTGCCCGCCATCGCGACGGCGTTGGTGGAGCGCGGATACGCGTCCGAGGCCGTACGGGGAATCCTCGGTGAGAATTTTCTCCGCGTGGCGCAGAACGTGTGGCGCTGAGCACCCGCCCAGGTGCCGTGGACGGCATCGAGAAGCGAAGCTCATTCGACTTGCTGCGCCGCGCAGCAGGGCGCAGTCGGCTCTGAAAGGATGATCATGTCACTCCTGTTGACCGGTGCGACCGTCATCGACGGTGTCTCCGAAAAGGGAATCGAAGGCCGGTCGATCCTGGTGGACGAGGGCCGCATCGTGGCAATCGGCCGACCGAACGAGATTCCGGTTCCACCGGACACCGAAGTGGTCGATTTCAGCGGGAAGTTCATCATCCCCGGAATGATGAACGCCAATGTGCACTTGTTCGTCAACATCCTCTTCGAAACACTCGTCCGCTACGAGGGCAGATACGAGGAGTTGATCATCGAGGCCGCTCAGGTCGCGCTCAAGAGCGGGATGACGACGGTATTCGACACCTGGGGGCCGCGGCGCGCGCTCATGGCGGTCCGCGACAGGATCGACCAAGGCGATGTCGTGGGCAGCCGGGTGCGCTGCGCCGGGAACATCATCGGGTTCGAGGGCCCGTTCTCCCACGACTTCGACGGACGCATCCCCGGGATCGGCAGCTCTCACTTCGTCGACCGGGTGAACGCGACGTGGGTCGAGAACAGTGGACGGCATCTGATGTGGCTAACGCCCAAGGCGGTGGGGGCGGAGGTCCGCAAGTACATCGAGCACGGCATCAACTTCGTCAAGTACGCGGCGAACGAACACGGCGGGACCTCAGGCGGCGCCTTCCTGCAGTTCTCCGAGCGGACACAACGCGTCATCGTCGAAGAAGCTCATCGCGCCGGATTGACCGCTCAGGCACACGCCCAGTCGGTCGAGGGCCTGAGGATGTCGATCGAGGCGGGCTGCGACCTCGTACAGCACTGCAACATGACGGGTCCCGTAGAGATCCCGGGCGAGACACTCGAACTCTTTTCGCAGAACAACTGCAGTGCCGTCGTCTTTCCGTTGGCCAACAGCGGAATGGAAGCTCTGAAGCAAAGCGTCTCGGATCACGAGTGGACGATCTGGAAGGCATCGGACGCCAACAGTCGCCGTCTCATCGAGTCCGACGCGATGATCCTCCTCGCGAACGACGGAGGCATCTTCGCTCCGGAATTCATGCAGGAACCGATGGTCAAGGGCACCTGGAACGGACTGCCCGAGGACGAGGCCCTGGGCCGACTGGCGACGGGGCATTTCGTCTGGCTGAGGGCTATGGAAGAAAAGGGAATGTCGCCGATGGACCTGCTGCACGCGGCGACCCGGAACATCGCCAGGGCCTATAAGGTCGAGGACGATCTCGGAACACTCGAAGTGGGCAAAATCGCCGACATGGTCGTGCTCGACGCGGATCCGTTGCGGGGCGCCAAGAACTACCGAAGCATTCACGCAGTCGTCAAGGACGGTGCTCTGGTGGACACGGACGCGCTCCCGGAACGGCCTCTGTTGACCGCAGACCTCCCTGGCCCGCTCGAGGAGGAGACTCGTTACAAAAGGGCCCTCCACCACGGTGCTCGCCTACCGGGATGCCCGACCTGCGTGAGTGGAACGCACTGAGAACGCACGGACAGCAAGACTCTTGTCTTCCCCGGGCTCCCGCTTTGGCCGCCGCATCCCGCTGGCCGATAGTCCGACACCACCGGAGCATGCCGGCGGCGGGCGCCTCTCGCGAACTCACGTGTCGCTGGGGGCGCGTGTCTGGTGAGGGGATCACTCGAGGAAGACTCCGCTGCTCGGCAGAGTCGAACAGCCGCGGCCCAGGCCATGGCTCCCAGCGCCCCACAAGCGCCTCGATTCCCGCGATCACAACGTCCAATCCGAACCTGAAGCGCTGCTCCCACATCACAACCGAGCGTTCGGGGTGACTGGGCTTCGGCACGGTACGCCTCTTCTGCCTGGTCGGACTCGGTGCACCACCCTCGCACGGTGCCTACACGTGTGCCGAGGCCGTGAAACACCTGGAAGACGGTGGAGACGACCTCGGCCTGAGCGGCGTGCTGCAAGCCCGTGTGGGAGAGGATGTGCTGGGCATCGCGTGCGTTGGGGCCGATGTTGAGAAAAGAGCTCAGAAGGGTGGATGCCCCGGGATGGCGCATCACCATTTCCCGGTACGCCCCTGCTACTGAAGACTCGGATGTAGCGCCTGCTGCGTGAATTCACCGTGGACCGCGTCCAGAGCGAGCTCGAGAACGTCGTTCTTGCTGTCCACATGCCAGTAGATCGCCATGGGCGTGACGTTCAGCTCGGTGGCCAACTTACGCATGGAGAAGTCGACAAATCCATCGGCATCCAGCATCCGCACTGTCACTGCGACGATTTGGCCCTGGCCAAGGATGGCCACCCGACCGCGTGCGCTGCTGTGCTCCGCTTTTCCGCTGTCTAGCCAGATGCTGGTTTGGGCCGGGGACCTCATCTTGGCGAACCTGCCGCGGCTGTGTGGGCGACCGCCGCTGAAGCGCCGGCCACGGCGTTGTAGCGCTGCTGCTTCATGTCAGGACACCTTCGGGGTTGCACGCATGCCGTGGTGCACATAGCTCTCGCCGGTGGGCAGTGAGTAAAAGGTCACTGGGATCCAGGACGAGCTGTCGGTGTACTGGACGAGGAACTGGTTGTCCGAGACAGGAACCAGGGCGGTCTCGAGGACCGGCTCCCGTACTAGATGCGCGATCGGTCCGGTCGTCGTATGCCGCAGCCGCCATCCGTCGCTGCTCTCGATGATGTCGATGCGCGTTCCGGCACGCTCGTACCGTCCGAGGTGCCGACGGACGTCCATCCGTACGGGAACGTCCGGTGGCTGCGGCTGCTCCGGCATGGTCACACCTGCCAGTTCGGCGAAGATCTCCGCAAACAAGTCCCGGTACAGGTCCTTCGCCGCGCCGCCGTTGGCGAGGAGCGTGACGGCCAGGTCCTGCTCAGGCAGCACCCGCAAGAAGGCCGCCTGCCCGAGCGTGGCTCCGTCGTGCCCGATCAGCCGGTGGCCGTCCCAGCAGAAGCGGATCCAGCCAAGCCCCCAGGAGTCCCCGAGCGTCAGCGCATCCGGCAGCTCGACTTGCCGCTCGGTCATCGCCTGCATCGCACGTTCCGAGAGCAGCCGCGTCCCGTCCGGGGCGATGCCACCGGTCAGGTGCAGGCGGGCGAAGGCAAGGACGTCCTCGGCCGTGGCGGTGATCAGGCCAGCGGGCCCTTGAGAGCGCGGCAGTCCCCAGACGGGGACCGGCCGGGGCGGCTGGCCGTCCGCGGCGTCATGGCCCATGGCGGTGCGGAAGCGCAGTGCCTCCTCCGGCAGCGTGACGGTGTGCTCGAGGCCGAGTGGGGCGCACAGCCGCTCGCGCAGTGCGCGGTCCCATGTCATGCCGGTGAGCTTCTCGATGACCCGTCCGGCAAGCACGAACCCGGAGTTGCAGTACGAGAAGGTCGCGCCGAGCGGATGGTTCTGCGCGGCCTCGTCCAGCTGACCGACGAAGCGCTCCAGACAGTCGTCGCCGCGTCCGGTGTCGGTGAACACGTCCCCATCGATGCCGCTGGTGTGAGTCAGGAGATGCCGCATCGTCACCTGCCGTGCCACGTCCGCGTCTGCGAGGCGCAGCTCCGGCAGGATCTCAACGACCGGGGCGTCCAGGTCAAGGATGCCCTCGTCCGCGAGTTGCATGACCAAGGTCGCCGTCCACACCTTCGTGACGGACCCGATCTGGAAGAGAGAGCCCCGCGTGGTGGTGATCCAGGCCGCCTCGTTGAGCACGCCGTACGCGGCCACGCCGGTCTGCTCGCCGCGGGCTATGCCCAGGACCGCGCCCGGTACCTGGTGCCGTTCGGCAAGTTCGGTGAGCCGTCGCTGCCAGTGCGCACGTTCCGGCAGCGACGACGAACGGGGATCGTCGATCTTCAGTGGTCGGACCAAGGCGGGCTGTCTCCTTATGGATCGTAGGAAGGCGGTGGGCGGATTCGTTCGCTGCGCTGTGCTCCCCGCGGTCACTCATGTGGCGCTCGGAACGGCCGGACGGTGTCCTCAGCGCAATGGGTCGACGGCGCGTAGCGCATCGGGCCGCTGTCCCGTGGTGATCTGCTCGGCGAGGAGCCGGCCGCTGACCGGGCCCAGGAAGACGCCCCACATCCCGTGACCTCCGGCCACAAAGACGCGGGAGTTGCTCCCGGCTCCGATCAGGGGGAGGCCGTCCGCGGTGCAGGGGCGCGCACCCACCCATTCGTGCTCGCGGTCGTCGAGCTGCGCGCCATGCAGCAGGGCCCGCACCTGTGAAACGAGGGCCTGGATACGTCGCGGGTCCTTGGGCGCGGTCACATCGCGGAATTCCATGGTCCCGGCGATCCTGGCCCGGTCACCGAGGGGCGTGCAGACGATCTTCTGCTGGGTGAAGTAGACGGGTCCGTTGGGCAGTTGGTCCATCTTGACGGTGAAGGAGTAGCCCCGTCCGGCCTGCACGATCTGCCGGACACCTGCCTGTCGGGCCAGCCCGTTGATCCAGGCACCGTGGGCGAGGACGACGGCATCATAGTCCTCGTCGGCCACAGTGACGCAGGAACCGGTCGGATGGATGCTGCGCACTTCCGCCCCCTCGGCGATCAGGCCGCCCCGTGCGCGTACGGAGGCAGCGATGGCCTGGACATACTGAGCGGGGTCGATGAACCGCTGGCCAAAAAAGCGCACCACGCGGGTGATCTCGTCAGCCAGGACGGGTTCGGAGTTCCGCGCGTCAGCACCGTCGAGGATCTCGAAGTCGACGGGGCGGCCGGCCTTCCGCAGGTGTGCGAACTCCTCAAGGAGGCCCTTGCTGTCCTGTGCGGTGCGGAACGCTGCCGTGAGCGGGTCGGCGGGCTGGGTGCGGGCGGTGACCCCGCCGGCCTCCAGCGCGTCGAACGCGGGCAGGGCGCCTTCGATGAGAGGGAACATGCCGTGCATCGCCTTGTTCCACCGGGCGGGCGTGCAATTGCGGGCGAACTGTGCCAGCCACCTGAGCATGCGCGGGTCGGCGGTCGGCGGTATGTAGAGCGGCGACGACGGGCTGAACATGGCGCGCAGGCCGTACTTCAGGACCGCCGGTTCGGGCAGCGGAGCAGCCAGGCCGGGCGTCAGCCAGCCTGCGTTGCCCCAACTGGAGCCCGCAGCCACGCCCGAGCGGTCAAGCACCGTCACCTCGACGCCGGCCTCCTGGAGGAACCATGCGGTCGACAGTCCGACCATCCCGGCGCCAACCACGGCAACTCGCCCGGGAGTCCTACGTGTTGAACCCCTCACGCCTGAACACCGCCTTCACCGACGAGGGAGCGCGCTGCGCCCTCCTCGAGTACGCGCGGCGGGCCCGGAAATGCTGGGACAAGCATGCTGGTCTCCTGGAGAGAGGACTGTGCGGTGGTGAGGAGCGCGACTGCCGATGTGACAGGCGTCGAAAACGAGGCCATCGGCACCGGACAACTGGCGGACGACTTCAGGCGGCGAAAAGCAGATAGTGAGCCGGAACGCGGCCCCGACTGACCATTCCCCTTAGTAAGGCGAACCGATGAACTCTCTTCCCCTCTACCGCCCGACCGTGGACGCCGGCGACCTTGTAGCCGTCGCCGGTCAGATCGGTCTCGTTGACGGCCACCTGGTAGACGGTGGTGCTGCCGAGCAGACGGACCAGGCACTGGCCAACCTGCTCATCGTGCTGGAGGCGGCAGGACTGACGACCTCCGACGTGGTCAAGGTCAACATCTACCTGACCACGATGGATGACTTCAGCACCTTCAACGAGCGGTACAACAAGGTCTTCAGCTCCGAACCTCCGGCCCGTACGTGCGTAGCGGTGCACGAGCTGCCGTTCGGCGCACTGGTCGAACTCGAAGCCTGGGCCCGCCGTCGCTGACGGCGCACCGGCAGAGCCGCACTGGTTCATGCCCCGCTCACCGTGACCTCCCCAGGCGGGAGCGAGGCCCGGCCTGACGTGGCACTGGAGTGTCGGCGGTGAGCGCATGGGGCCTCCAGGTCAGACCGTCGTGTGCCCGGCGCCCACGCCATGGATCGTGCCGCGTGGCCGAGGCACCCGACTCAGGGACCCCTCAAGATTCGCGCAGACCCCGCTGCCAGACATGTGGCCTGCGTCGCGTTCCAGGCTTCGATACTTCGACACCTGTCATACAGACAGGGGTACGGCCAGCTCCCCACCCAGCGCGTCAGCTGTCGCCCCCAGGCATCCCGTCCTGTAACCCATGTCGCACGACGTGGTACGACTGAACAAGCGCCGACGGAAGTCGTCGACGGTCAGACTCAGGTCTGCGACAGGGTGGTGAGCGTATGCTCGAAGAGCTTCAGCGCGTGGTGGAGGCACTCGCGAAACGCCTGGGGCGAGCGGTCGCCGTGGACGACCTGGACTTCAGGCTGCTGGCCTACAGCGCTCATCTCGGCGAGGGCGACGAGATGCGCGCACGTGTCATCCTCAGCCGCGAAGCCCCACCCGAGGCCCTGGCGTGGTTGCGGCGTCAGCGTCTGGGGCGCGCGACCGGACCCGTACGGCTACCGGCCGACGAGGATCTCGGGATACTCCCGCGGGTGGCAGTGCCCGTCGTCTATCAAAGTGTGCGCTTCGGCTACCTGTGGCTGTTCGATGCAGAGGGGGCACTCACCAACGAGCATCTGGACATGGCGTCGGCGTCGGCTGCCGACGCGGGCGCCATCTGTTTCCGCGACCGCGTCCTGTCCGACCTGCGCACGGCACGCGAGGGCGAGCTGGTACGAGACCTGCTCTCGCAAGACGAACAGGTACGGGGCATGGCCTCGGCCCGGCTGGTCGAGGGCGGTCTGTTCGCGCCGCGCGGCGACGTCACCGCCGTTGTTGCACGCCCCCTTCCCAGCGACGGGGGCGGAGTCGACGAGGACGACCGGATAGCTCTCCAGGCCGCCCTCAATACGGTCTCCACTCGACTCGGCGACCGCGGGAGCCTGCGCATGGTCCGGCCGGACCATGCTGTCCTGGTCATCCCGAGCGCGACGCTGCGCCGCTCACCGGAGCTGCCGGAATCCCTCAGGACGACCTCCCTGCGACGGTTGGGCGGGACGGCGAAGTGGCGCGATGTGCATGTGGCCACCGGCAGCCCGGCTCGCCGACTCGACGATGCCGCCACGTCCTACAGGCAGGCGCTGGACGCACTGCGCGTGGCTGCGGTCGTCCCCTCGTTCGCCCCACTGGTCACGCACGAGGGCCTGGGCATTTACGCACTGCTCGCCGGGCAGCCCTTCGACCGGCTCGGCACCTATGGCGTGCATCCGGCAGTACGGCAATTGCTCGAGGTCGACCATGACCTCTTCACCACCGCCGAGCTGTACCTGGACAAGGCAGGCGACGCACGGGCGACCGCCACCGAGCTGGGACTGCACCGCGCGAGCGTGTACCACCGCGTTCGCCGCATCGAAGACGTCACCGCACTCGACCTCACAGACGGGCAGCATCGGCTCATCCTTCACCTGGGCATCAAGGTCTGCCGTCTGCTGGGCCTTGTCTGAGCTGCAACCCCTGAAGGACGCCTCACGCGGGAGACCGAAGGACGGCCGCAAGCAACTGACGCGACACCAGTCGAACCATTACCTGGTCGTACGCGACCACGGACGCATGTAGTCGATCACCAGGTCATCTACCTTTGTGGGCATGATGACGTCGGAGGAGCTCACTCGTCGGCTTACGGACCTGGCAGCAGAATTCAACGTGCCGGGCGCGTCAACCGCCCTGTGGCACGACGGCACGCTCATCAAAGCCGAGACCGGAACGGTCAACGTGGTAACCGGCGCGCCCGTGCTGCCCCACACCGTGTTCGCCGCTGGCTCCGTAACCAAAGTGTTCACCGCGTCCCTGGCGATGACGCTCGTGGACGAAGGTCTGCTCAAGCTCGATGCACCCGTGCGGACCTACTTGCCCGACTTCAAGGCCGCAAATTCCGAGCGGTCGTCGTCGATCACCGTGCGCATGCTGCTGAACCACTCCTCCGGCCTGCCTGGCGACTACATGCCGGACCTGCCTCCGGGCGATGACGTACTCGAACGGCTGATGCACGAACTCGCCACACTGCCGGTCACCGGCGTCCCCGGTGGGCGCTGGTCCTACAGCAACATGGGTATGGGCACCCTCGGACGGCTGATCGAAGTGATCACCGGCGAGAGTTACGACACCGCCCTCGGCACCCGCATCCTCCAGCCCCTTGGCCTCAACGCAACCGCCGACGCCGAAGAGCTCCTCCTGCGATCGACCGCCGTGGGGCACACCGTCGACCCCACCACGGGGAACGCGTCTCCGGTCTCCCGGATGCGCGCCTGGCCCGAGAACGCCCCCGCCGGGTCCCGCCTGTGGCTCGACGTGGACGCACTGATCAATTTCGGGCGGATGCACATCGACGGCACGGCGCCCGACGGATGGCGCTTCCTGTCCCCTTGGGCACTTCACGAGATGCGCGAGCCCCAGTTCGACGACTTCTGGGGTTGCTTCCCCATGTACGTGAACTACGGCCTCGGTTGGGCCATCGTCCGCGCGGGAGACGACCCGGTCCTGGCGCACGGCGGCGCCAACCTCGGCATGCACTCGACCCTGTACGTGCTCCCGAAGCAGAAGGCCGTCTTGGCGGTGCTCACGAACAGCACCACCGGATTCAATCTGTACTCCACGCTGTGTGAGAGCCTGCTCAACGAGTGTTTCGACGTCCAAAGCCCAGCATCCTCGTACCCGCCGGAGCCTGCGGTCGAGATCGACATCGAGCAGTTCACCGGCGCTTATCGGTCCCCCAACGGCCAGGTTTCCGTCGACGTACGCGACGGACTGCTCCAACTCCAGCTGACACCCGCACCTGACCTGGACACATGGGACCGGCTGAACGGCCGCACGCCCGGTGACCCCCAGGCCCTGCCCCTCGTCTGCGTCGACGGTGAGCGGCGCCGCTTTTCCATGCGCCTCGGCAGTCCCGGGTCTTACGCAGCTGTGCAGTTCTACAACCCGGGCGCGGACGGACGCCCCACGCTCGTCCGAGTAGGGACCCTGTACGAGCGCGTCTCTCGCTAGATCCCACTCGTACTGATCTCCTGCGTGGCCGGGGGGGGGGCCCCCCCCCGGCGCGGGGGGGGGCGCCCCCCCCCCCCCCGCCGGGGGGCCGGGGCGCGCCGAAAGCGGGCCGCCCAG
>NZ_JAIUKE010000373.1 GCF_020176795.1 Streptomyces sp. 8L
GCGCCAAGACCGACGCGGGCGGCACTGCGGCGGCGGCTCGCTGAGCTGCGCGGCCCCGGAGTGGCGGGCGCCCCCCCCGCCGCCCCCCCCCCCCCCCCCCCCCCCCCCCCCCCCCCCCCCCCCCGCCCCCGCCGCCGGCCGCCCCCCCCCCTTCGGTTTCCGTGGCGCCCCCTCGCGGGGAGGGGATGCCACGGCGCGCGCTACAGCTCGTAGACCGCGCCGGGCACCGCGAGCTCGGACGGCCCGTCGTACACCTCGCGGGCGTCCTCCAGGTTCCGCCTGGCGTCCGTCCACGGCGGGATGTGCGTCAGCACCAGCCGGCGCGCGCCCGCGCGCGTCGCGTGCCGGCCGGCCTCCCTGCCGTTCAGGTGGAGGCCCGCGATGTCTTCCTTGCCGTGGGTGAAGGCGGCCTCGCACAGGAACAGGTCGCTTTCCCGCGCCAGGTCCACGAGGGCCTCGTCGGCTCCGGTGTCCGCCGAGTAGGCGAGGGAGCTGCCGCCGTGTTCGACCCGGATGCCGAACGTGTCCACGGGGTGCGCCATCTTCTCCGTACGGACCGTCAGCGGGCCGATGTCGAAGGTGCCGGGCTTCAGCGTGTGGAAGTCGAAGACCTCGCTCATCGACTTGTCGCTCGGGGTGTCGTCGTAGGCCGTGGTCAGCCGCTGCTCGGTGCCCTCGGGGCCGTAGACCGGGATGGGGTCGCAGCGTCCGCCCTCGTACCGGTAGTAGCGCGCGACGAAGTAGGCGCACATGTCGATGCAGTGGTCGGCGTGCAGGTGGCTCAGGAAGATCGCGTCAAGGTCGTACAGACCGATGTGGCGCTGCAACTCGCCGAGGGCGCCGTTGCCCATGTCGAGAAGCAGCCGGAAGCCGTCGGCCTCGACGAGGTAGCTGGAGCAGGCCGATCCCGCGGCGGGAAAGGAGCCCGAGCAGCCGACGACGGTGAGCTTCATGGAGCGTGAACCTCCGTGGCGTGGATGGTGGGCGACGGGGGTCGTTCAGGTGCGGTTCGCGCGCGGAGCGTCACGTTCCGTGCGGGTCGCGCGGTTCAACGGTTGTGGTGCGGGGGTGGTTCGATCTGTCGAGCCTAAGGCGCGACCCGTCAGGCCGCTTCCCCACGACGGCGCGTTGTGGGGGAAGTCACCGGCAAGTCCACTCTTCCCGGTGTCCTGGCGGCTTCCGGGTACCTTCGGTCCATGAGTTCGTGGTGGTGGATCGCGTTGATCGCGGTGGTGGCCGCCGCGCTCGTGGCGTCGGTGGTGGACGGCAGGGCGCGGGCGGCGGAGAGCCGCAGGCAGCGGCGGGCGCGGATACGGACGAGGCCACCGGGCCGTCCTCCCGTACGACGGGGGGCGCCGCGGCCCCGGGCCGGTGAGATCTGGTGGGCCGCCGTGCCGTACGAGGACGGGCCGGGCGAGAAGGACCGGCCGTGTCTGGTGCTGTCGGTGCGCGGGAGCCGCGTACGGGTCGCGAAGATCACGACGAAGCACCACGAGGAGCGACCCGGCGTGATCGCGCTGCCGCCGGGAACGGTGGACGACGCGCGGGGCCGGGCGAGTTTCCTGGAGACGGACGAGGTGCGCGAGGTGCGGGCGGGCGCCTTCCGCCGACGGGCCGGCGCGGCGGACCCGGCGCTGTGGGAGCGGGTCAGGAAGCTCGCCTGACGCCGCGTCCGGGACGCGGCGACCGGTGCCATGGCCACCGGCGTCCCGGCCCGCGGTCCCCCGGGCCCGGGCCGCCGGGGTCACCGGGACCGGGTATTGCCGGCGGCCGGGGCCCGGACGCCCTCACGCTCAGAGGCGGCCGTGCAGCGTCTTGCGCCGGACACCCCTACGCCCAGAGCCCCGGCCGTGCGGCGTCCTGCGCCGGACAGCCTCACGCCCAGAGCTGGCCGTGGAGCGTCTTGATGGCGTCTTCGGTAGTGGCAGCCGTGTAGACGCCTGTGGAGAGGTACTTCCAGCCGCCGTCCGCGACGACGAACGCGACGTCCGCGCTCTCGCCCGCTTCGAGCGCCTTCCGGCCCACGCCGATCGCCGCGTGCAGGGCGGCGCCGGTGGAGATGCCCGCGAAGATGCCCTCCCGCTGGAGGAGTTCGCGGGTGCGGGTGACTGCGTCCGCGGAGCCGACCGAGAACCGCGTGGTCAGCACCGACTCGTCGTACAGCTCGGGTACGAACCCCTCGTCCAGGTTGCGCAGGCCGTAGACGAGGTCGTCGTAGCGCGGTTCGGCCGCGACGATCCTGACGTCCGGCTTGTGCTCGCGCAGGTACCGGCCGACGCCCATCAGCGTGCCCGTCGTGCCGAGTCCGGCGACGAAGTGCGTGATGGAGGGGAGGTCGGCGAGGATCTCGGGGCCCGTGGTGGCGTAGTGCGCGCCCGCGTTGTCGGGGTTGCCGTACTGGTAGAGCATCACCCAGTCGGGGTTCTTCTCCGCCAGCTCCTTCGCCACCCGTACGGCGGTGTTGGAGCCGCCCTCGGCCGGGGACGGGACGATCTCCGCGCCCCACATGCCGAGCAGGTCGCGCCGTTCCTGCGAGGTGTTCTCCGGCATGACGCACACCATGCGGTAGCCCTTGAGCTTGGCCGCCATGGCGAGGGAGATGCCGGTGTTGCCGCTCGTCGGTTCGAGGATGGTGCAGCCGGGCGTGAGCCGGCCGTCCTTCTCGGCCTGCTCGACCATGTACAGGGCGGGCCTGTCCTTGACCGAGCCGGTCGGGTTGCGGTCCTCCAGCTTGGCCCAGATCCGTACGTCGTCGGACGGCGACAGCCGTGGCAGCCGGACGAGCGGCGTGTTGCCGACTGCCGCGAGCGGCGCGTCGTACCGCATCAGGCCAGGCGCGTTTCGAGCGCGCCGCCGGCGACCGCCGGGAGGATCGTCACACTGTCGCCGTCCTTGACCTTGGTCTCGATGCCGTCCAGGAAGCGGACGTCCTCGTCGTTCAGGTACACGTTGACGAAGCGGCGCAGCTGGTCGCCCTTCTCGGCGTCGACGATGCGGTCCCGGATGCCGGCATGCCGGGTGTCGAGGTCCGCCAGGAGCTCGGCGAGGGTGGTGCCGCCGCCCTCCACGGCCTTGGCTCCGTCGGTGTACGTGCGGAGGATGGTCGGGATGCGGACCTCGATGGCCATGACGTCGGTCTCCTGTCGTCCTGTCGGGGCGGTCCCCCGAGGGTTCCCGGTGGTCCCGGGGCCGGTTTCCCGCCGCGTCGGCGCGGGCGGTTCTCCCCCACGCGGGGAGGCTGCTGGTGCTGGAGCGGTGAAGAGATGCTGGGCGGTACGGAGTCCGCCGACCGGTGAAGCACCGGTGGGCTGCCGGGCCGCCCGGCGTGCGGCGCCCGCGCGCGTACCCGGCTCTCAGCCGGACACGCCGCCGGGACAGATGGCGCTCGCGAGGCGGCACAGGTCGACGTGCAGCCGCGCCACGAGCAGCGGTGTGCTCGGCGTCTCGTCAGTCATGTCATGGACAACCATGCGGTCATCGTATCGATTCCCGGGCGGGGTTCCGGAGTGTGATCTCATATCGCGGACTGTGAACGTTCGCCATGCGGACCTCATGGCTGCTCGGGCGCCGGCGGGCAGGCGAGGGCCTCCGTGCGGGTGCCCTGTCCGGCGTCCGGGGCTGCGGTCGCACGGGTCCGGGGTCCAGCATCCGGACGGGCCCTCGGGCGCCGGGCCCCGGTCTACGCGCTAACGGACCGCCGCGCCCGGATCAGCGCCCGGATCGGCCTCCGGATCGCCGTCCGGCAAGTAGACGACGACCGGCGCGCCGGTGACGGGGTGCCGGGTGACCGTCGCGGCGACCCCGTAGACATCGGCGAGCAGGGCGGGCGTGAACACCTCGGCGGGCGGCCCGGCGGCGACGACGCGCCCGGCGCGCAGGACGTACACGCGGTCGCAGTAGTACGCGGCCAGGTTGAGGTCGTGCAGCGCGAGCAGGCAGGTGGCGGCGGACTCGCGGGCGACGAGGCCGAGGACGGCGAGCTGGTGGCGGATGTCGAGGTGGTTGGTCGGCTCGTCCAGTACGAGCAGCGAGGGCTGCTGCACGAGGGCGCGGGCGACGAGGGCGCGCTGCCGTTCGCCGCCGGACAGGGAGGGGAAGGCGCGGCGCGCGAGGTCGCCGACGCCGACGCGGGCGAGCGCCTCGTCGGCGAGGGCGGCGTCGGCGGCGGTGTCGCCCTCCCAGAACCGCTTGTGCGGGGAACGGCCCATGGCGACGACCTCCCGTACGGTCAGCTCGACGTCCAGGTGTCCGTCCTGCGGCACGGTCGCGACGCGCCGGGCGCGGGCCTTCGGGGTGAGGGCGGCCAGGTCGTCGCCGTCGAGCAGGGCCCGTCCGCCGGTGGGACGCAGGGTGCCGTAGACACAGCGGAGCAGGGTGGTCTTGCCGCTGCCGTTGGGGCCGACGAGGCCGACGGTCTCGCCGGGGGCCGCGGTGAGGTCGATGCCGTCGATCAGCCGCCTGCCGTCCGTCTCGTACGTCATCCCCTCGACGGTCAGGCGCGCGGGCCCGGCCGCGCCCGGCGCCCCGACGGGGGTCGGCGCCCCGGCCGTGCTCGGCGTCCCGCCGGGTGTCGGCGTCCCGCCGGGTGTCGGCGTCCCGGCGGGTGTCGGCGGTCCGGCGGGTGTCGTCCGGGTCATACGGCGCCTCCCTCGGGCCTGCGGCGCATCAGCCACAGGAAGAACGGGCCGCCGATGAGCGCGGTGAGGACGCCGACCGGGATGTCCTGCGGGGCCGCGACCGTACGGGCCGCGAGGTCGGCGGCCACCAGCACCACGGCCCCGCCGAGCGCGGCGACCGGCAGCAGGGCGCGGTGGCTCGCCCCGACGACGCCCCTGGCGGCGTGCGGCACCAGCAGCCCGACGAAGCCGACAGCGCCGCTCGATGCCACCATCACGCCGGTGACCAGCGACGCGAGCACGAAGACCACGGCACGGAAGCGGCCGGTGTCGAGGCCGAGCACCGTCGCGCCCTCCTCGCCCGCGAGCAGCAGGTCGAGGGGGCGGCCGAGCGCCATCAGCACGCCGGTGCCGAGGACGAGGACGGCTGCGGGCAGCACGAGCGTGCCCCAGCGGGCGCTGCCGAGCCCGCCGAGCGTCCAGTACAGGGCCTCCTGGAACTGCTCGGGCCGCGCGGAGACCACCAGGACGAGGGTGGTCAGCGCGGACAGGATGTACGACACGGTGACCCCGGCGAGCACCAGCCTGCCGCCCGTCAGGGAGCCGCCCCTGCGCGCGAGTCCGTAGACGAGCGCCAGCGCGACGAGCGATCCGGCGAAGGCGGCGGAGGGCATCGCGACCGTCGTGGTGATGCCCCCGCCGACCCCGATGACCAGCACGAAGACCGCGCCCGCCGACGCCCCCGAGGAGATGCCGAGCAGGAAGGGGTCGGCGAGGCGGTTGCGTACGAGCGCCTGGAGCACGGTCCCGACGACGGCGAGCCCGGCGCCGACGACGGCGCCGAGGAGTACGCGCGGCAGCCGCACGTCGAGCACAATCGTCCGCAGCGGGCTCGGGGCGGCCGTACCGGTGAGCGCCCCGACCACCTCGGACGGCGGGACGCGCACCGACCCGAGAGTGAGCCCCGCGACGACAGCGACGGCGAGCGCGACGGCCAGGCCGCCGAGCACGAGCGGGTAGCGCAGCCGGCCGAGCGCGGGGCGGTCACGGAGCGCGGCCCCGCGTGCGGGGCCGCGCCGGAGCGGCGGGCGGGAGCGGACGGGCACCCGGGGCCTACTTCGCGGTCTCGGGGTGCAGTTGCCGCGCCAAGTCCCCGATCGCGTCCGGCACGCGCACGCCGAGGACGACGTTGGACAGCGGCATCACGGCGAACCGCCTGTTCTTGACGGCCGGTACGTCCCCCAGCACCGGGTCGTCCTCCAGCCGCTTCTCCTTCTGGGCGACGGTCGTGCCGCCGTAGTCGTAGATCACGATCGCCTGCGGCTTGCGGGCGACGACCTGCTCCCAGGACGTGTCGGAGAACGACTTGGGGAGGTCGGCGAAGACGTTGGTGCCGCCGGCGCGGGTGATGATCTCGTTGCCGATGCCGCTGCCGCCCGCGGTGAACGGGGCCTTGTCGCCGCTGTCGTAGACCATCACGGACACCGGCTTGACGCCCTTGAGGCGGGCGGCGGTCGCGGCCACCCGCGCCTTGGCGCGCTTCACCCAGGCGGCGGCCCGGTCGGGCACGCCGAAGGTCCTGCCGACCTCGGTGACCTCGCGGTACAGGTCGTCCAGGGTGACCTTGCCCTTGGCGCAGCTCTCGATGTCGAGGCGGGTGTCGATGCCGGAGCCCGCCAGGTCGTCGCGGGCGCGGCCGTCCTTGGCGTCGAAGGCGCTGGCGTAGCCGCCGTAGACGAAGTCGGGGTTCGCGGCGAGGAGCCGCTCCTTGGAGGGGTACTCCTTCGCGAGGACGGGCACCGTGTCGTACGCCTTCTTGTAGGCGGGCGCGATGTGGTCGTCCAGGTACGCGGTGCCCACCATGGACCTGCTCAGGCCGAGGGCGAGCATGATCTCGGTGGCGTGCTGGTTGAGGGTGACGGCGCGCTTCGGCGGGGCGTCGTAGGTGGTCTTCACCCCGCAGTTGGTGACGGTGTAGGGGAAGCCGGCCCGGTGGGCGGTGCTCCCCGGGCCGGAGTCCGCGCCGGAACGCGAGCCGCCGGAGCCGGAGTCCGCGCCGGAGGCGGCGACGGGTATGAGCAGGGCGGCCACGGCGAGGGCGCGCAGGCGCGGGGGTACGGCGAACCGCACGGGGGTCCTCCTTCGGGGATGTCCACGTCCCCTGGGGGTCACAGAAGGCGGCAGGCCAGTTCCTGGCTTCCGTACGGGCGTGCGCGCGGGGTGCGCGGCGGGGCCGTGCGGTCACAGTGGCGGGACCGTGCCGGATTCGCACCGGCTTCCTGGGTCCTGCCGCCTCGGTATTCGAATGGGTGTCTGGCCGAGTCTCTCAGACGCCCTCTCTCAGACGACCCGGACCTCCTCCTCCGTGACGTCGCCGTCCACGATGCGGTAGGAGCGGAACTGGAAGGGGCCCGCCCCGTCGGTGTCCGCCGTGGAGACCAGCACGTAGTGGGCGCCGGGCTCGTTCGCGTACGAGATGTCGGTGCGCGACGGGTACGCCTCGGTCGCGGTGTGCGAGTGGTAGACGATCACGGGTTCCTCGTCGCGGTCGTCCATCTCGCGGTAGAGCTTGAGGAGGTCCCCGGAGTCGAACTCGTAGAACGTGGGCGACCGGGCGGCGTTGAGCATCGGGATGAAACGTTCGGGCGTGCCGCCGCCGGCCGGGCCCGCGACCACGCCGCACGCCTCGTCGGGGTGGGCGCGCCGCGCGTGCGCGACGATCTGGTCGTGCAGGTCCTGGGAGATGGTCAGCATGGGGGAAATATAAGCCGGGCCCCGCGCGCCCCGGCAGGGCGGCCGTATGCCGTACCCGCAGGGGGTCAGCGGCGGGTCCGGGGCGGTACGGGGCTCGGCGCCGGGCCGCTCCCCGGCCTACTCGGCGGGAGCGGTCGCGGGCGCGGCGCCGTCCCCGCTCCCGTCATCCCCGCTCGCGCCGTCCTCCCCCGGCGTACGGTCCTCCCCCGGCGTACGGTCCTCCCCCGGCGTACGGTCCTCGCCCGCGCCGTTCCTCGGCGTACGGGCCTCCCCCGCAGCGCTGACGGGCGTACGGGCCTCGCCCGTACCGCTTCCGGGCGTACGGCCTCCGGCGCGGCGGGCCTCGCGGTACTTCAGCGTCCGCCAGCCGGCGATGAGGCCTGCGGCCCACAGGGCGCCGACGTACAGGCAGATCCGCGTCTCGCTGTCGTACGCGATGAGGCAGGTCACGAAGGCGAGGAAGGCGAGTGCCACCCAGCTGAACAGGGTGCCGCCCGGTGCGGGGAAGGCCGAGGCGGGAAGCCGGCCGCGCACGACGGCCCTGCGGTAGCGGATGTGGCAGAGCAGGATGACCGACCAGGTCCAGATGCCGCAGGCCGTGGCGACGGAGGTGACGTATCCGAACGCGTCGCGCGGGACGAGGTAGTTGAGGACGACCCCGACGCCCATCAGGGCCACGGACACGGCGGTGCCCAGGGCGGGCGCGCGCCGCGCGTTGAGGCGGCCGAAGGCGCGCGGCGCGTGCCGGTCGGCGGCGAGGCCGCGCAGCATGCGTCCGGTGGAGTACATGCCGGAGTTGCAGGAGGACAGCGCGGCGGTCAGGACGACGAAGTTGACGATCCCGGCGGCGAGGGGGATGCCGATCTTCTGGAAGGCGTACACGAACGGGCTGACGCCCGAGGAGAATTCGCTCCAGTCGACCACGGCGAGGATGACCGCGAGCGAGCCGACGTAGAAGACGAGGATGCGCCAGGGCAGGGTGTTGATGGCCTTGGGGAGAATCCGGCGCGGGTCGGCGGACTCCCCCGCCGCGACCCCGACGAGCTCCACGGCGACGTACGCGAACATCACGCCCTGGAGCGTCATCAGGCTGGAGCCGACGCCGTGCGGGAAGAACCCGCCGTACGCCCACAGGTTGTCGGGCGAGGCGGCGCCCCCGGCGGCGGAGAAGCCGAAGGTGAGGACCCCGAGGCCGATGACGATCATGCCCACGATGGCGGTGACCTTGACCATCGAGAACCAGAACTCGACCTCGCCGAACACCCGTACGGAGATGAGGTTGACGCCGAAGAGGACCACGAGGAACGCCAGCGCGCTGAGCCACTGGGGGATGCCGGGCCACCAGAAGTGCACGTAGATGGCGGCGGCGGTCAGCTCGGCCATGGCGGTGACGACCCACATCAGCCAGTACGTCCAGCCGGTGGCGTACCCGTAGAAGGGACCGAGGAATTCACGGGCGTACGAGGCGAAGGCGCCGGACACGGGCCGGTAGAGGAGGAGTTCGCCGAGGGCCCGCATGATGAAGAAGATCACCACGCCGGCGACCGCGTACATGAGGATGATCGAGGGTCCGGCCTGGGCGATGTTCGCGCCCGCGCCCATGAAGAGGCCGACGCCGATCGCGCCGCCGATGGCGATCATCTGGATCTGCCGGCCGCCGAGCCCGCGCTGGTAGCCCTCGTCGGACGTCTCTTCTTCGGATGTCTCTTCTTCGAGTGCCCCTTCTTCAGGCACCGGTTCTTCGGGCGCCGGTCCTGAGGCCGGTCCTGGAACCGTCGGTCGGGGAGTCATGAGTACAGACCAGCGGATAGCGGCGCAAAACCACACATATAATCCGCCAGCCGGTCAGATAATTACCCCGACCGGCCCAGCGAGGCGGCGGGCCGCACCACGGCACCGCGGCAGCCGCGACGGTCACGCTTCCCGGCGGTGTCAGCCCCACGGTCCCGGCCCCGCTCCCGGCACCACCGTCACGGGACCACCGTCACGGCCCCACCGTCACAGCAGCACCGTCACGGCAGCAGCGTCTCGATCAGCGTCTCCTGGAGTGCGCCCAGCCAGAGGTAGGCCATCACCATCGGCTTGCGCGGGTCGGAGTCCGGCAGCCGGTACAGCTCGCCGCCCTCGTCCTCGTCGGTCACCTCGAGCCGGGTGCCGATGGTCAGCCGCAGGTCGTTGAGGGTGCCGAGCCACTGCTGGGACTCCTCGGCGGTGAGCTTGAGCACCCCGCCGCCCGGGCCCTCGGCCGTCAGCGCGTCGAGCGAGCGGATGACGGACAGCGCGTCGGTGCGCTTGCGCCCGCGCAGGTCGTTCTCCGTGAAGCGGCGGAACTCGGCGGAGTAGCCCCGCAGTTCCTCCCGCTCCTCGTCGGACTGGCCCTGCTTCTCGGGGTCGCCGTACGCGTCGGGGAAGAGGCGCTGGAGCGCGGGATCGGAAGGGGGCTCGCTCGGACCCTCGGTGAACAGCGACGCGAGCGGGTCGTCGTCCTCGGCGGGCTCCTCGCCGGGGCCGATCAGCTCCGCGAGCTGGCTGGTGAGCGAGCGGAGGATGGAGATCTCGACCTCGTCGAGCGCGACCGCGGCGCCGCCGCCGTCCACGGGTTCGAAGTGGCCGGCCATCAGGTGCGGTCCTGCGAGAGCGTCGCCCACAGGCCGTAGCCGTGCATCGCCTGTACGTCGCGTTCCATCGCCTCACGGGTTCCGCTGGAGACGATCGCGCGCCCCTTGTGGTGGACGTCCATCATCAGCTTCTGCGCGATCTCTTTCGAATAGCCGAAGTACGACTGGAAGACGTAGGTGACGTAGCTCATGAGGTTGACCGGGTCGTTGTGCACGATGGTCACCCAGGGCACGTCCGGCTCGGGAACGGCAAAGGTCTCCTCCGCCGATTCTGGGCGCGTGATCTCGCTCGGAGCAACACTCACGGTTCGGGACGACCTTCTCTTCCATACCGGTACGGGGCGCGCGGAGCCTGCTCGCCCTCGCGCCCTCACGATGTGCCGCGTTTCACAGCCTTGGCTACCCATGCTGCCACCCGGAGGGCCCCGTCGCACAAACGGCCCTGCTGAACCGGGGTGCGCGGGCCGCGGGACCGGAGGGACCCCCCGGAACCCCCGAACAGAAATCGTCACTCTGACGAGTAAGGGGGGTAGCATCGCGCATATGAACACTCCGGACCTGGGACTGCCGGTGGATGTGCCCTCCACCGCCCTGTTCACCGACCAGTACGAACTCACGATGCTGCAGGCGGCGCTGCGCGGCGGGACCGCGGACCGCCACTCGGTGTTCGAGGCGTTCACCCGCCGCCTGCCCGAGGGGCGCCGCTACGGCGTCGTGGCGGGCACCGGCCGGGTTCTGGACGCGGTGGAGAACTTCCGCTTCGACCCGGGCGTGCTCGGCTTCCTGCGCGAGCAGGAGATCGTGGACGAGCGGACGCTGGACTGGCTGGCCGGCTACCGCTTCACCGGCGACATCTGGGGATACCCCGAGGGCGAGGTGTACTTTCCCGGGTCGCCGGTCCTGCGGGTGGAGGGCTCCTTCGCCGAATGCGTGGTCCTGGAGACGGTGATCCTCTCGATCCTGAACCACGACTCCGCGATCGCGGCCGCCGCGTCCCGCATGTCGGCGGCGGCCGGCGGGCGGCGCCTGATCGAGATGGGCGCGCGCCGGACGCACGAGCTGGCGGCGGTGGCCGCGTCCCGCGCTGCGTACGTGGGCGGCTTCAACAGCACGTCGGACCTGGCGGCCGGGTTCCGCTACGGGATTCCGACGGTCGGCACGAGCGCGCACGCGTTCACGCTGCTGCACGACTCGGAGCGGGACGCGTTCCGCGCGCAGGTCGAATCGCTCGGCCGGGGCACGACGCTGCTGGTCGACACGTACGACGTGGCGGAGGCCGTACGGACGGCGGTGGAGATCGCGGGGCCCGAGCTCGGTGCCGTACGGATCGACTCGGGCGACCTGCTGCTGGTCGCGCACCGGGTGCGCCAGCAGCTGGACGACCTCGGCGCGACGCAGACCAGGATCGTGGTCACCTCGGACCTGGACGAGTACGCGATCGCGTCGCTCGCGGCGGCTCCGGTGGACGCGTACGGCGTGGGGACGCAGCTGGTCACGGGCAGCGGGCACCCGACGTGCTCGATGGTGTACAAGATCGTCGCGCGTGCGCAGTCGTCGGACCCGGACGCCCCGCTGCACCCGGTGGCGAAGAAGTCGCTCGGCGGCAAGACGTCGATCGGCGGCCGGAAGTGGGCGGCGCGGCGGCTCGACGCGGAGGGCGTCGCCGAGGCCGAGGTCGTCGGCACCGGCCCCGTACCGCCCGAGCTGGCGGATCGGCAGCTGCTGGCCCATCTGGTGAAGGGCGGCGAGATCGTCACGCGCGAGTCGCTGGACACGGTGCGCGAGCGGCACATCGCGGCGCGGGCCGGGCTGCCGATGTCGGCGATCCAGCTGTCACGGGGCGAACCCGTGCTTCCCACGGAATTCGTGTGACGATATCCGTAGGGGCAGGGCTCCCAGGGACGCGATTGCCAGGGGCGGGGTTCCCGGGGCGCGATTCCCTGAGCGGGGTCCCCGGGGGCGGCATCCCAGGGGCGTGGTTCCCAGGGGCATGAACAGAGGCATGAACGCGAAGCGGTCGGAAACCATCGACAGGGACGGAACGGGGGCTACGGCCATGCATCGCGCACTGATCGTGGTGGACGTGCAGAACGACTTCTGTGAGGGCGGCAGCCTCGCGGTCGGGGGCGGCGCGGACGTGGCCGCGGCCATCACGGAGCTGATCGCCCAGGCGACGGCGGGCTACCGCCATGTCGTGGCCACCCGCGACCACCACATCGACCCGGGCAACCATTTCGCGAAGCCGCCCGCCACCCCGGACTACGTGCACACCTGGCCGGTGCACTGCGTCGCAGGCACCGAGGGGGTGGGCTTCCACCCCAACTTCGCCCCCGCCGTCGCGTCGGGCGCGATCGCCGCGGTCTTCGGCAAGGGCGAGTACTCCGCCGCGTACAGCGGCTTCGAGGGCGCGGACGAGAACGGCCTCGGCCTCGCGGACTGGCTGCGGGCCCGCGAGGTGACGGAGGTCGACGTGGTCGGCCTCGCCACGGACCACTGCGTGCGCGCCACCGCGCTGGACGCGGTGCGCGAGGGCTTCACGACCCGCGTGCTGCTCGACCTCACGGCCGGCGTCACGCCCGGCACGACGGAACGGGCGGTCGAGGCCATGGCCTCGGCGGGCGTCGAACTGACGGGCAAGCCGGTCCTCCGCACCGCCTGAGGCGCCCCGCGCGGCCCCGCCCGGCACGACGGCCCGCGCGGGCCGGGACGTCAGCCGCTGGTGCGGACCCGGGGGGCGGGCGGGGTGTGGCGCCAGGG
>NZ_JAIUKE010000374.1 GCF_020176795.1 Streptomyces sp. 8L
GCCCGCGACCGCCCGGCCCCACGATCCGAACGACCCCGGTCGGGGCAGGACCCCGCACCCGGGAACAACGACAACGGTGAAGACATGACGACGACGCCCACTGGCCCCGCGTACGAGAAGGACGGCTCGGAGATCTACCGCCGCTCCTTCGCCACCATCCGCGCGGAGGCGGACCTCGGCGGCCTGCCCGGCGACGTCGCGCAGGTCGTCGTCCGCATGATCCACGCGTGCGGCATGGTCGACCTGGTGCGCGACGTCGGCCACACCGCGGGCGTCGTCGCCCGGGCCCGCGAGGCGCTGCGCGCGGGCGCGCCGATCCTGTGCGACGCGCAGATGGTGGCCAGCGGCGTCACCCGCAGGCGGCTTCCGGCCGGCAACGAGGTGGTGTGCACACTGAGCGACCCGTCCGTCCCGGCGCTCGCCGCGGAACTGGGTACGACCCGCAGCGCGGCGGCGCTCGAACTGTGGCGGGACCGCCTGGACGGCGCGGTCGTCGCCGTCGGCAACGCTCCCACCGCGCTGTTCCGGCTGCTGGAGATGGTGGAGCGGGGCGCGCCGCGCCCGGCCGCGGTGATCGGCGTACCGGTCGGCTTCATCGGCGCGGCCGAGTCCAAGGAGGCGCTGGCCGCCCACCCCTCGGGCCTTGAACACCTGATCGTGCGGGGCAGGCGCGGCGGCAGCGCGATCGCCGCGGCGGCACTGAACGCGATCGCGAGCGAGGACGAGCGATGAGCACGGGTACGGATGCGGGTACGGGTGCAGGCGCGGGCGGCGGTTCGGGCGTGGGTACGGATGGCGTCCCGGACGCGGGTACGGGCAGTGTCCCGGACGCGGGCCCCGGCGCCGGTGGCGGGAGCGGGGGCGGGACCGGTCGGCTGTACGGGGTCGGACTCGGCCCCGGCGACCCCGAGTTGATGACGGTGCGCGCGGTCCGTGCGATCGCGGAGGCCGACGTCGTCGCGTACCACAGCGCGCGGCACGGCCGTTCGATCGCGCGCGCGATCGCGGCGGAACACCTGCGCGCCGACCACATCGAGGAGCCCCTCGTCTACCCGGTGACCACCGGCACGACGGACCACCCGGGCGGCTACCAGGGCGCGATGGACGCGTTCTACGAGGAGGCGGCGGCGCGGCTCGCCGCGCACCTCGGCGCGGGGCGCACCGTCGCGGTGCTCTCCGAGGGCGATCCCCTCTTCTACGGCTCGTACATGCACATGCACAAGCGCCTCGCGCACCGCTACCCGACGGAGGTGATCCCGGGTGTGACCTCCGTCAGCGCGGCGGCGGCCCGCCTCGGGACGCCGCTGGTCGAGGGCGAGGAGGTGCTGACGATCCTGCCTGGCACGCTGCCGGAGGAGGAGCTCGCGGCGCGGCTCGCCGCGTCGGACTCGGCGGTCGTGATGAAGCTGGGGCGTACGTTCCCCGCGGTGCGGCGCGCGGTCGAGCGGGCCGGGCGGCTCGGCGACGCGCGGTACGTGGAACGCGCCACGATGGCGGGCGAGCGCACCGGGCAACTGGCCGACACGGACCCCGAGTCGGTGCCGTACTTCGCCGTGACGGTGCTGCCGAGCCGGGCCGGCGCGGCACCCGTACCCGCACCGGGCGAGGCGGCCGGCGCTGCACCCGTACGGGAGGGCACGTCCGCGGCGCGCGGCGAGGTGGTGGTCGTCGGCACCGGCCCGGCGGGGCCGATGTGGCTGACGCCGGAGGCGCGCGGCGAACTGGCGGCGGCCGAGGACCTCGTCGGCTACACGACGTACCTGGACCGGGTGCCCGTACGCCCGGGCCAGCGGCGCCACCCGTCGGACAACAAGGTGGAGTCGGAGCGCGCGGACTTCGCGCTCGACCTGGCGCGGCGCGGCCACCGGGTCGCCGTCGTGTCGTCGGGCGACCCCGGCGTCTTCGCGATGGCGACGGCGGTGCTGGAGGTCGCGTCGTCGGCCCCGTACAAGGACGTGCCGGTACGGATCGTGCCGGGCGTGACGGCGGCGAACGCGGCGGCCTCCCGCGCGGGCGCCCCGCTCGGCCACGACTACGCGGTGATCTCGCTGTCCGACCGGCTCAAGCCGTGGGAGGTGGTCGCGGCGCGGCTGCACGCGGCGGCCTCGGCGGACCTGGCGATGGCCCTGTACAACCCGGGGTCGAAGTCCCGCACCTGGCAGGTGGGCAAGGCGCGCGAGCTGCTGCTCGAACACCGGACGCCCGACACGCCCGTGGTGCTGGCGCGGGACGTGGGCGGGCCCGGGGAGAGCGTACGGATCGTGCGGCTCGGCGACCTGGACCCGGCGCAGGTCGACATGCGGACGATCCTGCTGGTGGGGTCGTCGCAGACGGTCGCGCTGAGCCGGAACGGCGGCGAGATCGCGTGGACGCCACGGCGGTACCCGGAGGGGTGAGCTCCGCGCGGCCCGTCTCCGGCTCGCGGGGCCCGTCTCCGGCTCGCGGGGCGGCCCCTCTCCGGCCGCGAGGCCCGTCTCCGACCTGCGGGGCCGGGTCCCCGCTCGCGTGGGAACTCAGGCGAACCGGCGCCGCAGCCAGTCCAGCGCGCCCGCGACCGAGCCGGCCGTCTCCACCCCCTCGGGCGTCGGCGGCCGCCGCACCATGACCACCGGAATCCCGGCCTCGCGCGCGGCGGCCAGCTTGGACACGGTGGCCGAGCCGCCGCTGTCCTTCGTGACGACGACGTCGATCGCGTACTGCCGCAGCAGCTCCCGCTCCCCCTCCAGGGTGAAAGGACCCCGGTCGAGGACCGTGTCCAGCTGCCGGGGGCAGGGGGGCTCCGGCGGGTCCACGGAGCGTACGAGGAAGCGCAGGCGGTCCAGGTGCGCGAACGCCGCGAGGCCCATCCGCCCCGTGGTGAGGAACACCCGCTGCCAGGGGCCGTCCGCCAGCAGCGCGGCGGCCTCGTCCAGGGACGCGACGAGGCGCCAGTCGTCCCCCGCCACCGGGACCCAGCCGGGCCTGCGCAGCCGGAGCAGGGGAACATGGGAGGCCGCGGCGGCGAGCGCCGCGTTGGCGGTCATGGTCTCGGCGAAAGGATGGGTGGCGTCGATGAGCGCGTCCACGCGGTGCTCCCTGAGCCAGTCGGCGAGCCCGTCCGCCCCGCCGAAACCGCCGACGCGCACCTCCCCCGGCGGCATCACGGGGCGGGCGACACGGCCGGCGAGCGAACTGGTGACGCGCAGCGGGTACGCCGCGTCGCCCTCGGGACGCGCGCTCGTGCCGGGCGGGGCGCCCGCGACCAGCGCCTCGGCCAGGCTTCGGCCCTCGGTCGTACCGCCGAGGATCAGCACGTGGCGCATCGGAGGCCTCCATGGCTAGGCCCGCCGGGAGCGGCGGCCGGGACGCCCAACTCAAACACACCGGACTGCGGCCCGGCTGGACCACAGGGGCCTGCGCGACGGCGGCGGCGACCGCCGCGTACACGGCGCTGCTGTCCGGGGACTTCCCCGACCCGGTCACCATCACGCTGCCGCGCGGGCAGCGGCCCGCGTTCGCGCTCGCCGTGGAGGACCTGGCCGCCGACGGCACGTCGGCCACGGCGGGCGTGATCAAGGACGCGGGCGACGACCCGGACGTCACGCACGGCGCGCTGATCCGGGTGACGGTACGGCGGCTCGCGCCGGGCTCCGGGGTGGTGTTCCGGGCCGGGGCGGGCGTCGGCACGGTGACCAAGCCGGGCCTGCCGCTGCCGGTCGGCGAGGCGGCGATCAACCCGGTACCGCGGCGGATGATGGCCGAGCACCTGGCGGAGGTGGCCGCCGCGCACGGCGGGGACGCATCCGGCAAGGACGTCCCCGGCGGGGGCGTCGCCGGCGAGGGCTCTGCGGCCGACGCCGAGGTCACGGTGTCCGTCGAGGACGGCGAGGAGATCGCCCGCTCGACGTGGAACCCGCGGCTCGGCATCCTCGGCGGGCTCTCCATCCTCGGCACGACGGGCATCGTCGTCCCGTACTCCTGCTCGGCCTGGATCGACTCGATCCGGCGCGGAGTCGACGTCGCCCGCGCGGCCGGGCGCACCCACCTCGCCGGGTGCACGGGCTCGACGTCGGAGAAGACCGTCACCGAGGTGTACGGCCTGCCCGAGGACGCGCTCCTCGACATGGGCGACTTCGCGGGCGCCGTCCTCAAATACGTACGGCGCCACCCGGTGGACCGCCTCACGATCTGCGGCGGCTTCGCCAAGCTGTCGAAACTGGCGGCGGGCCACCTCGACCTGCACTCGGCGCGCTCCCAGGTCGACAAGAACCTCCTCGGCGAACTCGCCCGCGCGGCAGGCGCCTCCCCCGCCCTGGCCCACCACGTGGCAACCGCCAACACCGGCCTGGAGGCCCTGCGCCTGTGCGAGGCCGAGCACATCCCCCTGGGCGACGCCGTGGCCGCCCTCGCGAGGGACGAGGCCCTGGCAGTACTGCGCGGCTCACCCGTCGCGGTCGACGTCCTCTGCATCGACCGCGCGGGCACGGTGGTGGGACGGGCGGGGTAGCGGTCTGGGCCTCGCGGGCCCGCGGGGAAGCGTCCGGGCGGGCGATCCCCTCACACCGCGACGAGGCGGACCTGGTCACCACACAGCTTGGCCATGTCGTCGACGTCGGAGGTCAGCATGACCACGGGCCGCAGCTGACGCAGAGCGGCTCCGGCGACGGCAGCGTCGATGGCGTACTTGTGACCGTGCAGCCCGGCGGCCATCAACAGCGCAGAGGCGGCCTTCGCCTCCTCGTCCCCCACGGGGACAGCACGCAGGCCGGAAAGCGCCCAGTTCAGCCGGGCTTTGTTCGTCCGCGCATGCACCGCCTCGATGATGGTGAGCGCGCAGATCACCACCTCCATGCCTCTGGCCCGCGCCTCCGCGATGAAGGCCACCACCGCCTCGTCATCGCCCAGCAGTTTGGAGAACCCCTCGCTGTCGAGGACCAGCGTCCCCTGGTGCGTCAGCCCGCGGCGGGCCATGCGTCCTCCTCGGCGAACACCTCGTCGAAGACCTGTCTGGCCCGCTGCCGGGCCTGCCCGGAGACGGGCCCCTTGCGACTCTCGTAATCCGCCAGGTACTCGTCCAGCACCTGCCCGCGCAGCTCGCGTTCGACGGCCTCCGCGATGAAGGCCGAGAACTCCCGCTTCCCCACCCGGGCGCGGATCGCCTCGGCGGTCCCTTCGGACAGCGAAAGACTGACCCGCGTCGCCGGGCCCTCGCCGATGCCGTACGTCGTCTCGGATGACATGCGCGCCACGGTATCAAACGAGTAGGAAACCACGGAGCCGCGCGACGGGGCCGCGCACGGGCGGGGAACACCTGCGTGAGGGTTTCATGTGCGTGCACGTCGAGGGACCATCCCCGCACGCACGGGGGGCGTGGGCCGGTCGAGGGCCGCCTGAGACTCGTCGACGAGTCCGGTCAGGTGCGCGACCTCGGTGTCGGTCAGCTGTTCGGCAACCTCTGAAGCTGCGATGTTGGACCGCAGGTGGTCGGTACTGCTCGTGCCGGGGATGACGACCATGGAGGGCGAACGGCGCAGCAGCCAGGCCAGTGCGATCTGGGCCGGTGTGGCACCCAGGCGCTCCGCCGGGCCGGTCAGCTCCTGGTGGCCGCCGAGCCGTCCGGCGGCCAGCGGGAAGTAGGGGATGAAGAGGATGCCCTGGGTCTCACAGTCGGCGAGAACCTGGACACCGCTGCGGTCAAGCAGGTTGAAGCGGTTCTGCACCGCAGCGATGGGGGTCGTCTGCTGGGCACGGGCCAGCATCTGCGGGGACGCGCCGGACAGGCCGATGCGGCGGATCAGTCCCTGGTCTCGCAGCTCGACGAGCGCGCCGAGCGACTCTTCCAGCGGTACGTCCTGGTGCGCGCCGGGGGTGTCGCCGACGAGTCGGAGGTAGGTCAGCTCGCTCGCGTCTGTCCTCAGGTCTGTAAGGGCCTCGTGCACCTGCCGCCGGACCGTCTCCGGGCGACCGTCGACGACCCAGGACTTGTCCGGGCCGCGCTCCGCGCCGACCTTGTTGCCCACGATCACGCCCTCGGGGATCGGTCCCAGCGCCTGACCGATCAGCTGGTTCACCGTTCGCGGCCCGTAGGCGTTCGCGGTGTCGAAGAAGGTCACGCCCAGCCCGGCAGCCAGGCGCAACACCCGCCGCGCCGCCTCCGGGTCGTCCGGGAATCCCCAAACCTTGGGGCCCGCGAGCTGCATGGCGCCATATCCCACACGATTCATCGGCCTCTCCCGCCGTATCACTGCAACGCCCATTTGCGTATCACTGACCGAATCAGTGATACGCCCTATGCCGTAGCATTGCAACGTGGATGACGCGAAGACCCGCAATCGCCGGCAGATCTTGGAAGTGGCAGCCGAGCTCTTGGAGCGGGAGGGCGCCCAGGCGCTCTCCACCCGCGCCGTCGCGGCGGCGGCAGGCATCCGAGCCGCCTCCTTGTACCAGCTCTTCGGTGACAAGGACGGGCTCCTTTCGGCGCTGGCCATCCACGCCTTCGACCTTTACTTGGCGCAGAAGCACACCTTGTCGTCGAGCGGCGACCCGGTCGACGACATGCGACGCGGATGGGACATGCATGTCGATTTCGGCTTGAACCACCCCGCCTTCTACCTGTTGATGTACGGCACTGACCGCCCCGGCCGCCGCCCACCTGCCGCGCGGGAGGCTCAGGAACTCCTTATGACGTTCCTCGGCCGCGCCGCCTCCGACGGCCGCCTACGGGTACCGCCCGTCCTCGCCGCCCACCTCACGCTGGCGGGGGTGACCGGCGTCACGCTCTCCCTGATCGGCACCCCCGAGAGCGAACGCGACCCGGAGGTCTCACCGCGCATGCGGGAAGCACTCATCGACGCCCTGACCACCGACGCGAGCCCAGCCCCAGACTCCACTCTCGCCGCTCGCGCCCTCGCTCTCGATGCCACCCTCAGCGCGGCGGATTCAGCTACCGTCCCGCTCCGCCCCGTCGAGACCGCACTCCTGCGGGACTGGCTCCAGCATCTCGCCCACTAGGACGAGCCGGTCCTCGAAGGCCATTCGTCAGACACGGCCCAGGGCAGTACGGCCCAGGGCAGTTCGCAGCACAGTGTGAGGCGTGCGGCACACTCCACGACGACGAGAGGCCCGCGCCCCATGAGCCGCAGTCAGAACCGCCGTCTGCTGTCCTGTCTCACCGATGCCTTCGGGGAGGACGGTCTGCTGGTCGTACGGACGGACGGGACGTTTATCGAGGGCGCGGAGCTCGCGCCGGGTTCAGCCCTCGACTGGCCGCCCTGCACCTGTGGCGGGCCCATCTGCCCCGCCCGGCCCTCGGACGAATGAAGGGCGGGACGAGCAGCAAAGCCGGTCCCGGACTCGAAGCTCCCACAGCGGTAACCGGGACCGCCCTGTCCCGGGCGCGGGATACGGCGCAAGGGCCACGCCCTCAAGCCGCGACGCCGAGTTCGGTGCGGGTGCGTTGGAGGAACTCGCGGACGGCCGGCTCGCGCTGCCAGGGGGCGAGGGCGGTGTTGAACTCCCGGACGTAGTCCTTGGCCCGGGAGGACTGCACGCGAGTGAGGATGTCGACGGACCGGTTGCCCAGCTCAAGGCCGTGGTCCAGGTCCCGGGCCTGTAGGTGTGCGGTTCCCACGATGGCCAGACGCATGCCGACCGACCGCGTGAAGACTCCCGACGGCATCGCGGCGGCCCGCTGGTTCCAGGCGAGCGCGGCTTTGGGATTCTTCAGGTCGCGGAAGATCTCCGCGGCGTCGGCCGAAAGACGGGCGTGGTGGTAGAAGTCGATCCACGCGGGATCTGATCCGCCGGCGGCGTCCGCCTTGGCCAAGTGGTTCTCGGATGCCGCCAAGGCCAGTGACGCGGCTCTGGCGTCCCTCTCCCTGGCATGTGCGCGAGCCTCGATCAGTTTGGTGAAGGCAAGGACCCGCGGTGCCGCCCGGCCCTTCGCGCGTTCGAAGGCGCCCTGGGTCATGTCGACGGCTTCGGAGCCGAATCCCCGTAGCAGCGACTGCATCGCGATGGTGGTCAGCACGTAGCAGCCCAGTTCGACGTCTCCGCCCGCACGGGCCAGGCGGAGCGCCTGGATGAAGTGCCGCTGCGCGACCTCATGCTGCCCGACGTCGAAGGCCGTCCATCCGGCGAGCCGGGACAACTCGCTGGTGACGGAGAACAGGTCACGGCCGACCGCGTCGGTGAAGGAGCCCCGAAGCAGCGGGGCCGCCCTCTCCTGAAGACAGGCGGTGACGGAGTTGGCCTTCCAGCTCCCGCCGCCGTATTTGGAGTCCCAGCGCCGGGCCTCCTCGGCCGCGTCCCGTAGCTCGTCCAAGTCCGCACGGCCCACCTGTTTCCGGCCTCCGGCCGCGCCGGACGCGTCGTCGGCGGGTGCGACCAGCCAGCGGGTCACGGGAGTGGTGAAGGCGGACACGGTGAAGCCCGATCCGGCCAGGAAGTCGCGGCGGTTCACGTAACTCCAGAACGATGTTGCCACTCGGACCGCGTCTGTACGGTCCTGCGGGAAATCCAACCCCACGTCGGTGTCCGGTGTCTTCGCACCGCCCATGCCGATTTCGCCGAGCGGAACCGAACGACCGAGCCGTTCTGCGATCGCCTGGGCGAGGAACAGGGGGACCGGCCACTTGGGGACCATGCCCCGCCGGCACCAGTTCGCGACGGAGGTGTGCGAATAGTCCGTGTCCAGACCGGCCCGCCGCGCCAGCTGGTTGACCCGCAGGGCCAGAGACTTGTGGCTGGCGCCGCAGGCCTCGACGAGCCGGGCCAGGTCCGCGTTGGGCGGACGGGTCCGGCGGCTGGTCGTCGCCACCCGAGTCCCCTTCTCGACTGCTCGATTCCTCAACTTCTCAGCACGGCCGGCGACGACGTCGCCGAGGAGGTAACACCGCTGAGCCGGTCCGCGTCGGTTCTCGGCCTTGGACCTGCCGTCCTGCGCGTCCCCCACCGGGTGCGGGAAAGCCATCGGTCTTCCCGCTGTCCGAGCGGCCAAGCGTAGGGCCGCGTGGGCCCCGTTGGGTCCGGACCGCGAGTTGTGAGCCCCCTTGCGAGCCCTCCCGCGTGGGCGGTCCGGCCGCTGTGATGAGACTCCAGGACGCCGCCGGGACGCCGAGAAGGCCCACACCGCCACCTGTACTCCAGAACGTCCTGACCGCCCTGCCTTCCGGGCCGGGCAGGCAACGGCGAACACCACGCCCAGGAAGAATCCACTCACGTCCAGGAGGAATCCACTCATGAGGATGACCGTCATCGGATGCGGCTACCTCGGTGCCACCCACGCCGCGTGCATGGCCGAACTCGGCCACGAGGTACTCGGCGTCGACCACGACATCGACAAAGTCCGGACCCTCCGTACCGGCCGGGCTCCCTTCTTCGAAAGGGACTTGGACGACCTGCTCGCCCAGCACACCGCCTCGGGCCGGCTCCGCTTCTCCACTTCTCACCAAGAGGCCGCCGACTATGCCGACCTGCACTTCATCACGGTCGGCACCCCGCAGCAGCCCGCCACCGACGCCTACGACCTCACCCACCTCTTCGACGCCGTCGCGCTTCTGGCCCCCGGCCTGACGACACCGGCCACCGTCGTGGTCAAGTCGACCGTTCCCGTGGGTACCGCGCCGCGCGTGGCCGACCTCCTCCACGGGACGGCTCCGGCCGGAGACCGGGTCGAGGTCGCCTGGAACCCCGAGTTCCTCCGCGAGTCCTCCGCCGTCGAGGACACCCTCCGACCGGGCCGCCTGGTCCTGGGCCTGTCCACGCGCCGATCCCGCGGCGAAGCGGTCCTCCGGCAGGCCTACGCCAGGATCATCGAGGCGGGGACACCGACGGTCGTCACGGACTGGGCCACCGCCGAACTCGCCAAGGGAGCCGCGAACTCCTTCCTCGCCGCCAAGATCTCTTTCATCAACGCCATGGCCGAGGTCTGCGAGAAATCGGGTGCCAACGTCGGCGACCTCGCGGACATCCTCGGGCACGACAGCCGTATCGGGCACCACGGCATGCGGCCCGGTCTCGGCTACGGCGGCGGCTGCCTCCCCAAGGACGTGCGTGGCTTCATCGCCCGCGCCGAAGAGATCGACGCCGCCGAGGCGGTGGGAATCCTTCGCGAGACCGACGCCGTCAACGCCCGCCGCCGACGGCGCGTCGTCGACATCGCACGCGAGGAACTCGGAACCGACCTGCGGGGCAAACGGATCACTGTCTGGGGCGCCGCCTTCAAGCCCGGGACCGACGACATCCGCGACTCACCCGCCCTGGCCGTCGCCCAGACCCTGCACGAGCTCGGTGCGACCGTCACCGTCACCGACCCGATGGCCGTCGACAACGCGCGCAAGCTCCACCCCGAGCTCGACTACACCGAGGACCCCATCGCGGCGGTCGACGGCGCCGACCTCCTTCTCCACCTCACCGAGTGGCCCGCGTTCGCCGGCATCGATCCCGTCCTGGGGGGGGGCCGCGCGGGCAGCCGGCAGGTCATCGACGCCCGTGGCACCCTCGACGCCGGTCTGTGGCGGGAAGCAGGCTGGGTCTGCCGCTCGCTCGGGCAGCGCTGAGGCGGCAGCCCTGACGGCCGCAGCCCCGACGGCCGCAGCCCCGGCGGCGGCAGCCCCGGCAGAGGCAACTCCGACAGCTGGTGCTCCGACAGCGCCAACTCCGACAGCGGCACCGTGGGACGCGGCGCCCGCGCCGTCAGTCGTTACGGGACCTGTCCACCGCGTACAGATGGCTGTCCCGGAACCCCGTCGCGCCCAGGGTTCGGCCCACCAGGATCACCGCTGTCTTCGTCACGTCCGCCGCCCGTACCTGCTGCGCGATGTCGCCCAGCGTGCCGCGCAGGACGAGTTCGTCGGGGCGGCTCGCCATCGCGACGACCGCCGCCGGGCAGTCGGCCCCGTAGTGCGGCAGGAGTTCGGCGGCGACGCGGTCCGCGTACCGCGCCGCGAGGTGCAGGACGAGGAGCGCGCCGCTCGCGCCGAGGGTCGCCAGGTCCTCGCGCGGCGGCATGGGGGTGGCCTGCTGGGCCACGCGCGTCAGGATGACGGTCTGGCCGACCGTCGGGACCGTGAGCTCCCGCTTGAGCGCCGCTGCCGCCGCCGCGAACGCCGGCACGCCCGGCACCACTTCGTACGGAATCTCCGCCGCGTCGAGCCGCCGCATCTGCTCGGCGACGGCGCTGAACACCGACGGGTCGCCGGAGTGCAGCCGCGCCACGTCGTGGCCCTCGCGGTGGGCGCGCACGAGTTCCGCCGTGATCTCGTCCAGGTCCAGCCGCGCCGTGTCGATCAGGCGCGCGTCGCCGGGGCACTCGGCGAGCAGGTCGCGCGGCACCAGGCTGCCCGCGTACAGGCACACCCCGCACCGCGCGAGGAGCCGCGCACCGCGCAGGGTGATCAGGTCGGCGGCGCCCGGGCCCGCCCCGATGAAGTACACCGTCATGACGGATCTCCCGAGTCTGCGCTGAGTGGTGTGGTGCGTGCTGTGGTACGTGCATTGGTGACGGACCACTGCGTCACCGGCATCGCCTGCCGCCATCCCGTGAACCCGCCCACCGGCACCGCGGACGCCACCGCGAGGCGTACGAGCTCACCGCCGTGCCGCCCGTACCAGCGTGCGAGCAGCGCCTCCGACTCCAGCGTCACCGTGTTCGCGACGAGCCGTCCGCCCTCGGGCAGCGCCTCCCAGCACGCTTCGAGCAGGCCGGGCGCGGTCAGGCCGCCGCCGATGAAGATCGCGTCCGGCGGACCCGGCAGGCCGGCCAGTGCCCCGGGCGCCGCGCCGGTGACGACGGTGAGGCCGGGTACGCCGAGCGTGCGGGCGTTGCGCCCGGCGCGTTCCGCCCGTACGGGGTCGCGCTCGACCGTCACCGCGCGGCACGCGGGGTGCGTACGCATCCACTCGACGCCGATGGAGCCCGAGCCGCCGCCGATGTCCCAGAGCAGTTCGCCGGGCGCGGGCGCGAGGGCCGCGAGCGTCGCGGCGCGCACGTACCGCTTCGTGAGCTGGCCGTCGTGCTCGTACGCCGTGTCCGGCAGCCCCGGTACGGCGCCGAGGCGCGCGGTCCGGGGGGCGCGGCGGCACGCGACGGCCACGATGTTCAGCGGGTCGCCCGGCGGCTCGTCCCACGTGTCCGCCGTACCGCGTACGTGCCGCTCGCGCGCCGCGTCACCCAGTACCTCCAGCACGTGCACGTCGCTCGGGCCATAGCCCCGCTCGCGCAGCAGGGCGGCCACAGCGACCGGCGTCGCCGCGTCCGCGCTGAGGACCAGCAGCCGCCGCCCGTCGTGGAGCGCCGCGGCGACCCGCTCGACGGGCCTGCCGACCGCCGAGATCACCTCGGTGTCCTCCTGCGGCCAGCCGAGCCGCGCGCAGGCGTACGAGAGCGACGACGGGTGCGGCAGAACGCGCAGCCGGTCCGCGCCGACCGTCTCGGCGAGGGCCCGCCCGATGCCGTAGTGCGAGGGGTCGCCGCTGGCCAGGACGCATACCGTCCGGTCCTGGTGGGCGGCGAGCAGAGCGGGTACGGCGGGCCGCAGCGGCGTGGGCCACGCGACGCGCTCCGCGCGTACGCCGGCGGGCAGCAGGCCGAGCTGGCGTGGCGCGCCGATCACGATCTCGGCGGCGAGCAGCGCCCGCCGCGACGGCTCGGCGAGGCCGTCCCAGCCGTCCGCACCGACCCCGACGACGGTGATCTGCTCGGCGGGGGGCGTCATGGGGGTCACCTTGGGGAGCTGGGG
>NZ_JAIUKE010000375.1 GCF_020176795.1 Streptomyces sp. 8L
CTCCCCCGCGGGCCCGCCGGCGGCGCGGGCCCGCCGGGCCGGGGGGGGGGGGGGGGGGCCGGGCCCCCCCGGGGGGGGCCCGGCGGCCCGGCCGGGCCGGCCGGCCGGGCGCCGGTCGCGGGGGGGGCCGCGACCGGACACCGGCCGGGGTGACGGGGCCCTCAGCTCGCGGGGCACAGGTCCACGGGCAGGACGCCCGGACCGCTGGTCTCGGTCCTGACGCCGTGGATCGTCACGGGCGACGCGCCGGCGATACGGAAGTCGCTCGACCCGTTCTCCCGGTTCGCGAAGTAGGAGTCCTTCACGGTGGCCGTCGCGGTCTTCCAGGTGTCGGTGCCCGTGTTGGTGACGCTGAGCGCCTTGGTGTAGGCGCCGCTGTCACCGGCCGCGTCGTACTGGAGGCTCCAGGTGCCGGTACCGGAGTCGTAGTACGAGACGGTGAAGGTGGTCGCGCTCGTCGCGCCGAACGCCAGCCGCTTGTCCAGCTGGAAGTACATGTTCAGGTCGCCGGTGACGAGCGGGACCGTGCTCGGCGGGGACGTGACGCCCACCGTCCCCGCCGTGGTGGCGCTGTCCCCGCCCACCTCGTGCTGGACGAGCCCCTGTGCCGTGTTGGGGTCGCCGAGCGTGGTGCAGGCGGTGGCCGTGTCGCCGGTGCCGACCACGGAGAGGGGGAAGGAGAGCGTGGGCAGCGGGACCGCGGCGTCCTTCGACGACAGGGCGATGGGCACCGTGCCGAAGCCCTGCGGGGTGCCCGCGGCGGCCGATACGGACACCTTGACCTGCGCCTTCCCGTCGGAACCCACCGTCGCGGTGCCCGCGGCCGGGGTGACCGTGACACCCGCGGCCGGCTTCGCGCTCCACGAGACCGTACGGATCGGCTGCGGCGGTGCGACCTCCGAGCCCGCGCCGACGTCCAGCGCCATGGTGGTGTCGGCGCTGCCGCCGGCCGGCACGGTGACGGCGGCGGGTGTCGTCGTCATGTCGACGGGGGTGACGCCCTCCGGGAAGGCGGCGCGCCCCGCGGGGTAGGACGGCGGACGGTCCGCGGTACGGGCGCCCCACGCGGTGTCGGGCGTGGAGCCGACCGTGTAGTCCAGCGACACCGGGCGCCCGTGCCCGAGCAGTTCGGTGGCCGGGAGCCAGTCCTTCGATGTCCGGCGCCCGTTCACCGCGAGGCCGTGCACGTAGTACGCGTCGGCCGACGTGCCGGGCGCCGAGACGGTGACCTCGCGTCCGTCCAAGTGCAGCTGGACGCGCGGGAACAGCGGTGTGCCGAGAGCGAGCACCGGCGTGCCCGGCGTCTCCGGATACATGCCCATCGCCGACCAGACGTACCAGGAACTCATCGCGCCCAGGTCGTCGTTGCCCGGCTCGCCGCCGGGGGTGTCGGAGTAGACCGAGTCGATCAGCCGGTGCACGGTGGACTGGGTCTTGTACGGCTCGCCCGTGTAGTCGTACACGTAGGGCGCGAGCAGGTCGATCTCGTTGCCCGCCCAGTATGTCGGGTCGTTGGGACCCGAGTTGAAGGACGCGAAGAACGCGTCGAGCCTGCGGTTGGCGTTGGCGTCGCCGCCCATGGCCTTGACGAGGCCGCCGATGTCCTGCGGCACCGACCAGGCGTACTGCGCGGCGTTGCCCTCCTGGAACCCGGACTGCCCGAAGTCCGTCAGGCCCGCGGTGACCGGGTCGCCCGTGGGGAACTTCCCGTCGCCGTCGCGGGGCTGGAGGTAGCCGGAGCCCACGTTGAAGAGCTTCGTCCAGTTCTGCGACCGGTCGAGGAACGTCCGGTAGGCCGAGCGCGCGCCGGTCTGCTGGGCGAACCGCGCGATGGAGAAGTCGTCGAGCGCGTACTCCAGCGTCTCGGAGGCGCCGTTGGTGACGGCCGAGTTGCTGGTGGACGAGTCGTTCGGAACGTAGCCGCGTTCCAAGTAGTCCGCTAGCTGCGGGCGTTCCTCGTACCAGCCCTGGCCCAGCTGGTCCTTCGTCGGCACCACGGTCGCGCCCTTCACCATGGCCTTCAGCGCGGCCCTCGTGTCGAAGTCGCGCGCGCCGAAGGTGTACGCCTCGGCGATGATGGGATCGGCCGCGTCACCGTTCATCACGCCGGTCTCGGCGTTGCCGTTGGGCCACTTCGGCAGCCAGCCGCCCTGGTCCGCGTCGTTGACCATCGACTGCACCATGTCGCTCGTCTGCTTCGGCAGCAGGGTCGCGAGCAGCGGGATCTCCGAGCGGTAGATGTCCCAGCCGGAGAAGTTGGTGTACTGGGTCCTGCCCGGCGGCAGCTTGTGGGTCTTCAGGTCGAAGCCCTGGTACCGCCCGTCGGCGTCGCTGAAGGTGGTCGGCACCAGCAGTGCGTGGTACAGCGCCGTGTAGAACTGCACCTGGTGGTCGCGGGTGCCGCCGCCGATCTGGATCTTCGACAGGAGCTTCCGCCAGGTGTCGTGCGCGCTCCTTGCGACCTGTCCCTCGCTCCAGCCCCGGTTCTCCGCCGCGAGGTTGGCCTTGGCGCCGGCCTCGCTGACATAGCTGATCCCCACCTTCATCCGGACGTTCCGCGTGTCCGTGGTGTCGAAGGTGACCCAGCCGCCGGACCCCGCGCCGCTCGCATCCGTACGGGAACCGGGCGTCGTGCCCTTGGAGTTCCAGGTGCCGTACGAGGCGAAGGGCCGGTCGAACGAGACGGCGTAGTAGACCGGCTCGGGAAGCTGCTGGTCCCCGCAGAAGTGGCCGCTCGTGACGGAGCCGCTGACCTCGCGGTCGCCGTCGACACTGACGTTCGCCGCGGTGTCGCCGTTCTGCGAATCGCCCGCCTTGAACAGGAAGTTGGCCTGCCGGGTGGCGGGGAATCCGAAGTCACCGAGGCCGGTACGGGTGGTCGCCGCGACCTTGGCGCTCATCTCGCCGTTCGCGCCGAGCTTCATCTCGTAACTGCCGGGCGAGGCCTTCTCGTTGTCGTGGCTGAACGGCTCCGTGGCACTCGTCGGGTCGGCGGGGATCGCGCCGGTCGTCGGCAGGATGGGCAGATTGCCCTCGATGTTGCACCCGGCGCCGGACACATGGGTGACGGCGAGCCCGAGGGTGGACCCCGCGTCGTAGGAGTAGCCGCCGCTCGCGGGGCGCTTGGGTGAGGTGTCGGGGCTCCAGGCCAGCATGCCGAACGGCATCGAGGCACCGGGGAACATGTCGACGTCGCCCACGCTGGCACCGCCGCTGCCGGTGCCGAGGAAGGTGTCGACCAGACCGGCCGGGTCCCGCACCAGCGGCGCCGCCGCGTCGGCGGTCCTGGCCGTGAGCCCCAGCGTCCCCGCGACCAGCACGGCCGTGACACCGGCGCCGAGCAGTCGGAATCTGTGTGTCCTCACTGCGGGTCACTCGTCCTTTCCCCAGCGGGCGACAGCATTTCTGACAACGTTGTCAACATCTGATGACGCGCTCCTCGCTTGCCTCGCTCGCTGCTTGCTTGCCTCGCTCGCTGCTTGCTTGCCTGCTCGCTTGCTTGCTTGCCTGCTCGCTTGCCTGCCTCGCTCGCTTGCTCGCAGATTTCCGGGACTTCCGGATCTTCCGGACGCGCCGGGCCTCCGAGACTGGGGGCCTCCCGGGCCTTGGGGCTCTGGTTGCGGAGCCTTGGCCCTGGCCTTTGACCTTGGGCCCCGGTCCCTGACCTCCGGCTTCCAGCCTCCGGCTTTTGGCCTCCGGCCCGTTGTCCCTGACCTTTGACCTTTGCCCCCCCTGGTCCTTGACCTCCGGCTCTTGGCCTCTGGCCTCTGACCCCTGGCCTCCGACCCGTTGTCTCTGGCCTCTGGCCTCTGACCGCCGGCCGTCGGCCCTTGCCCCTCGGCTTCTGGCTCCTGACCTTTGACCGCCGATCCATGGCCGCCGGTCTCTGGTCTCTGGTCTCTGAGCTCTGGTCGACCGTTCCGAGTCACCGGTCTCCGGCGCCCGGCTTTCGGCCTCCGACCTCTGGTTCCGGGCGTCTCCCTCCGGTCCCTGGCGGCCGATGTCCGGTCGCCGTTCGTCATCCTCCGATGTCCGTCCTCCCGGACAGAAACCGCTTGCTCGAATGCCGCATCGACTTTTATGCCCTCCGCTCCGGACCGTCAAGACCTCGCGCACACATGCGTGTTGGCGTCGAGTGAGGCGGGCCGGAGCCCAACACCCGGGCACGCCCAGGTCGCGGCAGCTCAGGGCAGGCGTCAGAGGGCCTCGGTACCGACGCGGGCGCTCGTACCGCCTTCACGACGGGTACGTGCGGGCGCGGCACCGCGCGGGCGGGTGGCCTCCCAGGCCGACTCGATCATCCGAAAGACCTCGTCCACCGCGGCCTCCGGATCGGCCGCCTCGCGGGCCAGCGAGTACGCGTCGATCACGAACCTCGCGATCGCGCGGCAGGCCATCTCGGTGCGCGCGAGAGCCGGATCGGCGATCATGGCCGCCGCCAGCGACTCCGCGTGACGCAGCCTCATCGACTCCTCGAAGTCCCGCAGAGCGGGTGACGCGAGGATCAGGCCCCACACCGGGGCGGCGCCGTCCGCCGTGCAGTGCCGCACCAGGGCGTGGATCTCATGGCGCAGCGCCGGCAGGAGCGGCTCATCCGGCGCCCGGTCCGTGATCGCCCGCGTGAGGCGTTGCTCGAAGTCCTCGTCCTGCTCGAAGACCAGGGCCTCTTTCGAGGCGAAGTGGGAGAAGAGCGTGGTGACGGCCACGTCGGCCTCGGCAGCCACGTCACGGATGCCCACGGCGTCGTACCCGCGCTCCAGGAAGAGCCGCAGGGCGGTGTCCGCGATCTTGTGACGGGTCGCGGCCTTCTTGCGCTCACGGCGTCCTGTCGGCTCGGGCATGGACCAGAGACTACCAGGTACAAATTCAAAACGGTTTCGGAAAACTAACCGTTAGTGCTACGGTCCACGGCATGAGGAAAGTGAGCTTCGCCGAGTTCGGCGGTCCGGACGTCCTGCAACTCATAGACGCCGAGGAGCCCCACGCGGGCCCCGGCCAGGTGCGCATAGCCGTGCGGGCGGCGGGCGTGAACCCCGTTGACTGGAGGGTCCGCGAGGGCCAGGTCCTGAAGGCCCATCCAACCGAGTTGCCCTCCGGGGTCGGGCTGGACGCCGCCGGGGTGGTGGACGAGGTCGGTGCGGGCGCCGAAGGGGTCGAGGCAGGCGACCGCGTGTTCGGCGAAGGGGCCGGCACCTACGCCGAGTTCGCCGTGCTGGCGGCCTGGGCGCATATGCCCGAGGGCCTGTCGTTCGAGGAGGCGGCCGGGTATCCCTCCGTGGTGGAGACCGCGCTGCGCGTCCTCCGCGAGGTCGGCGTGCGGCCGGGACAGACGCTGCTGGTCAGCGGGGCGTCCGGCGGAGTCGGATCGGCGGTGCTCCAGATCGCCCGCGATCGCGGCGTCGCGGTGATCGGTACGGCCGGAGCCGCGAACCAGGACTATCTGCGCGATCTTGGCGCTGTCGCCACGACCTACGGCGAGGGCTGGGTCGAGCGGGTGCGGCGGCTCGGCCGGGTCGACGCGGCCCTCGATCTGGCCGGCTCGGGCGTCATCCCGGAACTGGTCGAGCTGACCGGGGACCCGCGCAAAGTGCTCACCATCGCCGATCTCGGCGCGCCGGAGCACGGCGTCCGGTTCTCCGGCGTCGCCGGGAGCGTGCCGGACGCGCTCGCCGAGGCCGCCGGCCTCATAGCGCGGGGAAGGCTCCACATCCCGGTCGAGAAGTCGTACCCCCTCGCGGAAGCCGCGGCGGCCCACAGGGACAGCCAGGCGGGCCACACGCGGGGGCGCCGGGTCATCGTCCTCTGAGCCGTACGAGCCGTATGAGCCGTATGAGTCCACTGAGCCGAACGGGCCGTACGAATCCGCCGAGTCGTACGAGTCGCCTGAGTCGCCGCTCGCGGACCGCTGCGTACGGGCGCGGGCTCACGGGTTGTGGCTGCGGGCCGGCACTCGCGGACAGGGGTCTACGAACCGGGGCTCACGCACCCGCACTCCCTCGCGGGCCGAAGCTCACGGGCGCGACTCGCGAGGGTGCGGGTGCGGGTAGGGAGCCACCTCACCCCAGCCCGGTGGCGGTCAGGACGGGCTCTGCGATCCTGGAGGAAGTTGCCCAGGGAGTCTGAGATGACCGCACGGATCGAGCGGACCGCCGCCGGGGACATCGAGGTCGAGGAGCGTGGCAGCGGTACGCCGGTGCTCGTGATGCACGGCAGTCCGGGCGGAATCGACGCGGCCCGCGTCATGGGCGAATTCCTGCCGGAGGACCGGTTCCGCTCGATCGCTCTGTCCCGCCCCGGTTACCTCGGCACACCTCTCGGGGCCGACGACTCCTCGATCGATCACGAGGCGGACCTGCTGGCGGCGCTGCTGGACAGGCTGGGCGTGGAGCAGACCGGGGTTCTGGCGTGGTCCGGCGGCGGTCCTGCGGCGTACCGGCTCGCGGTCCGGCATCCCGAGCGGGTCACATCGCTGGTCGCGGTGGCTGCCGTCAGCGCGCGGTGGGTGGCGCCCGCGCCGTCCGCGTCGGAGCGCTTCCTGTTCGGTACGCGCGCGGGGCAGCGGCTGACCGCGCTCCTTGCCCGTCGTTCGCCGGCCCGGTTGATCGAGGGTGCGCTGGCCGGCGAGGGGTCGGTGCGGGGCGAGGAACTGAAGGCGCTCGCCGCGGAAGTGCTGGCGGACCCGGTGCAGCGTGCCGCGGTCCTGGCGTTCGCCACGACTGTGGGCACCACGGGCCGCCGCAGGGCCGGCTGGCAGAACGACGTGGTGAACTTCGCCGCGATCGACTCGCTGGAACTCGGGCGGGTGCGCTGTCCGGTCCTCTTGATCCACGGGGACGCGGACACCGACGCGGCGATCGACTTCAGCCACTCGGCGCGTGCCGCGCTGACGGAGAGCCGACTGATCGTGATGCACCACGGCACGCATCTCGCGTTCTACGCCCACCCGAACGCGGCGGACGCGCAGGACGAGGCCCGCACGTTCCTCGCCGCGAACGCCGCCGGGACACCCGGCTCGGCGGGCCGCTGACGCAGAGGGCTCAGGGCCGGGTCCGGGGCGCGGTGGCCATACGTGACGGACCCGGCCAGAAGCGCCCGCCGGTCCGTCCCGTACGGCGCGACGGACGCGACCCGGGACCGGACTGAGACCTGACATCTGCGAGGTCGAGCGGTACCGAACACCACCGGCGCGACCCACTCGCCCGCCCCGCCCGGCAGATCAACGGCCCAGCCGGCCGCCGGGAGATGGCCGCCGGGCGGCGGCGTCACGGACCCGTCCCCGGAGCGGGCTGCCGTCCATCCTGGGAAATCAGGTGCCCTCGGCCGCAGCGGCTGCGTAAAGTCGGGCAATGCCCGAGCTGAAGCGGCTGCACGCCGGACACGCCTCGGCGGTTCTGGCCTTCGAGCTGGCGAACCGCGCCTACTTCGCGGCCTCGGTCTCCGACCGCGGCGACGAGTTCTTCGCCCGGTTCACCGACCGGTTCCACGCCCTGCTGGCCGAGCAGGGGGCCGGCGTCTGCGCGTTCCATGTGCTGGTCGCCGAGGACGGATCGGTACTCGGCAGGTTCAACCTGGTCGACATCGAGGACCACGTCGCCCAACTCGGCTACCGGGTCGCGCAGCACGTCACCGGACGCGGAGTGGCGACGGCGGCCGTACGCGAGTTGTGCGGGTCGGCCGCGGCCCGGTACGGACTGCGCACCCTGCGCGCGGCCGCCTCCCACCAGAACGCGGCGTCGCAGAGGGTGCTGGTCAAGGCGGGGTTCGTGCGGGCCGGCCCGCCCCCCCCCGCCCACCTCGGCGGCAAGCCGGGCACCTGGTACCAGCGCGACCTGGCGGCCCCGTCACACAGCGCGGCCCCGCCGCACAACGCGGCCCCGCCGCACAACGCGGCCCCGCCGCACAACGCGGCCCCGCCGCACAACGCGGCCCCGCCCGGGCAGCGCCCCTGAACTGGCGGAGTTCCCGACGTGTGGGCCGGCGGCTTGACCTTGACACCGTGACAAGGCGTCCACTTGGCGCAGGAGGTGGTCCCGATCGACGCGACCGACACAGCCCGTGAGAACACCCGCCTGGCCGACGCCCTGCGCTCCGAGGACGCCTCGGTCCGGCTCAGGGCGGCCCTGGCGGCCGGTTCGGGGCCCCGCCCGCTCTTCCTGGTGGCGCTTGTCGAGCGGTACGCGGTCGAACCGGACTTCTTCGTACGGGACATGCTGTCCTGGGCACTGACCAGGCTCCCGCCGGAGATCACCCTGCCCCGTATCCGCCAGGAGCTCGGCTCCGAACGTCCCCAGGCACGCGGCCAGGCGCTGCACACGCTCTCCAAGATCGGCGACAGGAGCACGTGGGCCTGGATCACCCGCGACATGCTGCGCGACCCCGACGACGAGGTGGCGCGGACCGCGTGGCGCGCCGCGGTGATCCTCGTACCCGAGGACGGGGCGACGGAGCTGGCCGAGGAGCTGGTTCTCCAGCTCGGCCGGGGCGACCACGGTGTGCGCTCCAGCCTGAGCCGCGCCCTCGTCGGCCTCGGCGACGTGATCGGGCCCGCGCTGGAGAGGGCCGCGGAGGACCCCGCTCCAGCGGTGGCCGCACACGCCCGCGCCACCGAACTGCTGCGGCAAAACCCGGAGGCCGGTTTCGACGCGGCGGTCGAGGAGGCCAAGCGCGTGGCCGCACTCGGTCCTGAACGAGCCGCCGCCGCAAGGAGTCCGGAGGCCACGGATTGCTGATCGGCGAGGTGGCCCGCCGGTCCGGGGTGAGCACCCGGATGCTCCGGCACTACGACGCCCTGGGGCTCGTACGGCCGACGGGCCGCACGACGGGCGGCTACCGCGAGTACTCCGCGGCGGACGTCCGCAGGATCTTCCACGTGGAGAGCCTGCGGTCCCTCGGGCTCTCGCTGAAGCAGATCGGGCGCGCGCTGGAGGAGCCGGACTTCACGCCCGCCGCCCTGGTCGGGGACCTCATCCGGTGGACGGAGGACCGCCTGGCGCGGGAAGAGGAGCTGCTCGCACGGCTCCGTACGATCGACGCGTCGGCGCCCACCGGCTGGCAGGGCGTCCTGCGCACCGTGGAACTCATGCGGGACCTCGGTTCGGCCGGCGCGGCCCGCAGGCAACAGGCCGTCCTGAGACAGGAGCAGGAGGGGGCACCCGTCCCCGCGGAGCTGCTCGCGTCGGCGGTCCTGGCCGAATCCGACCCGCATGTCGCGGGCGCCCTGCGCTGGGCGCTCGCCCGGTCGGGCGGCGACGCCGTGGCGGCACTCGATGCGGCCACGCACGCGGAGGATGCCGGTGTCCGGCGTCGCGCGGTGCTGGCGATCGCCGCCATGCCCGGGGCTCCGGGCGCGATCGCGGTGCTCGCTGCCGCTCTCGCGGACCCGGACGCGACGGTGCGCGGGCACGCCGCTCTGGCTCTCGGCAGGCAGGGCGTGGCCGCGGCCGTACCCGTACTCGTCGGCATGGTGGTCGAGGGCCGCCACGACGTGGAAGCGGCGGAGGCCCTGCGGGCACTGGCCGAGGACCCCGGGTGCGCGGACCGCGTCACGAGCGCCCTGACCGATCAACTCGCTGCGCCCACAGCGGACTCGGCGACCCGCATCCGTCTCATCCAGGCGCTGGTCGAACTGGCGGGGGCCACCGCGCGGGAGGCCCTGCGCCGGCTGGCCCACGACGACGACAGCACCGTCGCCCTCGTCGCCTCGGCCCTCGCCCAAGTCGTCGAAGACCAGGCCACAGAGGAGACGTGACGTCGTATCAGGCGCGACGGCGGCGCGCCAGGAGTCATGGCGGGCGGACCGCCTGCCTTCGCACGGTCCGCCTCGCCCTGTCCCGGCGGACGCGAACGGCCCTGCCCGGCGCGCCGGTTCGACCTGAGTGCCCCCGCCTACGGGTACGGCGCACCGAACACGGCGGAGAGACTCCTCGCCGTATCGAGGCAGCGCCCGGTGGAGTGCCTCTGGACGAAGCCCAGGAACTTCCGTCCGAGTTCTTCGCGGGAATCCGGATACCCCTGCCCGAGCCCCAGGACGTCACTCGTCTCCTCGCCCCAGGCGAGGGACGCGAGGGCCAGGACGCGTCCCTGCCCCATGGCGGACCGGACGCGCCCCGGCCAGGAGTACGAGCCGAGCCAGACTTCCGCGTTGAAGCAGGACCAGGCACTCAGCAGACTCGTCGCGACGTACTGCTCCTCCCGCTGTCCCGAGGGCACCCGGAAGTACAGGTCACTGGTCTCCGCACGCCACCTCGCCGGCACGAATCCGCACAGCCCCTCGGCCTGCTCCAAGTGGAGCAACCCCAGCTGGTGCACGGACGCGACGTTCGCGCCGGCCGCCTCCAAAGCCTTGGTGAACGGGCGGCGTTCGGCCTCGGACGGCTCCTCCCCCAGATCGGCGAGGGCCGCTGCCAACTCGAAGAAGCGCGTGTTCTCCGCGCTCGTGAACGCTTCGAGCCGGTGGCGCGAACACCGCCCGGGGCCACGCCCGCGCACCCGGCCCCGATGCCTCGCCGACGCCTCGGCGGATCAGGCCCCGCGGCCATCGGGAGGCCCCGTGTTTCCCGGGCCCGGCCCGCTGCGCGCCTGCCCTGTGGCTATGCGGGAGGGCGCTTGGCCGGGGCCTCCGCATGGCCCCGCTCACGGCGGCATACGGTTGCGCATACGCGAAGACCCCGCACTCAGCGAACTCGCTGGTGGCGGGGTCTTTGGGCACCTCATGCAAGGTGCCCCCGGCAGGATTCGAACCTGCGCACACGGCCCGGAGGGCATCTGCGTCTGGTAGGTCCCGCAGCTCAGAAGCGTCCCTGGGGTCGTCCTGGTCAGACTGGCCCCCGAACAGGCCGCGCTCCATGGATGCCACCGCCACCTCGATGCGAAGAACTGCCGGCGGGCCGATGGCTGCGGTCTGCTGAGCTGGCCAGCCGGTCGTCTGTGCCTGGCGGCGGTCGACTCCCGTCACGGTGGTTGCTGTGCTTCGCTGCTGAACGGGCTTCGGGTCGACCGCCTCCGTTCAGATGCCACATGAGACGAAGGCTCAGTCACCTGACGCGCGTCCGTCGACGAAGTACTCAAGATTGGGATCGGGCGGCCCGCAGTGCAGGATCTCGTCCACCTTGGGCCAGACATCGAGTGGTACTGGGTAACTGTGAACGTACCAGGGGTCGTTGCGATCAGGTGTGATTACTTCACGCAGTCTCACCAACTGATCCATACTGATCGGATGCTCGCTGTGCAGGCTGTCATCTTCACGGAAGGCTGAGAGCGCCCACACCATTTTTGGATCATCGGACGGCATACGGTGACGCTACTCCTGGGCTGTCGAGCAGTTCTTCTGGAAGTGATGCAGTGAGTCTCTCACGTGGACGTTTCACGTGACGGGTCCCCGTGACCTGCGGCGCCGACTTCAACCTCGGTGGTTGTCTGTCGACGTTGGTCGACCTCGGACGGCCCAAGGACAGCCCGGCGCTCGCTTTGTGGGGCGTCTTTCCCCCTGCCGATGGATGCACGAAGGGTCGAGATGGCGCGCTTCCAACGAGGAGCCGGGCGTCGCATGGCTTCTCGCATGTACGCGCCGCGTCCACGGCTCAGAATGGTGATGGCGTCGCCGAGCCCAACCGGGTCCCACAATTCGAGCAATTGTTGATTCCTCTCTGGGACCGCTACCAGCTTCCCCAGCATCTTGATTGCAGCCTTGACGGTCCCACTGCCGGGAAAGTGAGGAAGCGCCTCAACTTCAGCCCTCGCTCTACCCAGTGGATCAAGGACACGGAACACGTGCGGCTCACGCTGGTGGTAGTCCGTTGCGTCGATATCGCCAAGCGCCGCGACATAGCGGTTAGCTCCATCTGCGGCTTCCACGAGATGCCCAAGTGCAGCCTCGAAACGGGCAACATCGAATTTGGCGATCTCCAACTCTCCCTCCCAACGGGCCCGGTCCTGAGCTACCCCGCGCTGGGTCCACCTGGTCACACCACCCACAACCAGAGCCGCGCAAGCCGTAATCAAGGGCCCTGCCGTGGCTATCGACTGAAGATGCATAGGCCATATGGTGCCTGGCCTGTCGGGCAGTGCGTGCCCGAATAGCCCAGCCCATCACTCTGCCCGCTCCCCTACCTCAGCCCTCCACCGTCGGCACTCGCGTACGGGCCTCCCCGCCACGGACGTACGAGCGCCCCCGCCGGAGGCATCGTTCTCCCCCCTTCGCAGCGGTGCGGCTGGGTTCGTGGTCGCGGGCCGGGCGGCGGTGGCACGTGAGCCAGCCATAGGTCCGCTCGACCGCGCACCGCTTAGGGATGGAGGGCGAAGCCCCTGGTCCCCGACTTGCGGGCGGTGGCCTCCATCTCGATGCCGAGGGCAGCGGTGTGTTCGACGGGGTGCTGGCGGTAGCCGCCGTCGACTCAGACGGCAGGCCGGGATGGTCGGCGGCCGCCCGTCCAGGAGGGCCCGGTCGACGGTGGAGTCCTGGACGCGGACCGCGGTGAGACAGCGTCCGCTGCCGCACGGTACGAGGACCTGGCCTGAGTTATACCCGCTTGACTGGTGGCCTCTGCCGCACGCAAGGCGTCTTTGGTCTGCCATCGACCTACGAGCATGGTGGTGGGTACGCCGATGAGCACAGCCCCGGCCGCACCGAGAGTGGGCCTTCCCCCGCGAAAGTGGACACGTGTTCGGGTGGTTATGCGGCCAGCGTGAGCTTATCGGACTCCTGCCGGTGCT
>NZ_JAIUKE010000376.1 GCF_020176795.1 Streptomyces sp. 8L
GGGGGATTTACGGGGGCCCCCTGGGTGTGTGGGGGGGGGGGTGGTTGTCGTTGCGGCCTGGGGTTTGTGTTGGGGGGTTGGTGGTGCCGTTCGCCTCCCCCCCCGACCCGGCGGAGCGCGGGGGCTCCGCCACCACCGGCCCCGCGCTTCCCGCCCCTGGCGGGGCTTCCGGCGTCCGCCCTGCTCACTCGCTGGGCGAAGACGTCGCTCCCGCCATGTCGACGAGCGCTTCGCGGTGGCCGAACTGGATCGTGGAGAACTTCCGCTTGCCGGTGACCAGCGTGCCGCTCGACGCGAAGTAGTCGTCCGTGCCGGCCGGGGGCTGCGCGGCCACGTAGCCCTGCCCCCGCGGAATCGCGTACTTGCCGAGCGGGTTCATCGCGGACGGCGTGAGGCCGGACGGGTACTCCGACGCGTCCGGGTAGGCCGCGCCGTACACCGGCAGGCCCGTGGAACCCGCGCTCTTCGGCCGGAGGATGCGCGCGCCGGGCGCCGGAGTGGTGTTCTCGCCGCCGGAGTTGGGAATCCAGCCCTCCCGGCCCGCGTACCAGATCCCGGTCCAGCCGCCGCTGGTGCCCGCGACGACGTACTGCTGGCCCGCGGAGACCGTGCCGCCCCAGTCCGCGATGCCCGTGGTGCCGTCGCCGCCCGCGCCGGTGTACGGGTCCGCGACGATCGGCGCGCTCGGGTCGGGCGCGGTGTGGACGTAGAGGAAGTTCGACGGCGCGCGCCGGTCGGCGCATGCCTTGGTGGCACCCGTCGGGTCGTCGGCCGGGCAGATCCTCACGGTCTGGACGTTGTTCTCGAAGGAGGGTGTGATCGTCACGGCGGTGCCGACCGCGCCGACGCCGTGGGCGGTGGGTGCGGGGGCGCCGAGCAGTGCCATGAACCGGTTCCAGTCCCAGTACGGTCCCGGGTCCCAGTGCATGTCCGCGACAGTGCCGTCGGAGGGTGCGGGGACGTTGTCGTGGCCGATGATGTGCTCGCGGTCCAGCGGGATGCCGTACTTGTCCGCGAGGTACGTCACCAGGTCCGCCGTCTCCTGGTACTGCGCCTGCGTGTACCAGGTGGCGCCCTGGGCGGCGAAGCCCTCGTGCTCGATACCGATCGAGTGCATGTTGTACCAGTAGTTGCCCGCGTGGAAGGCGAGGTCCTTCGTCGGCACCATCTGGGTGACGGACCCGTCGGACGACTTCATGACGTAGTGCGCCGCCGCGTTGTTGCCCGCCGCCTGGAACATCTTCACGGCGGCGTCGTACGACGTCTCGGTGTCGTGGATGACGATGTACTTGACGGACATGCCGTCGTCCGGCCGGTTCGCGACCTGGCCGTTGGACGGCGCGGCGGCGACGAACCGGCAGCTCACGGTGGCCGGGCACTCGGTCGCCCGCTGTGCGGTGCCGTCCGTCGCGGGAGCCTTGGGGTACGCCTTGACGAGCTGCGGGGTGACGGGCCGGAGCGACGGCTGCCCGGCGAGGGTGACGCGCCGGCCCCGGTCCACGGTGCGGCTCGCGCCGGTGCGCAGTGTGCCGTACACCCGGTCCGCGAAAGCGCCCGCGGTCCTGCGGTCGGACGCCTGGCTGTAGCGGGCGACGGCGCCGTACCACTGGGCGGGGTCCGCCGGGGTGCCGCCCGTGAGGGTCTTCTCGTACGAGGCGAGAAGGGCGGCGCCGCCGCGGATGTTCGTACGGGCGTCGGTCCGCAGTGCCGTGGCCGGGGCACCGGTCAGGCGGGCCGCGCTGTCCAGTGTGTGCAGTGCCGGGTCCTTGGTGAACGTCCCGAGGTCGCCGCGGCCCGCGGCGCCCGCGCCGCCCGCCCGGGCCATCGCCGCGGTCACGTCGGTGAGGTTCATCGGGCCGTAACCGCCGCCGGTGTTGAACTGGCCGGGGTGCGCGTCCCACTGCGACTCCTCGTACGCCAGGGCGAGCAGGACGGAGTCGGGGACGTGGAACTCCGCCGCCGCGGCCGTGAAATCGGCCTGCCGCGAGCCCGTGGGGCCCGCGCCTACGGGGGCGGGCGCGGCGGTCGCGGGCGCGGCGGTCGCGGGAAGGAGCGTGAGACAGCCCGCCGCCAGTACGCCACTGGCGAGGGCCGCGAGGAGCGGCTGTCTTTTCCTGCGCTGGTGCATTCGGTGGCCTCTCGTACGCATACGGGGACGGGGCACGGCAGTTGAGGCACCGCAGGACACGAGGTCCCGGCCCCGACCGCCCACCGCTCGGCACCCTACGACGGGGGGCGCTCGCGGACGGCCGCCGCGCGCCGCCCCGCTGTCCGAGGCCACACGGACAGCAGAGGGAGCCCCACCGGACGGCGGAAGGCGGACAGCACGCGGCGGGCAGGTGACTAAGGACTAAGAACCGCGGACGTGCGGACCGCGGACGTACGGACCGCAGACGCGCGGACCGCAGACGCACAGACGCGCGGACCGCGGAAGACGGCTCCGGGGCTCGGCAGCGCCGGGCGCGCGGTCGGGTCCGGCCACCCGCGCCCGCGCCACCAGCCCCACCCGCGCCGCCGCCACCGGTCCGACGTGCCGTCAGGCCGCCTCGCTCCGGGCCGGTGCCAGCGCCAGCGCCCCCACCAGCGCCGCGTCGGTCGCGAACCGCGCCGTGACCAGGGCGGGCGGGTACGGTACGGCCTCGGTGAGGCGACGCGTCAGCGCGGGCAGGATGCGGCCGGACACGGCGGTCATGCCGCCGCCCACCGCGACCACGGCCGGGTCGAGGGTGGTCGCCATGTTGGCGACCTGGACGGCCAGCGTGTCCAGTGCCTCGTCCACCAGGGCGCGGGCCCGCCCGTCGGTGGCCGCGAACAGGCCGGACGCGGTCCAGGCGCCGCCGAGCAGATCCTCGGCGCGGCGGGCCAGGCCGAGGCCGGAGAAGCACTCCTCCAGCGGTGGGGGGGCCCGCCCCCCCCCCCCCCGGGGGGGGCGGGGGGGGGGCGCCGCCGCGCGGCCCCCCCCCCCCCCCGCGGCGCCCCCCCCCCGCCCCCCCCCCCCCCCCCCCCCCCCCCCCCCCCCCCCCGCCCCCCCCCCCCCCCCCCCCCCCCCCCCCCCCCCCCCCCCCCCCCCCCCCCCCCCGGCCAGGGCGGCGCGTTCGCGCAGCAGGTAGCCGATCTCGCCCGCCGCGCCGTGCGCGCCCCGCAGGACCCGGCCGCCCACGACGAGGGCGGCGGCGAGGCCCGTACCGAGGTTGAGGTAGAGGCCCGGGTCGGCCCCGCGCAGCGCGCCCCAGCGCGCTTCGGCCAAACCCGCGGCCTTCACGTCGTTGTCCACGCGCACCGGGGCCGGTCCGAGGGCCGCCGCCACTCGGTCCCTGAGCGCGAGATCGGCCAGGCCAGGAATGTTCGGCGCGTAGGCGACATGGTCGTCGTGGACGACGCCCGGCGCCGCGACGCCGACGCCGAGCAGCCGTCCCGGGGTGGCGTCGCGCAGGCGGGCCGCCGCGCGCAGGGCCCGGTCGAGGGCCTGGTCCGCGCCGTCCCGCGCGCGGGTGTCGAGGCGGGCCGTTTGCAGGATGCCGCCGCCGGGTCCCGCGGTGGCGAGCGCGATCTTCGTACCGCCGATGTCGATGCCGAGGACGAACTCCGGACCGCCGGCCGCCGTCGCCTGCGCGCCCGTCGTGCCGTCCGTCACGCCCGCTCCCGTTCGCCCGCTCCCCCGGCCGCGGGGCCCGTGCCCCTCCCGACCGCGGAGCCCGCGCCTCCCTCGCCCGGGTCCTCGTCGGGGTCCTCGGGCATGTTCAGGAAGTTCTCGTTGATCTCCTTCGGGCCGAACGGCCAGGTCCGTTCGAACTTCGCCCACACGAGGAAGGCGATGCCGCCGAGCACCACCCAGGCCAGCGATCCCTCGATCGGGTGCAGCCCCGGGTTGTTCTTGTCCGCGAACACGTACACCGTCAGCCAGCCCACCAGCGCCACGACGCTCGGCAGCGGGTACAGCCACATCCGGTACGGGCGGCGCAGGCCCGGCTGACGCCTGCGCAGCACGGTGACGGCGGCGATCTGCGCGAAGGCCTGCACGATGACCATCGTCGTGGTGAGGAAGGTGATCAGGACGGTCAGCGGCGGATGGGCCGCCGAGTCGCCGAGGTGCCGGCTGACCAGGAAGGCCGCCGCCGTGATCACGCCCATGGTGACCAGGCCGAGCACCGGGAAGCGGTGCTTGGGGTGCAGCGTGCCGAACTGCCGGAAGAACACCTTGTCGCGCGCCGCGTCGTAGGGCACCCGGGAGCCGCCGAGCAGCCCCGCGAAGACGGAGGCGAAGGCGGTGATGAGGATCAGCACGGTGATCACGTCCGCCGTGGTCCTGCCCCATGCCTTCTCCAGCACCACCGCGGCGACCGACCGGGAGGCCGGGTTGTTCGGGTCGATCATGTCGTGCCAGTTCACGACGCCGAGCGTGCCGATCTGCATCAGCAGGTAGATGCACATGATGCCGACGATGGCGTAGATGATGGAGCGGGGCAGGACCCGTCCGGGCTTCTTGATCTCCGCGCCCATGTACGACGTGGTGTTGTAGCCGAGGTAGTCGTAGATCCCGATGGTCAGCCCACTGGCGAAGCCCAGCCAGAACTTGCCGGAGCCGAGGTCGAAGGCGTGCGCCGGGTAGGTGAAGGCGTCGGAGGCGCTGAAGTGGGTGAACGAGGCGATGATCACACAGGCCACGCTGATGATCATGATCACCCAGAGCACCGTCGTGAGCCGCCCGACGGAGTCGATGCGCCGCCACAGCAGCAGCACCACGGCGACGCACATCGCGAGCCCGATCAGATCGCCCTGGCCCGAGGACATGGACGGCCAGAGGTAGGCCAGGTACTGGACGAACCCGGCCACGCCGGTCGACATGATGAGCGGGATGAACAGCATGGCCGTCCAGGTGAACAGGAAGGGCATCAGCCGCCCTGTCCGGTACTGGAAGGCCTCCCGCAGATAGATGTACGAGCCTCCCGCGCCCGGCATGGACGCCCCGAGTTCGGCCCAGATGAGGCCGTCCGCCAGGGCGAGGACCGCGCCGGCGACCCAGCCGATGACCGCCTGCGGCCCGCCGAAGGCGATGATCATGGCGGGAATGGTGATGAACGGCCCGACGCCGACCATCTGGCTCATGTTGATGGCGCTCGCCTGGAACTGGCCGATGCTGCGGACGAACCCGACGTCGTTCGTCCCGGCCTTCCGGCCGGTGTTGGGCATCCGGCCCACCTCCTCCGTCTGACGGGGCGCGCCGCCGTGGACGGGTGCGGGGCTCCCCCGCGCTCCCGGGCTGCTTGCCCTCGGGGACCGCGTCAAGGAACCATCAGGACGGCGCAACGAACAAGTTAGAATCCTTAACAAAAGAACGTCAACGGCTCGGGAGGAACGATTCTGAACGGCGTGCACGGGCAGGGCGGCGAGGCCGGCCGGGGAGCCGGCGGCCCCGCGGGCGGGGAGCAGGTCTGGAACCGGGGCGTCCTGCGCAGCTACAACGAGCGCGTACTGCTCGACGCGCTGCGCGCCGCGGGGTCCACCTCGCGGGCCGAACTCGCCCGTTCCACCGGCCTGTCCAAACCGACCGTCTCGGCGGCGCTGGCCAGCCTGGAGCGCGCCGGGCTCGTCCGCCCGACGGGCGAGGTCAGCCGGGGCCAGGGCCGGGGCAGGGCCGCCGTGCTCTACGCGGCGGACCCGACCGCGGGCTACGTGATCGGCGTGGACGTGGGCCGCGAGTGGCTGCGCGCCGCGGGGGGCCCCCCCCCCCCCCCGCGGCGCCGCCCCCCCCCCCCCCCCCCACCCCCCCCCCCCCGCCGGGGGCGGGGGGGGCGCGCCCGGCGCGCGGGGCCCGGGGCGGGGGGGGGCGGGGGGCCGGGGGGGGGGGCGGCGCGGGGGCCCCCCCCCCCGCCGGCCGGGGGGCCGCCCCCCGCGACACACCGAACGCCGCCCGTACGGCGGGGGCGATGGTGCGCGAGGCGGCGCGGCTGGCCCGCTCCGTGGCGGCGGAGGCCGGGCTCGCCTGGTCGCAGGTGGTGCACACGGTGGTGGGCAGCCCCGGTGTCACCGACCCCGGCACCCATCGGGTGCGCTACGCGGTCAACCTGCCGGGCTGGGGGCGCAGCGGCCTCTTCGACCGGCTGCACGCGGAGCTCGACACCGGGCTCGATGTGATGAACGACGCCAATCTCGCGGCGCTCGGCGAGTACGCGCTCGGCGCGGGCCAGGGCTCCCGGCTGTTCGCGTACCTGTGGGTGGGCACGGGCCTCGGCGCGGGCGTGGTCGCGGACGGCAGGCTGTTCCGGGGCGGCCACGGCGCGGCGGGCGAGATCGGCTACCTGCCGATGTTCCCGCTGCCGGAGGACTCCGGCCCGGGCGCGGCGGGCACCCCGGCGCGCGGCGGCCCGATGGAGGACGCCGTGTCGGCGGACGCCGTGGTCGCGCTCGCCCGGTCCCTGGGCATGCCGGAGGCCTCGGCCAGGACCGCGAAGGACGTGTTCGCCGCGGCGCGCGCCGGTGACACGACGGCGCTTCGGGTGGTGGAGCGGGAGGGTGCGCGCCTCGCGCACGCCGTGGCGGCGCTCGCCGCCGTGCTCGACCCCGAACTCGTGGTGCTGGGCGGCGGGGTGGGCCGCAACGGTGATCTGCTGCTCGGGCCGCTCCAGGCGTGCCTGGCGGATCTGACGCCGCTGCGCCCGCGGGTGGTGGGGTCGGCCCTGGGCGCCGACGCGGTGCTGCTCGGCGCGGTGGCGCGGGCCGCGGAGGCGGCCAGGGAACAGGTCTTCGACACCCGCAGGGACGCCTGAGGGTCTCTTCCCGCAGGGACGCCTGAGGGTCTCTTCGTAAAGTGAGGCTCTCTTCGTAAAGCAAGTTTCCCAGAAGGTGCCGCCACCGGCGCACAACACCCGCGTGCGCGCGCGGGTGTTGTGCGCCCACCGCGGGGCCCGCCACGGCGCCCACCGGGACGCTGCCCTGTCCGTGTGTGCCCCCGGTGGCGTGCCGCGGCCGGGCCCGGCCGTCCTCGCGTGCCGAATGTCCGCCGGGCGACGGGAGGTTGAACACCTGTCCCGGCACGACGGCACACCCGGCCGCGGGCGGTGTGAGGTTCGGCACGCGCCCGCGCGGCAACCGGCCGCTCTCGACGAGGGGTTCCGGCCGGGCGCTCCCGGCGCGCCCCCGCGTCCGGGCCAGGACCGGCCGCCGGGGAGCCGCGACGAGCCCGTCCCGAAAGTGGCGTCCGCCACACCGAGAAGATCCCCGCAGGTCCGGGAACGGTCACCCCCTGCCACTCGTCTCACTCGTAAGGGGCGAGCTGCATGCATGTACCGAGCATTGATATAAAGCTCATATGACCGAGCACTTCCAGCAGGACCACCGCCGTCGCGGCGTGGCTCCGCGCGGGCTCGTCATCCGGACGCTCCTCCCCGTGCACCCGGCCCCGGGCCGCACGAGCGCACCTCGGCTCCTGCCACGACGGGAGGGCCCCGCAGCGTGGCCTCCACGCCATGACAGCCGTCCGATCTGTTCCGCGCGTCATCGGATGCCGCGATCCGCGCGGAGTGACTGACCCCCGTGGGCGCTCTCCCGGCGCTCGCGCCACTTCGCGATACGGTCGTGCCCGTGCCCGCGTATCTGCTCGCAGGCCGGCCGTCGTTCCCCGCAAGGACCGCACCTCGGTCCGACCGGCGATGTCGCCTGCCCGCCCGCTCCAGCTTTCATAACGTAACCACTGCCGTCTCACGGACGGTTCCATCACCGAGCCACGGCCTCAGCGGCCGGGGTCGTGTCCGTGGTGTCCAGGCGCCTGCGCGCCGCGACGACGGCGCCGTCCCCGCCCCGACGACCGCGGCCCGGTGTGCCCGCCTGGCCAGGGAGTAGCAAGCCCCCATGCACCTTCTCGTCAAAGGGATCAAGCACCAGCTCACCGGTGATGTCCTCGTCCCCAACTCCAAGTACCACGCGCACCGCGCGCTGATCCTCGCCTCGCTCGCCGACGGCGAGAGCCGAGTGCACGGGCTCTCCGACGCCCGGCACGTCGAGTACACCGTGCAGTTGCTGCGCGGGCTCGGCGTGCGGATCACACGCGACGGTGACACCTTCGTCGTGCACGGCCTCGGCGGCCGGTACAAGCCGCGCCGCTCGGCCGTGTCCGCGGGAAGCTCAGGCACCACCCTCTACTTCATGATCGGGCTCGCCTCCCTGTCCGACCGCGACGTCGCGGTGACCGGGCAGAAGTACTTCAGGCGCCGTCCGGTCGGCCCCCTGCTGCGCGCACTCGAACAGATGGGCGTCCAGCTGGAGTCGGCGGACGACTGCCCGCCGATCCAGGTGACAGGACGCAGGCCCACCGGCGGTCACGTACGCATCGCGGGCACGCTCTCGCAGTGGATCTCCGGCCTGATCCTGCTCGCGCCGTTCGCCACCGGTCACACCACCATCGAGGTGGAGGGCGAGCTGAACGAGCGCACGTACCTGGAGCTGACGGTCGCGATGATGCGGCAGTTCGGTCTCCGGGTCACGGTGTCGGAGGACTGGCGCAGGTTCGACATCGAGCCGGACCAGGAGGCCCACCCGGTCGAGCTGACGCTCCCGCCGGACATCGGCTCCGCCGCGTTCGGCGTCGCCGCCGCCGCGCTGCACCCGTCCGACGTGCTGCTGCGCGGGATCACCTCGCTGGAGGGCGGGCCCGCCGACCACCCGGAGTTCCACTTCCTCGACATCGCGCGCGCCATGGGCGTGCCGATGGAGATCGACGAGGCGGCCGGCGGTGTGCGCATCCAGCAGGAGCGCCCCATGCTCAAGGGCGTCGACATCGACTGCCGCGACGTGCCGGACATGCTGCCGATCCTCTCCACGCTCGGCACGTTCGCGTACGGCGAGTCGGTGTTCCGCAACATCGCGCACACCCGGCTCAAGGAGTCCGACAGGGCCGCCGCGATGCTCCAGCTCAACTCCATGGGCGGCGAGCTGGAGCTGACGAGCGACACGCTCCGGGTGCGGGGCGTCGGCGGCCTCGTCGGCGCCAAGCTGTCGTCGTTCAACGACCACCGGGTGCTGATGTCCCTGGCCATCGCGTCGTCGCGGGCGAGCGGGCACTCCACGCTCACCTACCCGAACGCGTACCGCATCTCCTATCCCACCTTCCTGGACGCCATGAACACCCTCGGCGTGCCGATGTCGGTGGAGGAGGGCGCGGGAGCGGTCGGCAAGGCCAAGCCGCGCCGTCTGGAGCGCGAGGTCACCAAGCCCGACCTGGCGGCCGGCGTCACACTGCCCGAGTGGCTCAGCCGGCGCGCCGCCGCCCGCCCGAACGACACCGCCGTGGTGGACGTACGGGCCGACCGCGACGAGATCGTCAGCTGGGGCGAACTGGCCGAGCGGGTGGAGCGCACCGCCTCGATGCTGCTCGGCCTCGGTGTGCAGCCCGGCGAGAACGTGGCCTACCAGCTGCCCAACCGCGTCGAGTTCGTGGTGCTCTCGCTGGCGGCGCTGCGCATCGGCGCGGTGTGCTGCCCGGTCATCCCGTTCTTCCGGGAGCGCGAGGTCGGCTTCGTGCTGCGCCGCTCGAAGGCCCGTGTGCTGGTGGTCGCCGACGAGTACCGCTCGCGGCGCCCCGCCGAGGAGGTGCTCGGGCTGTCCGGCGAGGACCGCGCCGCGCTGGAGCACGTGCTGGTGCTGTCCACCACGGGCGGCTCCGCGACGCTGCCCGACGCGGGTGCGACGGGCCTGTCCGTACGGGACTTCGGCGCCGCGCTCGACGAGACCGCGGTCGACCGCGCCGCGCTCGACGCGATCGTCCCGACGCCCGACATGACGGCGCAGCTGCTGTTCACGTCGGGCACCACGGGCGAGCCGAAGGGCGTCACGCAGCCCACGGCCCATCTGGTGCGCGCGGCCGCCATGGAGGTCAAGCACCTCGGCCTCGGCGCCCGGGACGCGGTCTGGGTGCCCTCGCCCCTCGCCCACCAGACCGGTTTCCTGTACGGCATGGTCCTCGCGATGGTGCTGGGCGTGCCGCAGATCGTGCAGTCCGACTGGGACGCCAAGCGCGCCCTCCAGTCGCTGAACCAGCACGGCGCGACCTTCGTGCAGGCGGCGACACCGTTCCTGGCCGACCTGGTCAAGGCGGTCGAGGAGAGCGGCGAGACCCCCCGCAACCTGCGGATCTTCGTGGCCACGGGCGCCCAGGTACCGCGCGGCCTCGCGGAGCGGGCCGGCCGGCTGCTCGGTGCCGACGTGTGCGGCGCGTTCGGTACGACGGAGACGTGCCTCGGCGCGCTCTCCGCGCCGGGCGACGAGCCGGGCGAGCGCTGGGGCTCCGACGGCCGCGCGCTGGACGGGATCGAACTGCGCATCACGGACGACTCGGGCCTGGTGCTGCCCGCGGGCGAGGAGGGCAACTTCGAGCTGCACTCCCCCACCGTGTTCAGCGGCTACCTGGACCGCCCCGACCTGACGGCCGAGGTGTTCACCGAGGACGGCTGGTACCGCACCGGGGACCTCGCGACGATCGACGAGTCGGGGTTCCTGCGCATCACCGGACGGGTGAAGGACGTCGTCAACCGCGGCGGCGAGAAGATCCCGGTGGCCGAGGTCGAGCAGCTGCTGTTCGGCCACCCCGCCATCGAGGACGTGGCGATCGTGGCCATGCCGGACGAGCGGCTCGGCGAGCGCGCCTGCGCCTTCGTGGTGCTGAAGGACGGTGCGACCCTGGAGTTCGAGGAGATGCGGCGCTACCTGGACGAGCACCAGGTGGCCAAGCAGTACTGGCCGGAGCGGCTCGAGCCGATCGACCTGCTGCCGCGCAACCCCATCGGCAAGGTGCAGAAGTTCGAGCTGCGCGCCAGGGCCCGCGGCCTGCGTCCGCACGGCGTGCTGTAGACAATGCCCTCCGGCGGCCGGAGGGGGCTCCGGGGGGGGGGGGGGGGGGGCCCCCCCCGGGCCCCCCCGGCCCCCCCCCCCGGCCGGGGGGGCCGCCCCCCTTTCCGCGGAATCCGGATACGCGCGCCGCGGTCCCTCAGCGCATGCCGCGGTCTCTCAGTGCATGCCGCGGTCTCTCAACTGTGCCGCGGTCCTCAGCGCGTGCCGGCCACGAACTCCCGTGCCAGCCGGTCGCCCATGCGTACCGCCTCCGCGTGGTTCTCCACCGGCTCCACCTTCGTGTTCCGGAACAGGATGTACGTGACATCCTTCGGTGCGCCCCCGCCCGCCGGGTCCGGAGTGATGCCCAGCGCGTGCGCCGTCGCGTAGGAGGCCTCGCCGATCAGCCCGGCGGGGCCGGTGTCGCCGACGACCGCGTACTGCACCTGGCCGTCGTGCACGACGGCGGCCAGCCCGCCGCCGCGGATGCCCGAGGCGCGGTAGTCCCAGGCGCCCCCCGGGTCGGGCACGACCACGTACGGCAGCTTCTCCGCGTTCAGCGCCTCGCCGTCCGACTGCGGGAACGCCGTCATGTCCTGGAACTCGCCGTCCGTGTCCCCGTTGCAGTGCTCGGTGACGCGGCCGTCGCAGTCGATGTCCAGATCGGCCGTCCAGTACACCGTGCCCTGCGTGCCGCAGACCGGCACGCTGGGCTCGTCGTCCTCCTCGTCCGTCCGGTACAGGCCGTCCGACACCTGGTCGCAGTGCCCGAGCCGGGCCAGCAGCTGCGCCGCGGTGACCGAGCCCTCCTGGAGCAGGGCGCTGGGTGGCCCCGCGGCCCCCGCGGGTGCGTGGGGCGATACGGGCCCCGGGGCGCCGGGCCGGCCCGGCGGCGAGCCGGACGCCCGCGCGGCCAGGCCGGTCGTCGCCGAGGCGGGCGGGGACAGATGGGGGAGTACGGAGGCGACAGCCAGGAACGTTCCGGCCGCGGCGAGGACATGCGTGCGGTAGCGCACGGAGGTGCACCTTTCGTCAGGACGGGGGAGTCGGCTCGCGGCCCCTGCCGTCCCGGCCCCGGGCGAAGGCGGCCCGGGAGGGGCGGGCGGCGACGGCGGCCTGTGGGGACGGGGTCAGCCGGCGTCGGCTATGTGGCGGCCGAGCCGGTCGAGGAAGACCCGCTGCCCCGCCACCAGCCGCTCCCCGGCCTCCGCGAGGGGCACCCAGGCCACGCGGTCGATTTCGGGGAACTCCCGCTGGACCCCCGAACCCCGCGGCCACTCCATCGAGAACGTGCCGAAGACGGCGTCCGCCGGGTCCAGATCGCCCTCCACCGCCCAGGCGACGACCGTTTTGCCGCTCCGCTGCCGGTGTTCGCCGAGCGGGACCCAGGGGCCCTCGGGCGGCGTCAGCCCCAGCTCCTCGCGGAACTCGCGGCGCGCCGCGTCCTCGGGCCGCTCGCCCTCCTCGTACTCGCCCTTGGGCATCGACCAGGCGGCGGCCTCGCGGCGGGCCCAGAAGGGGCCGCCCATATGGCCGATGAGCACCTCCGCACCGGTGTCCGTCATCCGGTGGACCAGTAGCCCCGCACTTCGCTTGCCCGACATGCCGTCAAGTCTGCTGCGGGCCGGGGCGCGCCGCTCGGACTGATGCGCCGTACGGGCGCGGCACGCGGGACATGGGTGCAGGACCCGGCCGGTGGGGGGTTCGGGTGGAGCGCGGCCGGGCCCTGCGGGGGTGGTGGCTGCGGTGGCGGGGTCTCGCCCGCGCCACGGGCGCGTACGTCACCGGTGGTGCGCCCCCAGCCCCCCGGCCGCGGCCGGCGCGGGGTACCGGGGAGGGGGCGCCGGTGGGAGGGACGGTGGGGGGGCCCCGGGGGGCGGGGGCGGG